>CAUJHL010000145.1 GCA_963204705.1 Pseudomonadota bacterium | reverse complement strand
CCCCGATCGCCGGCGACTCACCATGCGCGGCTATTTGGGTGTGTCTTTGCTTGGTCGAACCCAGACCTGGATTCGCGAAGATGCTGGAAGCCCCTTGCTGAAAAATCTGCCCTCAGTAGAGGAAGCAGAAAAGGAACAGGTAGAGTTGCCGAAGTTCTAGAAGTTCTAACAGTCTGGCTCTGAAACCGTAACTGACCTCGTTAATGACCTGGGTTGTTAAGGTTAGCCAAAAAAACGCCCCATTTGACTGGGGCGTTTTGTATTTTCAGACTATCAGGCACCCTGTGCAGGGCAGCCAAGCCACACTTAACGGCGTTTGGCGGCAGTCGGCACGACTTGCTGAGCGGCTGGTGCTGCGCATTTGTATTTCTGGTAAACCTTGATGCTTTCCAGGTCGCTCATGTATTTTTTAGCCAGTGCCAGCTGAGTATCCATTTTGGAATCAGCAGCGGTCGAGTTGGCACCCATTTGCTGGGCAACCTGAGCAAACTGAGCGGATTTTCCACCACGCTGGGCCAGCAGGCTCCCAAGAGCACCAATGGTGCTACCCATATTCTTTTGCTGCTGGTATTGAGGATCGGCCAGTACCGCATCCAGATCCTTGACATTCGCCTTGATGACGTCCAGCTCGCGCTGGGATTGCAGGGCATTGATCTCAAGTGCGGCGCAATCCATATTGGCATAGTAGCTCGGCGGATTGGCCATGGTGCCGTTTGCTTCTGCTTGAGCAGCCTGCGCATACTGCATGGCCTTGCTGGCTTCTGCTTGTTTATAAGCCTCTGAAGCCGTTGTATAAGGGTCAGTGCCGGTTTGACGACCGTTCTGAACTGCGCCAGCAATCTGGCCAACGGTATTCAGCGCATCCATCCAGCCGGCCTGTGCGGTCATGCTGGCAATGGTCAAAACAGAGGTGAGCATTAGTGAATTAACATGACGCATGGCGGTAATCCTGTCTCAATTATCAATCATTTGAATTGGCAAGGGCTATTGAGCGTAGATCACCCAATCTTCATAGAATCCCCGTTCGGGTGAGCCCGAATGCGCGGAATTATCCGTTACCGGAGGCAATAGCGCAAGAAAAGGCCGATCATTAACGGAATGCCCCACCGTCTTAATTTAGAGCAACCAAGCGCCAGCGCCTATCCCCAGAAATAGGGAGTAAGCATGCTCAGCGGGCCTCTTAGTCCGTTGCCAGCCAGCCATTCACCAGTCGATTTACCCGATCCGGAGAGACGCTGGAAATAGAGCCAAGTAGTTTGACCGCCAGTCCGACTGGCCAGTGCGTTGGCGCAAATTTGGGATTACTGGTAGCTGCCCGTTCGATCACTTGGGCAACGTCTTCCGGGGTTTGTCGCATACTGACCTTGCGTACACTGGCAGCGTCCATGTTTTCCAGCATCGCGGTTTTAACGAAGAACGGCATGATATCCATCACTCGAATGCCATAAGGCTGCCATTCATTATCCAGTGCCTCCGTCAGTCCTCGTACGGCAAATTTGCTGGCTGAATACACTGCCAGCGAGGCCTGACCATAGATCGCTGAGGCAGAAGACAAGTTGATTACCCGGGAATGCGGGGTCTGCCTCAAATAAGGAAGTGCCGTCTGACAGCCCAGCACCACGCCATGGATGTTGATCTCCAGTAGTCGCGCGTAGTCCGAAGCTGCGATGGATTCAAAATGGCCCGAATACAGTATTCCGGCATTATTCAACAGGACATCCAGCCGGTTTTGCCAGCCATAAAAATCCGTCAGGCAGCGCTGCCAGTCGGCCTCAGAAGTGACATCCAGCTGTCCGGCACGTGCTTTATCGGGGCCGAGTTCAGCAGCCAGTTGCGTTACGGCGTCAAAATCAATATCGTACAGCCCGACTTTCCAGCCATGACTGGCGAGTCTGCGTGCCGTTGCCCCTCCAATTCCGGCTCCGGCACCCGTTATGAAGATCGCTTTGGTCATGGTCTGCTCCCTGAAGTGTCGGCTGATATACCGACTCCATGGGCTTGGCCGGCATCAAAACTCGAATTTAGGATAATTCCTGACCGTTTCCCAATGGGTCTTGACCAATGACGACTTATACTTTGGAAGATTTACAGGCCATCATGCTACGCCTGCGCCGGGAATGCCCGTGGGATCAAAAGCAGACCCCGCAGTCGCTCACGCGCTATGCCATCGAAGAAGCCTACGAGGTGGAACAGGCGGTACAATCGGGTGACTCCGCCGCCGTGGCGGACGAGCTGGGCGATTTGCTGCTACAGGTCGTTTTTCAGTCTGTGATGTACCAGGAGCAGCACGCCTTTGGGTTTGAGCAGGTGGTTGATGGGCTATGTCACAAGCTGATCCGTCGTCATCCCCATGTATTTGGTGGACAGGAACTGGAAACAGAAGCTCAGGTCAGTGCGCAATGGGAAGCCATTAAGCAGCAAGAAAAACAGGGCAGTGGCAGTATTCAAACCACTTCGCTCCTCAGCGCGGTCAAGCATGGGCCGGCAGTGATGCAGGCCGAATCCCTGCAAAAAACCGTGGCCAAAGTCGGATTCGACTGGCCGGACATACAGGGTGCCCGGGCTAAATTGACGGAAGAACTGTCGGAATTGGACGAGGCAATCGGCTTGCAGGATGCTGAGGCGATCACGGACGAGTTGGGGGATGCCTTTTTTGCACTGATCAATGTCGCTCGCAAACTGAACGTTTCCCCTGAGATGGCGTTATTAGGCACCATTCGCAAGTTTCGTCGGCGTTTTCAGACTGTTGAAACGAGTCTGCAGGCGAGTGGCCGCGACTGGGCGGATTCTTCACTGGAAGAACTGGATCGGTGGTGGGACGAGGCCAAGGGCCTTGAGCGTTGATAAAAGGTTAACTGAGCATTGTCCCAATTCCTAGAGGCATCGTGGTGTTCTAAAATTTTTAAGAAACTGATTTTAAATAAATTTAAATAAAAACCGCTAATTAACGAGAATGGGAAATGTCTTCAAATTTAAGCGCTCGTGAAGGAGCTGTTGGCCGCACGGTGTGCCCACCCGAGCGTTCAACCTACTGGATAGGCTGCCAGCGAATTTCGCGAATACAATTATTAGCCCGTGTATCGGGGAGCTTGCTGCTTTGGCTGTTGGGCTACATAGTGCTGAGTTTCGGAATGGCTGTTCCGGTAGAAGCCAGACCCGTCTATCTGACCACGGAATGGACCGGAGGCAAATCAGCAAGCTCACGATCGACGGAGGAACCCTCAGTCCTATCTTCCGCCAATTCCGCGGAACAGTGCTCGACCGGGGAAGGGGCCTTTGTCACCTCAAATATACTGTCCACTCGCGGTGGCAGCGCGGCTCGTTCTTCGGCCAATCCATTTTTAGCAGCTACTTCCCGTCAGTCAGATGCCAAGCCCTTGACACAAAATTCAATGAATCCGGGCACACGAATCGGGGTTAACACGGCATCGGCTGAGCTGTTTGATCGGAGCAGTACGGGAATCGGCCCGTCCAAGGCACAGGCCATCATCGCCTACCGTCAGGCACATGGCAAATTTGTCCATCTTGCCGAATTGACTGAAGTCAAAGGCATTGGACCCGCAACACTGGAAAAAAATCGCGATCATTGGTGCATTGACTGAGCAGTCTCTAGTGGCGATGGAGCTGGCGAGATGAGTGTTTATTGTGCAGGATCGCGGTGGCTTGCACTGCTTTGGCTGCGCAATGGTTCTTCCTCCAACTCAAAGTAATTTTTTTTGTGTAAGGAAGGCTGTAAGGGCTGGATAGAGTGTTACTTTTATACCCATAAACATGGACACCTCGTAACACTATGTAAAATTTCTACACTGATTTCTTTATATTAAAATTATAAATATTAACTTAACGCGCCAATTTGCTTGAATAGAGTGACATATTTCTCACTTTTTTAGATTTTTTTAAAGTTGGCACGAACCCTGCAATTGTTAAGCTGACCACGTTAAGACATTTGGTTAAACTAAAAGTAGCCCACTGCGCCCGTCCTATAGTAACAATTTGGAGCAGCAGCACGAGGCATCACGACAACGAGCGTAAATGGATACAGCGACTTTCTGTGTCCAATGAGGGAAGAAGAAAAGGTAATAATAATACCACCGCACGGCAGGCCGATTCAGTCATAGAACTGAACAGCCTGCCGGCTACTCCAAAGCACAGCACAAGAGATCAGCAATGGTCTCTTGTGCTTTATTTTTGGCAATAAGGGAAATATTCCTGAGAAATAAATTGCGCTATCGGGAACTTAAAGTTCGGTTCAGGACTGCGAAGGTTCGGCTTAAGCCAGCTAAAAACTAGCGCCTTTGAGAATCCACTGCAGCGGGTAAAATTGCCCTGAGGGCATTATCCCGTTATGATTCTTAGCCCTGACAGTCCGATCTGTCGGTACTCTGCCCCATGTGGCCCAAGTTTTGACCAGAGTTGCGGCCAGAATTTTGACCAAAGTTTTCTCAAAAGTTCCCCTTGATACGCCCCGAGAGGGCAGGAGCGTTCCCCGCGTGCAAACCCTACGTGCTTCCGACTTTGGTTTGACGCCAGAGCGTCTGTCCTTTGCCATTCTGGAAGTCCTTGATACGCTGGTGGATGCAGGCTTTGAAGCTTATATCGTGGGCGGCGGAGTACGGGATCTGTTACTGGGGATGCGCCCCAAGGATTTTGACGCCGTTACCAATGCCACTCCGGCACAGATCAAACAGGTATTTGGGCGTCGTTGCCGGATTATTGGCCGGCGCTTTGAGTTGGCTCACGTGTACATTGGCCGTGACATGATCGAAGTGGCCACGTTTCGGGCGCCTCCACGCCAGGGCGTCACGACAGCCTCAGGGATGATTACCCGCGACAATGTTTGGGGAACCATTCACCAGGATTTTGCTCGGCGCGATTTTTCGATTAACACCTTGTATTACCAGCCACGTCACGGGGTGATTCTGGATTTTTGTCATGCGATGGCGGATATTCAGAAGCGTCAGTTGCGGCTGATTGGTGAGCCGCGCAAACGCTTTGAAGAAGACCCAGTACGCATATTGCGGGTGCTCCGGTTTGCCGCCAAGCTCGAATTTCAGATTGATCCAGCCATTCTGGCGCAGCTTACACCCGCCATGACGCGCCTGCTGCGCGAGGTTTCGCCGCATCGCCTCTACGACGAGTCGCAGAAAATGCTGGGTGGCGGTCATTTGACGGCGCTGTTGCCATTACTGATTGAGTACCATGTCTGGCCGCAATTGTTCGCCGATGTGCCCGCTGAAGTAACGCCGTTTATTCAGCGCGTGGCTCATAACACGGATCAGCGCATCGCACAGGACAAAACTGTTAATCCTGCCTTTTTTTATGCAGTCTTGCTCTGGGAAACCTTTCTGGCGCGCGAAAAACAACTCAGAAGTCGGGGAAATGGCTGGTCTGAAGCCATGATTACGGCGGGCATTGACGTCCTCAAGCGCCAGCAGCCCTATACCGCGATTCCGCGTTTTGCCGAGCAGTTTATCCGCGAAGTTTGGGAGTTACAGCCCCGGCTGACTCAGCCCAAGCCGCGTCAGGTCATGCACATGCTGGCGCACCCACGGTTTCGTGCAGCTTATGATTTTCTGTATTTACGCGAGCTCTGCGGGGATGTGGAAACACGAGGCATGGGTGAGTGGTGGCATGAATTCCAGACCATGGACAATGACACCCGTGAATCTGCGATCAAACTGCTGAATCGCCATCAGCAGCGCCAGCGTCGGCAAAATGCAGCGGACGAGCGTACCCGCGACCGTGAAGGCTGGCTGGAGGAAGGGCTGGGAACTGAGGAAGCGGTGGGCGTTGAAGGAGAAGGGATTGCTCATTCTGCTTCAGCACTTGCTCAGTCTGCTGTTGAAAAAATGCCTTCGGGCCTAGCTCCGCAAGATGGCACTGCTGATAATGTCGCAGAGCCAGTGCTGGGCAAAGCCGCACGCCGCCGACGTAATCGGCGTGAAGCTGCGGCTGCGTTTAAGGCAGCACAATCAGGCCAAAGCAGCACCTCGGTGAGTTCTGTAATTAGGCAGGATGCGCATGATGACCGCATGGCTGGAGCTTCGACTGCATGGGATGAAACCGATCGGGCACCCCGATCAGCACGCGTTGAATCCGACATTCCGCGTCGCATGAATCGGCGGCGTAGAGAGCGTGATCCTGCCACGCTCATCGTTCTTAGTCGCTCCGAGCTGGGTTCAGATTAGTCTGGCTAGTCCAGAGTAGCCGCACGGTAAAACGCTAAAGGATGAGCCCTTGTAGTTGTTTTTATAAAGCGCTTGGATGTCCAGGGTTTTGCATCGTGCTGAGCGTTTTTAATAGTGATACTCAATGACTAGGACAATGACTTCAGGCGTGTTGATGAACAGTGCTTTTATCGGCTATGGCAGTAATCTGGGAGATTCCAGGGCGCTGATACGGCGTGCCTTGATCGAGTTGTCGAGTTACGGGCCAGTGCGTAGCTCAGGGCTATACCGCTCACGCCCCGTAGGCCCACAGGATCAGCCGGATTTCTGGAACGGCGTTGCACAGCTGCAGACGACACTGGAGCCCTTGGCATTACTGGATGTGTTACAGGCGCTGGAGCAACAGGCGGGCAGGGAGCGTTTGCGTCACTGGGGTGAGCGGACACTCGATCTGGATCTGTTGTTGTATGGCAACGCCTGCATACAGACGCCCCGACTTACGGTGCCTCACCTGCAGCTTCAGGTGCGAAGTTTTGTGTTAATGCCCTTGCTTGAACTGGCGCCGGATCTCGCCGTTGACGGAACACTGCTGAGCAGCCTGCCGGCGGCGACGGATAGCACAGGCATCACGCGTGTCGACGACCAAAACTGGTGGATGGCCTAAGCAAAGCACCGCCAACCGTGCCATCAGAAGCGCCATTAGAAACAGGCATTATGATAGGTACAGTCACAGGAAGCCTCTTGTGCGGCATAGGGCATTCAGGGACAGTACCCGCTGCGCCCCGCATCATTCGCTACGAACTGTACACCGCAGTCCTTTGTCACCAGCGCTTAGGCCCATAGCCGGCATCGTTTTTCGGGAGTAGTCCATGATTAGTCTGAGCCACTTGCAGCAACTCAAAGCCCGCAATGAACCTTTTGGCTGCCTTACCTGCTATGACGCGACCTTTGCGAAAGCCATGGAAGTCGCTGAAATTGAAACTATTCTGATTGGCGATTCGCTCGGCATGGTGGTGCAGGGAAACAGCTCAACGCTGCCCGTCACGATCGACGATATGGTCTATCACACGCAGGCAGTCGCCAAGGGCAATCAGCATGCGCTGCTGCTGGCGGATATGCCCTTTATGAGTTATGCAACGCTGGAGGAGGCGCTCAGCAATGCTCGCGTGTTGATGCAGGCGGGTGCCCATGTGGTGAAGCTGGAAGGAGGAGCCTGGCTGGCGGAGACCGTGCGCCAGCTTGCCCGTGGCGGAATACCCAGTTGCATTCATCTGGGGTTGACCCCCCAATCGGTCAATGTGCTGGGAGGTTATCGCGTTCAGGGTAAAACCCGCGAAGCAGCGGATCAATTGCTGGCTGATTGTGAGGCAGTGGTGGCGGCTGGGGCGGCTCTGCTGCTGCTTGAATGTGTGCCCAGTCAGTTGGCTGCAGAAGTACAGGCGCGCTTTCCGGTACCGGTGATTGGTATAGGCGCGGGGCCAGACTGTGATGGGCAGGTATTGGTCATGCACGACATGTTAGGGCTTACGTTTGGCAAACCCGCCCGATTTGTCCGTAATTTTATGTCTGACAGTGAGTCGATCGTAGAGGCATTCACCACATTTCAGCAGGCGGTGAAGCGCAAAGACTATCCTGCGCCGGAGCATTGTTTCCAGATTGCCCTGTAGCAGCAAGGGGTATAAACCAAAAGCAGTAACAATGCATACCGTACTGGGGTTGGCAGACGATAGGTGACAAAAAGCCGTCTGCACAAGCATTCAGAAAAAGCCGTGTGAAAAAACAGTCCCGATCCTGGCGGGCTTCCCGTAGGAATTGCCTGCGATTCCCGTTAAACTCGGGGATTGATCAACGACAGAAATCGGATTGTCTACAGGAAAGTAGCAACCATTCAAACCACAGAGTGCAGGATACGGCATGAAAACTGAAACCACCGTGCAAGGCCTGAATGCCTCGCTGACAGCAGCACGACTGGGGCGAAAGACCATTGGGCTGGTGCCTACCATGGGTAATTTGCACAGCGGCCATATTCAGCTGGTACAGGAAGCCCGCCGGTATTGTGATCTGGTAGTGGTGAGTATTTTCGTTAATCCCTTGCAATTTGGGGTAGGTGAGGACTTTGACCGTTATCCGCGTACGCTGGATGAAGACCGTAAGCTACTGGTTGATGCGAGTTGTGACATTTTGTTTGCCCCGACGGTAGATCAGATGTATCAGCAATGGCCACAGGCGACGCTGGTGACGGTTGGCGGGCTGTCGGAGGAATTGTGTGGGGCCCATCGCCCGGGACACTTTAGTGGCGTTGCCACGGTGGTGAGCAAACTCTTCAATATTGTACAACCTAATCTGGCTTTTTTTGGCGAGAAGGATTACCAGCAACTGGCGGTGATTCGGCGTCTGACGGCAGATCTGTGTTTTCCCGTAGAGATCATCGGTGTACCAACCATTCGGGCGGCGGATGGGCTCGCCCTGAGCTCACGCAATGCCTATCTGAGTCCCGAGGATCGCAGCAAAGCTCCTTTAATTTATCAGACACTTAACTGGATTGCAGCTGAATTGCTGGCGGGCTCCAGAGAATATGACAATTTGTCGGCAAAGGCTGTTGCAACCCTGAAGTCACAGGGTTTTGAGCCGGACTATGTCGAAATTCGCAGCACCGACCTGTTGCATCCTGAATCAACTGCCAAGGAGTGGGTGATTCTGGTCGCAGCCAAACTCGGCCAAACCCGGCTTATTGATAACTTACTGGTGAATATTGGCAAGGATCCTGAGCTTCGCAGCAAGCGACCGGTCTCTGCTAGCCGAAAAGCGTGATGCATGACGAATTCCGATACAATTCCAATAATTAAAGCCTGAGCAGGGGCGCTTGTTTTTTGTATAGTTTCGACTGGGATATTTACTCCTTCAGCCCCTAGGGACTGGCAGGCCAGGAGATGGCGGATTTGTGAAAAAGTTACTGATAGTGTCGGGTCGTTCCGGTTCAGGCAAGAGCTCTGCATTGCAAATGCTGGAGGATCTGGGATTCTATTGCATTGATAATTTACCCTTGTCGCTGCTGCCAGAAATCGTGGCCAAACTGGATCAGGAAAATCATCTGGACATGCTGGCCCTTGGCGTGGATGTACGCACGCCGCGGTCGGATTTGCTGCAATTTGAAGATATTCTGCATCAGCTCAGGCATTTTGGTGACCCCGAGGTGTTGTTTCTGAATGCCCGTGACGAAGTGCTGGTTGCGCGATTCAGTGCGACTCGCCGGCGGCACCCCCTGACGGATCGCTACAGTACCTTGCTCGGTGCGTTGGACGCCGAATCGCAGTTACTGGAAGTGATCGCACGCCATGCGACGATTACGCTGGATACCAGCAATCTGAACATCCATGATCTTCAGCATACCCTGTCCATCAAACTGGGTCAGGGCGATAGGATGATCGTGATTCTGGAGTCGTTTGGCTTCAAGCGTGGTTTGCCGATGGATGCGGACTATGTATTTGATGTGCGCCATTTGCCCAACCCTCATTGGCAGCCTGCACTCCGGGCATTAACCGGTCTGGATATGGAAGTTCAGGAGTTTCTGAATGCCAACCCGGACGTCAATGCCATGTTTGAGGATTTGCAGCAGTTTCTGAGTCGCTGGCTGCCGGTATTTGCGGCGAGTCATCGGCATTATCTTACTGTCGCTATCGGATGCACGGGAGGCCAGCATCGATCGGTGTACATGGTCAACCGACTGTCCACTTCCCTAAAAGAGCAATGGCCGATCCAAACCCTGCACCGTGAATTGAAGTACTGGTCATGATTGATACTACTGTGGATGTCGTCAATAAACTGGGGCTGCATGCCCGTGCCAGCGGCAAGCTGATTGAACTCACCATGTCGTATCGATCATCGATCCAGATTGGCCGCGATGCCAGCCTGGTGGATGCCAAAAATATTCTGTCGCTGTTGATGCTTGGTGCCGGCAAAGGGACTACCCTTCGGCTGGTCATTGATGGTCCTGATGAAGAAAAGGCATGCACTGCAATCAAGGCCCTGTTTGCTGACCGCTTTCAGGAAGGCGAATAACCCCGAGTTCTTTGGATAGCGGACTCTAGGCTAAATCTCATGACTTTTATGACCGTCAGGCCTACAATATCAGGCATCTGTCTGGAGTAGCCGCATGTCGCCGCTCACGGTCTGGGGCGGGGGAATACGATGAAACGCAGGCAACGAGCCGTCGATTTGACGGAGCTGGATGAATTTGAACTGGCGCCCAGTAAAACCGAGCAAAAAAAAGCCATGCAACGCATGCAGCAGCTCGGTGAGCAATTGACCCAGCTGTCTCCGGGTGCGGTTAAAAAACTCCCATTTTCCGAGCGCCTGATTATTGCCATTCAGGATTATCAGCGTTTTGAAAGCCATGAGGCCCGCCGCCGCCAGTCCCAGTTGCTGGCCAAACTCCTACGGCACGAGGATGAAGCGACGATCATGGCGGCGCTGATGCCGCGACTCAATGCCAAAGTGCAGGTTCAGCTGCAACGCTGGATGTCCCGTCTGGTTGAGCAGGGGGATCAGGTGGTCGCAGAGTTTGCACGCACCTTTAAAATGACCGACCGCCACGTACTCCGGCAACATGTACTGCGGGTTCAGCATGCCCGTTCCCAGCAGCAACCCACTCTTTCAGCAATCCACTCTGGTTCAGGAGTCCATTCTGGCGTAGCTTCCCCAGAGAACGAACCTGCCACTGCGCCAGATCCTGCGGTTCAATCGGCAGAGAAGGAGTTGCTGCATTATTTACAGCAAATGAGTATCCTTTCTGAGAAAAATGGCTAACGGTCAGATCATTCGCATTCCACCACCAGCAGGATATGTTTTTGGTGATTGCCACAGGGAAGTAGGAACAGGAGCAGGTTCAGAGCAATGTCAGATCAGGGCCAGCAGGCACAAGGAGCCTATCCACTGGTAGTGGATCTAGACGGCAGTTTACTGAAAACCGATTTATTGTATGAGTGTGTGCTGCTGCTGTTGCGCCAAAAGCCCAAACAATTTTTTCATACGGTGCGCTGGCTTGGTAAAGGCAAGGCGCATCTAAAGACTCGTCTGGCAGAAGCGGTTCATCTCGATAGTCAGCTGCTGCCACTGCATCCCGGTGTCGTTGACGTTATTGAGCAGGCGCGATCGCAGCAGCGGCCCATTGTGATTGCCACAGCAAGCCATGCCGATCTTGCACACGCGGTAGCCCGGCGACTGGGGAATATTGCCCAGGTTATCTCGACCGACGAGTCCATCAATATGATCGGAACCGTCAAGCGGGATGCCTTGTTGATGGCTTTTGGTGAAAAAGGCTTTGATTATGTGGGCGATTCATCGGCCGATTTACATGTCTGGCCTCATGCCCGTGTTGCCTACGCCGTCCATCCTTCTCGCCGTGTCTGGTCGATGCTGAAAAACAGCCAGCCAAATGCCCAGTTAATCACTGAACCCCGCAATGCTGTCAGGCTGTGGTCGAAACAGTTGCGGTTGCATCAGTGGGCAAAAAACATCCTGCTGTTTGTTCCGATGATTGCAGCGCATGAGTTTACCCAGGCCCAGGATTGGCTACTGTTACTCCTTGCCTTTGTCTGTTTTGGACTGTGTGCTTCGTCCGTCTATGTTGCCAACGATCTGCTGGATGTCATGGACGATCGGCGTCACCCCAGCAAATCCGCCCGTCCGTTTGCCTCGGGGAACCTTTCCCTATTGCAGGGCGCATTGGTATCTCCCTTGCTGCTAATTCTAGGCGTCAGCCTGGGAGGGCTACTGGTCTCACCTTCCTTTGGGCTGGTATTGGCGGTGTATGCGCTCGTGAGTAGTCTCTATTCATTTAGCCTTAAAAAATATGCCGTGATTGATGTACTGACACTCGCCATGCTGTACACACTGCGGCTGACTGCCGGTGCGGTGGCTGTGCAATTGCCGCTGTCGTTCTGGATGCTGGCATTTTCACTGTTTTTGTTCCTGAGCCTGGCATTCTGCAAGCGTTACGCGGAACTGTTGCGTGTCAAACCCATTGATGGAGAAGTCAAAGCCCTTGGCCGGGGATACGTTGCCTCGGATATGGGCCTGATTTCCTCCATGGGCGTGGCTGCTGGCTATCTGTCTGTGCTAGTGGTGGCCTTGTACATCAATGACACGGCAACGCTAAAATTGTATCCGGATTCCCGGCTCATCTGGCTAGGCTGCCCCATTTTACTGTTCTGGATCAGTCGGGTCTGGTTGCTGACCCACCGTGGGCAAATGGAGGATGATCCCGTCGTGTTTGCCCTGACCGACAGAATCAGCCTGCTGTGTGGGGTACTCTTCGTTCTGGTTTTCTGGTGGGCATCATGACGTCCGTTAAATCCTGGGGGAATTATCCTGACTTTCCCCAAAGCAGCTTCCCGGTGCTCTGGCAGGATAGCCTTCAGGCTACTCAGGCGGTGGCGATCGATACACAGGGCCATACCCTGGCAATTGGGCAGGCGCGCAGCTATGGTGACAGCTGTCTGGCGGTGTCGGATCGGGTGCTGGAGATGCGCCCTTTGCGACGTTTTGTCTCGGCGGACTGGGAAAAGGGTCAGATCATTGCCGAGGCAGGCGTCACGCTAGAGGAATTACTCAGAGTCTGTTTGCCACGGGGCTGGTTTGTGCCAGTCACGCCGGGAACACGGTTCGCAACCCTGGGCGGCTGTGTGGCCAATGATGTTCATGGAAAAAATCACCATGTACGAGGCACCTTTGGCCATCATGTGCTGTCCTTTGGCTTGCACCGTTCGGATCGGGGGTATCAGGAGTGCAGTCTGGCCACGCATCCCGAACTGTTTGCCGCAACCATTGGCGGGCTGGGCCTAACAGGTGTCCTGTTGTGGGTAAAAGTACAATTGATGCCGGTCAGTTCCAGTACCCTGACTGTCAAACAACAGCGCTTTGCCAATCTCGATGAATTCTTTGCCTTGTCTACCCAGCTGGATCATGAGCATGAATATGCCGTTGCCTGGGTAGATTGTCTGGCGAAGGGCGAGGCTCTGGGACGCGGGGTGTATCTGGCGGCAAACCATGCCACCACAGAATTTGCAGCGCCCACGTTTACACTGAAAAAGCCGCGTGAATTTCCGGCGTTTCCCTCGTTTTCCTGGGTGAATGCTCCTTCGGTAAAACTCTTCAATGGTGCCTATTGGCATAAATACCCAAAGACTCTCACTGAAGTAAGTCAGGGAATCAGCGAGTATTTTTACCCGTTGGATCATATTGCGCACTGGAACCGGATGTATGGCAAACGGGGATTCCAGCAATATCAATGTGTGATTCCAGAATCTGTAGCGCCGGTGGTCATTCGGGAAATCCTGAAATCCATCAGTGATTTTGGGCAGGCATCTTTTTTAGCCGTACTAAAACGCTGCGGCGATGCTGCTTCACCGGGAATGCTGTCCTTTCCGATGAGAGGCACTTCGCTGGCGCTGGATTTTCCGCAATCGGGCGAATTGGACGCCCAGTTATTTCCCTGGCTGGACCGCCTGGTACATGAGTCCGGTGGTCGCCTGTATCCTGCGAAAGATGCGCATATGAGTGGCGAGTCGTTCCGTTTGGCTTATCCTGAATGGCAGCAGGTCGAACGTCTGCGGGACCCCCAGCTGCTCTCGCGTTTCTGGCAGCGTATACTCCCAGAATCATGAAAAATGGTTAAATTTAAATAAGTTATTCGGTTGTTCTTTTACACAAATCGGCATCAAAAGACCCTAAGCTAATGAATCTGGAAAACCTTACATGACTGGAATTTTGGTGATCGGTGCCACCTCCGCGATTGCACAAGCCTGTGTGGATGAGTGGATTCTGCGAGATCCGCAAAGTCGTTTTTTTCTGGTGGCCAGAAACCCACAACGCCTGAAACAGCTTGCCGATGATGCGAGTGTACGCACATCACAGCCTTCGGGTTTTTTTGAGCTGGATGTCAATGATCTGGACAAACACCCCGCGATGATCACGGCTGCACTTCAGCATCTGGGAACGCTGGATCGCATCCTGATCGCGCCCGGAACACTGCCAGATCAGGCAATTATGGAGCAGGATGCCAGGCAGGCTGTCCGTGAATTTAATAGCAATGCGACGTCATTGATCGGCTTGATGACCTTGCTGGCAAACGTACTGGAGGCGCAAAAATCCGGCAAAATGGCCGTCATCTCCTCGGTGGCCGGGGATCGGGGCCGTGCCAGTAACTATCTGTATGGTGCTGCAAAGGCGGCACTGAGCACATTCTGCTCAGGCCTTAATGTGCGGCTGTCCCGCTCTGGCGCGCATCTGATGACGGTCAAACCGGGTTTTGTCGCCACGCCAATGACGGCAGGTTTGCCTTTGCCGGAAAAGCTGGTTGCCAGCCCACAGCGCGTAGCACAGGGCATCGTCACCGGCCTGGAAAAAGACCGCAATGTCCTTTATGTGCCCGGATTCTGGTGGCTGATCATGTGGATCATCCGCACTATTCCGACAGTGATTTTTAAGCGCCTCTCGTTATGAAGGCAGTATTCACGCCACTCAGGTTGCTGATGCTTGCTGGGATTGCCTTGCTGGCAGGGTTGGTCTGCCAGAGTAGTCTGGCCCCTTTGCACTCGTTTCAACAGGCGATCAGCCGACTGGGAGTGGGCTGGTTATTGCTGATTTGCGCATTGTCCAGTGCCAATTACGCACTCAGGCTGGGCCGCTGGATGTGCTTGCTGCGAATCATGTCGGTTCGTTTACCCTTAAAGCAGCATGTTCTGATTTACCTGAGTGGCTTTGCCCTGACGATGACTCCCGGCAAGGCAGGTGAAATCGTGAGAAGCTGGTATTACCAGCGACTGGGTGTTAGTCATGCCAAAACCATGACGGCCTTTCTGAGCGAACGTCTATTGGATTTGATCGCGGTACTTGTGCTGGCTTCAGGGTTAATTATCTCATTTCCAAATTACCTGCCCATTTTTGTCATCGGTGTGGCGCTGGTTGCAGCACTGTATGTCATCCTGTTTCACCTGCAGACTCTGCTAAACTGGCTGAATCGAATCCGTATTGCTCCTGGACTGATGACTCGGATACAGGCGGCACTCAAGCGATTGCTGCCCATTCAGGCGGAGTTCCGTGAATGTAACCGCGTGCCTGTTTTAATGCCGATGATCGCCCTGAGTACGCTTTCCTGGAGCCTGGAAGCCTTTGGGCTGGTGTGGATGTGTCAGGGTCTGGGGTATCCGGTTACCGCTGGCTATCTGGTGTTCGTCTACGCACTGTCCATGATCGCTGGGGTGGTCAGTTTTCTTCCTGGCGGTCTGGGAGGCGTGGAAGGAGTCATGATTGTCTTGCTCGGGCTAAAAGGTGTGGCATGGGCAGATGCCGTGGCGATGACGGCGGTGCTCCGACTGGGAACCCTCTGGTACGCCACGCTGGTGGGAGTGATCATCACGCCTTTGGCTCGCAAAGCTATCGGCAATCCAATGCTGAACAATCAATCCAGTATGTCGCTTTCAGACCCCGAGTCTGCTCATCCGGAAAAGCAGCCATGACACCCGCTGATGCTTCGCCTATGCCAAAAAAAACTGCTCGCTCATGGTTTCGCCATCCAGAGGCCATTTTTGTAGGCCTATGGCTACTGTCGGCACTGCTCATCTGGCAGCTATTTGCACAGACTGAACTGGATGCCTGGGCGACGGGCTTGTATGTCGGACGAGTAGGGGAGCAGGCCATCGGCTTTCCCCTGAAGGATCACTGGGCGCTGACAAAACTCTCGCATCTTTGGGTGAAACGGCTCTGCATCCTGAGTGGCGTCATTGCCGGAGCAGGGTGGGTCGCTAGCTGGTGGTGGGTGCGCTTTCGTGAGTGGCGGTGGCCGGGTGGCTTTGTATTGCTTGCAATGAGCCTTTCGCCGTCCCTGATTGGCTTGATTAAACGCCATTCCCATCACACCTGCCCCTGGGATCTGACACAATATGGCGGGACTTGGCAAATGTATGCGCTGTTTGACACCGTTCCAGAGCTTTCTGGGCCGGGAAGGTGCCTGCCGGGTGGGCATGCCAGTAGTGGCTTTGCTTTACTCGCCTTTTATTTCGTTGCCCGTGCCGCACGATTGCCACATGCCTGGCTCTATGCTGCTGCTGCACTCATCATTGGCTTTGCCATGGGCTGGGCGCAGATCATGCGGGGTGCCCATTTTTTGTCCCACAATGTGTGGTCGCTCTGGTGGACGATCGGTATTCAGACACTAGCGTATGTAGGGATGACGCATTGGGCACAGCGCAAAGGCCGCTCACTGGCCGCGCCTCCTGGAATGCTCAGTCGCTAACCCGCTCTTTTAGTTTGTACGCGACACCCTGTGCCAGTTGTGTCAGTCGAGCGGCTTATGGAATGTGCCTGCACAGTCAGTTTGGCATCATCTGTCATGACTCATTCTGTCATCCCGTAAAATAATGACCAAAAATGTCAGCTTACAAAGCGGCAAATCCAAACTAAAAATAATACCCACACTGTGTACATGAAAAATAATTTTTTGTAAAACAATTACTTGAAAAATTAAGGTAGAGTTGGCACAGCAACTGCATTATAAAAAACAACACCGGAACGCCGGTCGTATTCCACCTAGGAGAATTCCATGAACGTACAAAAGGGTTTTACCCTGATCGAACTGATGATCGTTGTTGCCATTATCGGTATTCTGGCTGCGATCGCCATCCCTGCTTATTCCGACTACATCACCCGTTCACAGGTTTCTGAAGCTGTTGAACTGGGCGGCGGCCTGAAAAACCCTCTGGCTGAATACGGCGCAGACAAAAATGCATGGCCTAAACTGATTCCTCCTGCTGCTTCTGCCGGTATTGGCGAATTGAATGCTACTCTCGTAGGTAAGTATTCAACTGTGACTGCAACTAGCCGGACTGCCGCTGGCATTGGCGCCTATCCTGCTGGTAAAGTTACGATTCAGATGACTACAGGTAAAGCTTCCGGTAGTACTCTGACCTTTACTACTGCCAACGGCGGCTCTACCTGGGCATGTGGTGCCACAACAGTTGATGATGCTGTTGGTGCAGCAGGCGATACAACGATTGTTAACAAATACCTGCCAAATGCTTGCAAACCATAAGGTTTAGCCAGTTATTAAGCAAGGCCCTCAGGGGTCTTGCTTTTTTTATGAGGGAATTTCGGTGTTTAGTGGAGAATTAAAAAAATCTAATAAATTGCTTTCCTTAAGTATTATAATTCTAATTGTTTTGATTATTTATGGTGGTTTGCCAAAAATAGCCGCTTATGTGTGGGATGATGACCTTATTTTCATTAGTAAAACTTCATTACTTAATCAACCAATTAGCTGGAAACTGTTAATGGAGCCTGTTTTACCAGGCACTAGCTATTTCAGGCCAGTAGTAATGCTTACGTGGTTCCTTGAATTTCATTGGTTTGGTCAGTCAGCTTTTGTATCACATATAATAAATATTACGATCTTTAGCCTTAATTGCCTGCTTGTTTATCTGATGACTGCGAATTTGGCGGGAATCAAGCGTGTGCAGGGAGATTGGCGTCCTTTATTGGCTGGAATTTTATACGCT
>CAUJHL010000144.1 GCA_963204705.1 Pseudomonadota bacterium | reverse complement strand
GACTTTTGCTGACTTTTGGTCCCTCAAAAGTCAGTCCCGCTGAAGGCGAGCAAAGTTCCACATTATCCGCCCCCTTCGAAGAGCTCAGGGACAAAAGGCTCATTGAGCCCGTCGAAATGATTCTGAGCATCACCGCCCCTTCGACAAAGCTCAGGGAGCTAAATCCGTTGGCTTAACTTCGACAAAGCTCAGGGAGCTAACTAACACATTATTTTTCCAAGAAAATATCCGCATCCGTATCCGATCCGCCTTCCTTGCCATCCCCCCCAAAGGAATACAAATCATACGCCCGTCCATTACTCCCCGGCGACACATACTGCAAATCATTGCCCCAGCCATCCTTTGGCAGACCACCCTTGATATAGCCATCCTTCAGCCAGTTCTTGGCACTGGCCGGCTGATGAATCAGCGCATCCAGCCCTTCCTGCGTCGTCGGGTACTGATGGTTATCCAGTTTATACAGGTCAAGCGCATTGGCCACAGTATGCAGGGTGGAATTGGTCGTCCCCACGCGGGCCTTGTCACCCTGACCGATCACATTCGGAACAATAAGTGCCGCGAGAATCCCCAAAATCACCACCACCACCATGACTTCAATCAGGGTAAAGCCGGATTGGGTAGTAGGAGAAATAGCAGGCAGAGCGCGCAAGGTACGGGGTGGCATATCAGACAATTCCTGTTTTAAATCAAAGGTAATGCAGTCGAATGGATAACGTTTTGGTCACAGCAAGCAAGTGACGGCCATACGGAGTCACTTTCTTAAAGAGTAGCCTATTTCACCAGATTATTCATATTGACGATTGGTAGCATCACCGCCATGACAATGGTCAGCACGATCCCGGCCATAAAGATCAGCATCAGTGGCTCTAGCAGCGCCAGCAGGGTGCTGATCAGTGTGGTGACTTCGCGCTCCTGCATCCCTGACGCACGCGAGAGCATCTGATCCAGCTCCCCGGAAGACTCGCCGCTACGAATCATTTGCACCATCATCGGCGGAAAATAACCACTACGCTCCAGCTGGGTCGCCAGATTACCGCCCTCAGTTACTTTGTCAGCAGCATGCTCAATGGCATCCCGAATCAACCAGTTGCTGGAGACGGCCGCGCCAATATGCAGGGCATCGACCAAGGGCACACCCGATTGCGTCAAAATAGACAAGGTGCTGGCAAAGCGCGCCGAATTAATGCCACGACTCAGCTTGCCAAACAGCGGCAGCCGCAGCACCAAAGCATCCAGCGCATAACGGCCCGGCTCGGTTCGAACAAACCGAACCGCGAAAAAAACAGCGGCAATCATTCCGCCCATGAGCAAAGGCCAGGTAGCCTTGATAAACGCACTCGTCCCCATCAACAGCCGGGTTAATAGAGGCAGGGCCTGATCGGTATGTTCAAATACCTTGACGATATCCGGCACTACCCAGGTCATCAGGCCCATAACGATGCTAAAGGACATGATGAGCAACAGAATCGGGTAAATTAGCGCACCCTGAATCTTCTTCTGCATGGCAAAACGGTTTTCGGTGTAGTCCGCCAGCTGATTCAGGATCAAATCCAGATGGCCGGATTTCTCACCCGCGGCAATCGTTGCGATATAAAGCGGGGGAAAATTGCCCGAGTGTTTTAATGCCTGTGCCAGCGAATGCCCTTCCAGCACTTTGGAACGGACAGATAGTAGCAGCGAATGCACATGTTTTTTTTCGGTTTGACGGGCTACCGCACGGAGGGCCTCCTCAAGGGGAATACTGGCGGCAATCAGTACGGCCAGCTGACGGGTCATCAACGCCAGGTCATAGGCACTTAGGCCGGGCTGAAACCAGCGCTTTCCCGTTTCACTGGTGCGTATTTCGGCGACGGGTTCAACCTCGACCGGCATCCAGGCTTTATCACGCAATTGCTGGCGAATTTGGCGGGCAGAGTCTCCTTCCAGCACGCCTTTTTGTTGTTTTCCGGCAGGGTCGATGGCGACAAATTGATAAGCAGGCATCCCTGACGCTCGTGAAGAATTCACTGCATTATCGGTGAGTCCACAGCGATTGAAAAGGCTTAACGCATCGCCTGCCGCGGATTGATCGTAAACATCATGTGCGCTGAGCATTCTTCTTACTGCACTGCTGGCACGCGCATGGCACAGTAGGGTCATTCATATCTGGATGCTCGCTCATGCAAGACATTTTTAGTTCGCTAAACCCACACTACTATTCCGCTGAGCATCGCGCGTTTGCGGACAGTGTCCGGCGTTTTACCCGTGAGCGCATTTCACCCTTTGTTAATGAATGGGACGAAGCAGAAACCTTTCCCCGCGAGCTGTATCGTGAAGCTGCCGACGTCGGCTTGCTGGGACTGGGCTTTCCTGAGCTGTATGGCGGCAGTGGCCAGATGGATACCTTTTACCACCTGATCGCCTCAATCGAGCTCGCCCAATGTGGCTCCGGCGGCGTGCTGGCCTCTCTCCTGTCCCATACCATTGGTAGCCCGCCGATTGCCCAGTTTGGCAGTGACACTCTCAAAGCGACCGTCCTGCCGCAGATTTTATCCGGGGAAAAGATTTCCGCTCTGGCGATTACCGAGCCGGGTGGCGGGTCGGACGTGGCGGCGTTGCGGATGAGCGGCGTGCGCGAGGGCGATGACTTTGTGATTTCTGGGGAAAAGACCTTTATCACCTCAGGAATCCGGGCAGATTATTACACGGTAGCGGTTCGGACCGATCCAACCGCCAAAGGAGCTTCTGGCATTTCGATGCTGCTGGTGGATGCGCACAGTCCGGGTATCCAGAAAACCCCGCTCGACAAAATGGGCTGGTGGGCATCGGATACCGCCCAGTTGCATTTTGATCAGGTGCGTGTGCCAGCCACCAATCTGCTCGGTGCGGAAAATATGGGGTTTCTGGTCATCATGACCAATTTTAATAAAGAGCGCTTTAGCCTTGCGGCGTCATCCTATGGCTTTGCGTTGGCGTGTTATGAGGATGCGCTGAACTGGGCACAGGAACGTAAAACCTTTGGCAAGCGCCTGATTGATCATCAGGTGATGCGTCACAAACTGATTGATATGCAAACGCAATTGATGGCGACTCGCTGCCTGCTGGAGGATACCGCTTACCGCATGGATCGGCCAGAGCTGCAGGGGAATGAACTGGTCGCGCAGTTGTGCTTGCTGAAAAATCAGGCAACGCGAACCCTGCAGCTGTGTGCAGACAGTGCGGTACAAACTCTGGGGGGCATGGGATTTATGCGGGGGACTCGCGTAGAACGGATTTACCGCGAGGTGAAGGTCAACATGATCGGTGGCGGGGCCGAGGAAATCATGAAGGATCTGGCCAGCCGGCAGTTGGGGTATTAACTGTCTAAGCTACTTGGTCTCGCAGGCTTCCTGGACTGCCAGTAGTTTTAATTGCCGACGGGGTAAGCGGGCATTTTGCCTTCTGGGCAGATCAAATTCGATCAGGGTGCCCTGCCCTGGCGTACTTTCAATCCGCATATGGCTGCCATGGACATCGAGGAACTGATGGCACAACAGCAGACCCAGACCACACCCAGCTTCGCCAGAGGTTCCGTTGGTACTCTTCAAACGGGAACCTTTATCAAAGGCACTTTCAGCCACTTTGATTTGATCAGCCGTCATTCCAATACCACTATCAATGACCTGAAGCGTGACATAACCCCGATGCTTGTAGGAACGTACACGAACCGAGCCGCCCGATGCGGTAAATTTAATGGCATTGGAAATCAAATTTTGTAGCACGGACACCATCATGTTGCGATCGACAAACACGGGCAAGTCGCTGTGCAGCTCCATTTCCAGACTGACTTCTTTCAAAAGTGCCACGCCATGCAAGAGTCGCAATACCGGTAATACCAGCTGCTCCAGCGTGATGGTGATGGGATTTTGCTCTAAAAAGCCACCTGCAGAGACCGTCCAGCTGAGGAGGGACTCCAGCAGTCGATAAGTGGTTTCGGAAGTTTCATGCAGATACTGAGCGGTACGGGTGATTTCACTCGCCGACATCTGATCCTGTTCAGTCGCAAGAATCTCCGAAAAGCCCATAATGCCATGAAAGGGAGCTCTGAGATCGTGCGCGATCATGGAAAAAAATTTGTCTTTCTGGGCAATAGCCTCTTGTAATAGATAGGTTTTTTGCGTTAATTCGCCATTAACACGGCGCAAGTCCAGCAGTTTCATCACATGGTGACTGCTGGTTTCGAGTGCGCGAATCTGGACTTCGCTAAGGCTGCGCGGTTTCGTGTCCATCACACACAAGCTGCCCAGTACATGACCTTCAGGCGTTCTAATCGGAATGCCAGCATAGAATCGCAAAGACTGGGCCATAAACCCTAAGGGACTGGTTTCAAATCGCTCATCCGTCTGGACATCTTCGATAACCATCGGGCCTTCTTCAAAAGGCAAATGATGGGCAAGGGCATAAGAGCGCTCACCCAGACCAACTTCAGTACGATCAATCAGGGATTTTACCCAGACGCGTTCTTTATCCACCAGATGAATCATTGCAACCGGCATATCCAGCAAATCTGCCAGCATCGTGGTAATGGCGTCAAAGTCGGGCTCAATGCTGGTATCCACGATCCCATAGAGTTGTTGGGTTTCGTGGCGCAAAGCCTTGGCGGATTTTTGGCGAAAAGTTTGAATGATGCGCTACTCAAAAAAAAGCATAGGGTATGATGGTACAAAAGCCCTACAGAGCACTGTAGCAACTGTGAAACATCCCGTGTTCTAACGTAGCCAAGTGCTTACTACGACTCACTTTTAAAGAAATTCGGAAACTACTTGGTAAGGCTGTAACGGTGTACAACCTTGCGTCTGCCATCGTGTTGCAGGGAGAGGATCTTTGCCAAAGGCCACACATAGCGTGCGGCCCTTGGCAGGGTGGACTGATCAGGCACTGCGGGAATTATTGTCCAGCAATACCAGATGCTCCGCTGCATCACTGGTGTGATGCTGTTCCGGCTGGCGCTCTGGATGCAATACAGGGGCAGCAGTCCCAAGCACGACGGCTTCGGTAATTTCAACGGTGCCAACGCCTTTCAGGGAAGGCAAGTCGTACATAGTGTCCAGCAGGATGTTTTCCATGATCGAGCGCAAGCCACGTGCACCGGTGTTGCGTTCCATCGCCTTACGGGCAATCGCGCGCAGCGCATCAGGGCTGACCAGCAAATCGACATTTTCCATGGCAAACAAGTGCTGGTACTGCCGCACCAGGGCATTGCGAGGTTCCGTCAGGATCTGTACGAGAGCAGCTTCTTCCAGCTCCTCCAGCGTCGCAATGACAGGCAGGCGGCCAATGAATTCAGGAATCAGACCATACTTGATCAGATCTTCAGGTTCGACTTCGCGAAACAGTTCACCGACCTTTTTGACCTGATCCTTGGCTTTGACTTCAGCACCAAAGCCGATGCCACTCTTTTCAGACCGCTGCTGGACGATTTTCTCCAGACCGGCAAACGCACCGCCGCAAATAAACAGGATATTGCTGGTATCGACCTGAATAAATTCCTGATTCGGGTGTTTGCGACCACCCTGTGGCGGGATCGAGGCAACGGTACCTTCAATCATTTTCAGCAGGGCTTGTTGCACGCCCTCACCTGATACATCCCGCGTAATCGAGGGGTTTTCACTTTTACGGGTAATTTTGTCGATTTCATCAATGTAGATAATGCCCATCTGAGCCTTTTCGACATCATGATCTGACTTTTGCAGCAGTTTTTGCACGATATTTTCAACATCTTCACCGACATACCCGGCTTCAGTCAGTGTCGTCGCATCGGCCATGGCAAATGGCACATCCAGCAGGCGTGCGAGTGTCTGGGCCAGCAGCGTTTTACCAGAACCCGTCGGGCCGATCAGCAGGATATTGCTCTTGGACAGCTCGACCATGGCATCCCGTGCACCATGACGACTGGGCACTTTGTCACTGGCTTTCAGGCGCTTGTAATGATTGTACACGGCGACAGCGAGGGTCTTTTTCGCCTGATCCTGACCAATCACGTAATGATCCAGCGCTTCGCGGATTTCTATCGGTTTCGGCAAGGCTTTATCGGCCCAGCCAGACTCGGTCGTTTTGGCGGTTGTTTTCACCAGATCCAGACAGATATCCACGCATTCATTGCAGATGAAAGCGCTTTCACCTGCAATCAGCTTTTGTACTTCGTTCTGGCGTTTCCCGCAAAAAGAACAGCATTTTTGCGGCTGGTTGGTATCAGACATACGTTTAACCTTTATTAAAACCGGCTTTTGGAAAAATTGGTGAAGTGTTGGCTAGAGTAGCGGCCATATGAGGATGCAAGGACTTAGCCCTTGGTTTAGCCGTGGACCTAACCGTGGACTTAGCCAAGAAGCATGCCTCCCTAACTATACGGTGGGTCACCCCTTGATCAGGGGCGCCGCTGAACGACTTCGTCCACCAGACCATAGTCTTTGGCGGCTTCGGCGCTCATAAAGTTGTCACGGTCGGTATCGCGCTCAATCCGCTCAATCGGCTGCCCAGTATGCAGGGCCAGCAGGCCATTCAGGCGCTCACGGATGTAGAGGATTTCACGCGCGTGAATTTCAATGTCGGAGGCCTGACCCCGGAATCCGCCCAGTGGCTGGTGAATCATCACGCGAGAATTGGCCAGTGCATAGCGCTTGCCCTTGGCACCCGCCGTCAGCAGGAAGGACCCCATGGAAGCCGCTTGCCCCAGGCACATGGTGGAGACATCGGGCTTGATAAACTGCATGGTGTCATAAATCGCCATGCCTGCGGTGACAGAACCGCCGGGCGAATTGATGTAAAGGTGAATATCTTTATCGGGGTTTTCGGCTTCAAGGAACAGCAGCTGTGCCACCACCAGATTGGCCATGTGGTCTTCGACTTCGCCGGTCAGGAAAATGACCCGTTCACGCAGCAGGCGGGAAAAAATATCAAAGGAACGTTCGCCACGGGAGGACTGCTCCACCACCATGGGCACCAAGGCATTGCGCAAAACCTGTGCATCGGTCGGCAACGAAAGAGAAGTCTGGATCAGGGAATGCATGGGGTTCACAGCGAATGTCCTTTCAGTCTTTTGATCAATTTACAGCAAATGGGGCATAGTCGCCAAGAATGCAAGCACTACGACCAGTGTAACTGAGTGGATGCACGTTTTCTGTTCAAAATAGTCAGTAAATACTGCACAATGGCCTCAGCGATCAACAGCGGGTTATGCGTGAAAAATTTGCACGTAAAAAAAGGCACCGGAGTGCCTTTTTTAAGTTTTAGCTTAGCTTTAGCCTGACTTGGCTTAGCCCATGCGAGCCTGTTGCTGAGCCGCCAGGAGATCCTGATAGCTGACTTCGCTATCGGTGACTTTGGCGTTGTCCAGCAGGTGATCCACCACCTGGTCTTCCAGGGTCACGGCTTCCACTTGAGCACGCTGCTGTTTGTCGTTGCTGAAGTAGTCGATCACTTCTGCAGGATCTTCGTAGGATTGTGCCATATCTTCGATCAGGGCTTTGACGCGATCCTGATCCACGCTCAGATTGGCTTCATCAATCACTTTACCCACCAGCAGGCCCAGTTTTACGGAACGCTCTGCCTTTTCGCGGAACAATTCGTCCGGCAGCATGCTGTTATCAAAATTAGGCATTTGGCCGCCAAACTGCTGGGCAAACTGTTGCAGCATGCCCTGACGCTGGCGCTCGATTTCTTCTTTCAGCAAGGTCGGTGGCACTTCGACATCGGGATTGGCAGCCAGCAGGGCATCAAAAGCAGCCTGTTTGACTTGATTGCGCAAGCCATTTTTGACTTCACGCTCCATATTACGGCGTACGTCCGCTTTCAGCTTGTCCACACCTTCTTCGGCGGTAATGCTGAAAACTTTCAGGAATTCTTCGTCAATCTCAGGTAATTGAGCGGTTTCAACGGCCTTGGCAGTGATCTTGAACTGGGCTTTTTTGACTGCAAGTTCCTTGGCCTGATAGTCCTCCGGGAAGGTCACGTCGATGGTTTTTTCATCACCGGCTTTCATGCCGACGATGCCGTCTTCAAAACCGGGGATCATGCGGTTGCTGCCCAAGACCAGTTTAAAGTCCTGAGCGGTACCGCCATCAAACTTTTCACCGTCGATGCTGCCTTCAAAGTCAAAGGTCACCTGATCGCCATTGGCGGCAGCGGCATCGCTGGCCACGAATTGCTGGCGCTGCTTGCGCAGGTTTTCAATCATGGTGTCGACGTCGGCATCGCCCACGCTGCTTGTTTTGCGCTCAATAGCGAGGTCTTTCAGGCCCTGAACCGCAAACTCGGGGTAGACTTCGACCACGGCTTTGTAGTTCATTTCGGTGTCGTTGACATCGACAGACTCAATGGTCGGCACGCCAATCGCGTTGATTTTTTCCTGCTGGATGGCCTGAAACACACTTTCACGAATCAGTTCATTAACCACGTCCTGCTGGACGCTGTAGCCGTACTCGGCACGAATTTTCGACATCGGCACTTTGCCAGGACGGAAGCCGTTGATTTTGGCAGTTTTGGCGACGCGCTTGATCCGTGCTTCAAATTGGGTTTTCAATTTGTCAGAAGGGACGGTGACATTCAAACGGCGGGTGACGCCAGATACCGCTTCGGTCGTTACTTGCATGGCTTCCTCTGTGCTCAGGGCTGGTCAGTTAAGGCAGGGAAAAAAGACCCACGGTCTGACGGCCACCCCTGCTCGCTAAAATAAAGTCGCCGATTATAGGGCAATGCTGACCAGACTCCAAGCAGCATTTGGCGACAGGTTTTTAGTGAATGGCTGTAATCGTGGGGCGCGGGTCGAGTGGTTTTTGTTGAATGAGTTTGTCAAAAGACGCTCAACGCTAAACGATTTATTCCCACCACGGGTAAAACGGTGGCATGGCAGAGGCTTTGCCCTGATACACCGGTTCCCTTTTTTCCAGAAAACTGGCCACGCCCTCTTTGCCGTCGCCGACACTGGTGTAAAACATGGCCAATGAATCCACGCGATGCGCT
>CAUJHL010000143.1 GCA_963204705.1 Pseudomonadota bacterium | reverse complement strand
GCTGCTGGCTGCCACAGGAAGGATCCTGATCGCCATTCAGAAAGGTGACCATTTCGTCTTCCCATTGGGCATCGAGTGCCGCCAGACTGTCATCGCGCTCTTCGGATTTCACCGTGGCACTGACCTCCGCCACTGCATGCTCCGGAATTTCACCGGCGATCTGCAACAGGCTGGTAAAGCAGGCCGCATAGGCAGATTCCCGCTCAGTCAGACGGGCGGCCAGCAGCGCCAGCAGATGCGAGACATCGGCCAGCCCTTCGCGGGCCTCCAAGTCTTCCCGGGTAGACAGATATTCCAGATACAGCGGGATATAGTCCGGCAGTTCGCGCACACCGATGGCAAAACCTGCAGCCTCATACTGTGCCATCAGATCCACCATCGCCTGTCCACGGTCACGCGATTCACCATGGACATGCTCAAACAGCAGCAACGACAGCGAGCGCCCACGATCAAACAGCTCGGTATAGGCTTCCTGTGCGTCCATCAGATCGGTCTGGGTCAATTGATCCAGCAAGGTTTGCAAGGCGCGGCGCTGGATAGGAGAAATTTGCTGGGCAGCGGCAATCGCCTGACCCAGCTCCATGTTTCCCAGAATCAGCGTGTCTGTGGGGTAATCTAGCAGGAGGGAAATGACTTTGAGAATTTGCATGTCATTTCTCCCAGATTTGGACGGTTTTCAGAATGTCCCGACGGTTGGCCTTTTTAGCGCCAAACATATTGACCTCTGAAGACCCATTGCAGCCACTGCCAAAACTGAAGCCACAGCCATTGCGCTCGGCAAAGACTTCACTCATGGCTTCTTCACGGTGCGCGGTCGGAATGACAAAGCGATCTTCGTAATTGGCAATCGCCAGATACCGATACATATCCTCGGCCTGATGCTTGCTCAGGCCCACATCGCGCAGCACGTCGAGGTTTTCAACACCATCGACGTTCTGGGCACGTTTATAGGCACGCATCGCCAGCAGCCGTTTCAGTGCCAGCTTGACCGGTGCTTCATCGCCAGCGGTGAGCAGATTCGCCAGGTAGCGCAGCGGAATCCGCAGACTATCAACGTCCGGCAGAATGCCATTCATGCCGATTTTTCCAGCCTGTGCTGCATTTTGGATGGGGGACAGTGGCGGCACATACCAGACCATCGGCAGGGTACGGTATTCCGGATGCAGTGGCAGGGCCAGTTGCCAGTCCACCGCCAGTTTGTAGACCGGGGATTTCTGGGCGGATTCGATCACCGACATGGGAATACCATCGGCCAGTGCCTGTTCAATGACCTTGGGATCATTGGGATCGAGGAAAATTTCCAGCTGTTTCTGGTAGAGATCCTGCTCGTTGGGGGTGCTGGCCACTTCGTGAATGCGGTCGGCATCGTACAGCAGCACGCCTAGATAGCGAATGCGGCCCACACAGGTTTCCGAGCAGACGGTCGGCATACCGGCTTCAATCCGTGGATAGCAGAAAATGCATTTTTCGGATTTGCCGCTTTTCCAGTTGTAGTAGATCTTTTTGTAGGGACAGCCGCTGATGCACATGCGCCAGCCGCGGCATTTTTCCTGATCAATCAGTACGATGCCATCTTCTTCCCGCTTGTAGATCGCACCGCTGGGACAGGCTGCCGCACAGGTCGGGTTCAGGCAATGTTCGCATAGACGCGGCAGGTACATCATGAAGGTGTTTTCGTACTCACCGTACATGTCTGCCTGCACCTGATCGAAGTTTTTATCCTTGCGGCGCTTGGCAAATTCGGTCCCGAGAATTTCCTCCCAGTTGGGCCCCCACTCGATTTTTTCCATGCGTTTGCCGCTGATGGCAGAGCGTGGACGCGCGACCGGCTGGTGCTTGACCGAGGGCGCGGTGTGCAGATGCTGATAGTCAAAATCGAAAGGTTCGTAGTAGTCGTCGATTTCGGGCAGATCCGGGTTGGCAAAAATATTGGCCAGCACCCGGAATTTGCCGCCGATGCGCGGGTTAATTGAGCCGTCACTGTTGCGTACCCAGCCGCCGCGCCATTTGTCCTGATTTTCCCATTCTTTGGGATAACCAATACCGGGCTTGGTTTCGACGTTGTTAAACCACGCGTATTCCATGCCTTCACGGCTGGTCCAGACGTTTTTGCAGGTAATGGAACAGGTATGACAGCCGATGCATTTGTCCAGATTAAGCACCATGCCGACTTGCGAGCGTATTTTCATGGAAATTCTCCTTAGTCCAGAGTCGTCGGCAGTGGCTGAGGCAGGGCATCGCTATCCGAGCCATCCAGCCAGTCCACTTTATTCATTTTGCGCACCACGACGAATTCATCACGGTTGCAGCCCACGGTGCCGTAATAGTTAAAGCCATAGGCCTGCTGTGCATAACCGCCGATCATGTGGGTGGGTTTCAGGATGACGCGGGTCACCGAGTTATGATGTCCACCCCGGGTTCCGGTACTTTCCGCACCCGGCACGTTCACTATGCGCTCCTGGGCGTGATACATCATCACCATGCCTTCCTTCACCCGCTGCGACACCACGGCACGGGCCGTCAGCGCACCATTGGCGTTAAAGCATTCCACCCAGTCGTTGTCCTCAATACCGACCTTTTGCGCGTCGCGCTCGGACAGCCAGACGATCGGGCCGCCACGGCTCAGCGTCAGCATGATCAGGTTGTCGGTATAGGTACTGTGGATGCCCCATTTCTGGTGTGGCGTGATCCAGTTCAGCAGGATTTCCGGATTGCCATTCGGCCTTTTTTCATGCACATAACCAGTTGAACGGGTATTGATGGGCGGGCGATAGCTCTGCAATTGCTCGCCAAAGGCCTGCATCCATGGGTGATCCTGATAAAACTGCTGGCGGCCGGTGATGGTGCGCCAGGGAATCAACTCATGGACGTTGGTGTAGCCCGCGTTGTAACTGACATGCTCATCTTCCAGCCCCGACCAAGTCGGACTGGAGATGATCTTGCGTGGCTGGGCCTGAATGTCACGGAAACGGATCGATTCGTGTTCTTTGCCAGTTGCCAGATGGGTGTGATCACGGCCGGTGAATTTACCCAGCGCTTCCCAGGCCTTGACGGCGACATGGCCATTGGTTTCCGGGGCCAGCGACAGGATTACCTCTGCGGCATCAATCGCACTCTCAATTTGGGGACGGCCTTCACTGACACCGGGAGTACGCACGGTGTGGTTCAATTCGCCCAGGAATTTGACCTCATCCTGCGTGTTCCAGTTGATACCTTTGCCGCCATTGCCCAGTGTGTCCAATAGCGGGCCAAGCGAGGTGAATTTGCGGTAGGTATTGGGGTAATCCCGCTCCACCACCACCATGTTCGGGCAATTTTTGCCGGGCTGTGGTGCCACACCGGCCGATTTCCAGTCGGTGCCACCAAAGGGCTGGGCCAGCTCTCCGGGGGAATCGTGCAGCAGCGGAATGGTCACCAGATCCTGCTCGACGCCCAGATGCCCTTCAGTCAGTTCGCTGAATTTTTTGGCAATCCCTTTATAAATCTCCCAGTCGGAACGGGCTTCCCAGGCAGGGTCAATCGCCGCCGATAAGGGGTGAATAAAGGGGTGCATGTCCGAGGTGTTCATGTCGTCCTTTTCGTACCAGGTGGCCGTCGGCAGTACGATATCGGAATACACGCAGGTGGAAGACATGCGGAAATCCAGGGTGGTCACCAGATCCAGCTTGCCGATAGCGCCGTCATCGACCCATTCGGCTTCGTGCGGTTTAAAGCCGCCACGTTTGCCCAGGTCTTCGTTCATGACGCCATGGCGCGGGGTGCCCAGCAAATACTTGAGCATGTATTCATGCCCCTTGCCGGAGGAGCCGAGCAGATTGGAACGCCAGATGAACATGTTGCGCGGGAAATTGACCGGATTGTCCGGCTGCTCACAACTAAAGCGCAGGCTGTGATCCTGTAGTGCAGAAACCACGTAGTCTTTGGCTGCAATCCCTTTGGCGGCCGCATCCCGGGTGATCTGTAGCGGGTTACGGTTGAGCTGCGGCGCACTAGGCAACCAGCCAGCCCGTTCAGCCCGAATGTTGTAATCCAGCATGTGCTCAGGGAATTGTGAGGTATCCGCCAGCGGTGACAGCACTTCGTGAATGCTCATCTTTTCGTGGCGCCACTGCGAGGAGTGATTGTAGAAAAAGCTGGTGCCATTCATGTGGCGGGGTGGTCGGCTCCAGTCGGTGCCAAAGGCCAGCGGAAGCCAGCCGCATTGTGGACGGAGCTTTTCCTGACCCACGTAGTGGGCCCAGCCGCCGCCACTCTGGCCGACGCAGCCACACAGCATCAGGATATTGATCAGGCCACGATAGTTCATGTCCATGTGGTACCAGTGATTCATCGCCGCACCGACGATGATCATGGATTTGCCATGGGTTTTGTGCGCGTTTTCAGCAAACTCACGGGCGATCTGGATGACTTTTTCACGGCTGACGCCGGTAATGCCTTCTTGCCAGGCGGGCGTTCCGGCCACCTTGGCATCGTTATAGTCACTGGCCACGTGCTGACCACCCAGTCCGCGATCAATCCCCAGCCCTGCCGCACTCAGGTCAAACACAGTGGCTACAGAAACCGTCCGGCCATCGGCCAGTGTGAGCTGTCGGCATGGCACCTTGCGGTATTGAATGGCTTCACCATCCGCGTGTGGGAAATGATCGTGCAGCTGGCCGCCAAAGTATGGAAAGGCCACGTTGGCGGTATTGACCGGGCCATTGATCAGGGACAGTTGTAATTCGGTGTCCTGCCCTGCACCGCCTTCACGGGCCTCAATGTTCCATTTGCCAGTTTCCCCCCAGCGATAGCCGATGGAGCCTAGTGGCGATACCAGCTCGCCGGTTTTTCCATCGTAGGCAATGGTTTTCCATTCAGGGTTATTGTCCTGACCCAGATTGCCCGCCAGATCGGAAGCCCGCAGGAAACGGGTGGCCTGTACGCCACGGCCCGCGGTCATTGCTGAATCTTCCAGCAACACCAGCATTGGGAAATCGGTATAACGGCGCACGTAATCGGTGAAATACGCACTGGGCTGCTGCAGGTGAAATTCTTTAAAAATCACATGCGCCATCGCCTGTGCCATCGCGGCGTCGGTGCCCTGTTTGGGATTCAGCCAGAGGTCGGTCAGCTTGGCGACTTCGGAATAGTCCGGGGTTACCGCGACGGTTTTGGCACCCTTATAGCGGACTTCGGTAAAAAAGTGCGCGTCCGGTGTACGGGTCTGCGGGACATTGGAGCCCCAGGCAATGATGTAATTCGAGTTGTACCAGTCTGCCGATTCGGGCACGTCGGTCTGTTCGCCCCACACCATCGGCGATGCCGGCGGCAAGTCACAGTACCAGTCATAAAAGCTCAGGCAAACACCACCAATCAGCGACAGATACCGGGAACCGGCGGCGTAGCTCACCATCGACATGGCAGGAATCGGTGAAAAGCCGACTACCCGATCCGGGCCATACTGCTTGATGGTGTAGACGTTGGCAGCGGCGATGATCTCGTTGACTTCGTTCCAGCTGGAACGGATAAATCCGCCCAGCCCGCGCTGGCTCTTGTAGCTCTGGGCCTTGATCGGATCTTCAACAATGCTGCGCCAGGCATCTACCGGTGCCATGGTGGCGCGGGCTTCCCGCCACAGCTTGAGTAACGGCTTGCGGACTTTGGGGTATTTCAGCCGGTTGGCACTGTAGATATACCAGCTATAACTGGCACCACGTGGACAGCCACGCGGCTCATGATTGGGCAAGTCTGGCCGGGTACGTGGGTAATCGGTTTGCTGGGTTTCCCAGGTGATCAGGCCATTTTTGACGTAAATTTTCCAGGAACAGGAACCGGTACAGTTCACGCCATGGGTTGAACGGACAATTTTGTCGTATTGCCAGCGGGCACGATAGACATTTTCCCAGTCGCGGGATTCCTTGCGGGTTTCGCCATGCCCATCGGCAAACTCGCCTTGTTTGCGTTTAAAGAAACGCAGTTGATCCAGTACATAACTCATGGTGTGGTCCTCTGCCGTTGAAAACCTGCCTTCCTGACAGGCTTTCGTAAATCGATAGTGTTCAGTGATAGAGAAAATTGCCGCACGATCAACAAGGCATCTCGGCACCCTTGCGGGCATACCACCACCAGGTGATCAAGATGCAGCTCAGGTAAAAGGCGATGAATACATAAAGTGCTGCCTGAGGTCCGCCGGTCATCGACATCGAAGTACCAAAGGTTTTAGGAATAAAGAACCCGCCATACGCGCCAATCGCACCGGCAAAACCCAGTACCGCCGCCGAAATCATTTGCGCCTTGCGCATGGCCTGTTCCCGCAATTCCCCCGATTGACCTGCCACCAGACGCTCTTGCTGAGTGCGAAAAATCACCGGAATCATGCGAAAGGTCGAGCCATTGCCAATGCCTGTGGTGACAAACAGCACCATGAACATGGCCAGAAAGCCCCAGAAATTGCCCCCTGACAGACCTGTCGCATCGTGCGCGGGCAGAAAGTGCAACACGCCACCCACAGCCAGCGCCATCACTACAAAATTCCACAGCGTCACGCGGGCACCGCCGACTTTATCGGACAGCCACCCACCCACAGGGCGAACTGCCGCACCGACCAGCGGCCCAAGGAAGGCAAATTTCATGGGATCAATGTCGGGAAACTGGGTTTTCATCAGCATGGCCAGCCCCGCCGAAAAGCCAATGAAAGAGCCAAACGTACCGGTATAAAGCCAGCACATCAGCCAGGTATGTTTCAGCCGAAAAATCACCGACTGCTCACGGAACGAACTTTTGGCCGAGGCCAGATCGTTCATGCCAAACCATGCCGCCAGTACCGCCAGCACCAGAAATGGCACCCAGACAAAGGCCGCGTTTTGGAGCCAGATGTGCTTTTCCACGCCATCCTTCATCAGCGTCTGCGGCTCACCGCCCAGCGCGCCAAACACACTGAGTCCAATCACGATTGGGATCAGAAACTGCATGACGGATACGCCCAGATTCCCCAGACCGGCATTTAGACCCAGCGCAGTGCCCTGCTGGGCTTTGGGATAGAAAAAGGAAATGTTCGCCATTGAGGAACTGAAATTACCGCCGCCCAGACCACACAACAGGGCAATCAGGACGAAGGTCAGATACGGTGTTTGCGGATCCTGCACCGCAAATCCCATCCACACCGCAGGGATGATCAGCGACGCAGTCGTCAGGGCAGTCCAGCGGCGCCCCCCCACAATCGGAATCATAAAGCTGTAAAAAATCCGCAAGGTACCACCGGCTAAAGGTGGCAGAGCGGTCAGAAGAAAGAGCTGGTCTTTGGAAAAATGAAAGCCGATATCATTCAATTTGACTGCGACCATGGAAAACACCATCCACACCGCAAAGGCCAGCAGCAGATTAGGAATGGATATCCAGAGATTTCGGCTGGCAATGCGTTTGCCGGTCTGCTCCCAGAACACAGGAGCTTCGGGCCGCCATTCTGTAATCACAGCACTGTTCTTGGCGGGGTGGTGAGTCATTTGGTTCATACTGAACTCCTGTGGCACGGAATGCCGGACGCATCACTGGCCAGTGTTAATCGGGAAGCCTTATGCCCAGCGGCAGCAGGCCTCCATGTTTCAAATAACTTTTAAAATCAATTGCATAAAAGGTATGATGAACGCATCGTTAAGCGTGAGTTGTTAGGGAGCCAGAAACTGGAACGGTACGCGGAGAGGCAGCGCCCTCACCCATCATGGGAATCCGGCGAACTTCGCTCAGGTACATCCAGATCAAAGAGACCCAGACCACGCCATACATCAGCATGAAAGCCGAGGACCGCACGCCCGTCAGATCCACCAGTGCACCAAACATAATGGGCAATACGAATCCACCCAGCCCGCCAGCCAGCCCGACGATCCCGGAGATCACGCCCATGTTGTCGGGGTAATCGTTCGAAATGTATTTGAAAACCGAGGCCTTACCGAAAGCGAATGCCACACCCATGATGAACAGCAGCACGGTAAATACGGTCACATTCAGGCCAATGTGAAAGCTCTTGGGGCCATCCACGGTGCTAATCGTGAAGTCGGTCTGGGGATAGGACAGCAGGAACAGGCAGATCCAGCTCACCCACATCACCCACCAGGTGACGCTGTGTGCACCCCATTTATCCGACATCCAGCCACCAATGGCGCGCAGCACGCCGCCGGGCAGTGAGAAACAGGCCGCCAGCAGCGCAGCATGTTTCAAATCCAGACCGTATTCATTCACGTAGTACTTGGTCATCCACAGCGAGAGCGCGACATAACCACCGAATACGATCGAGTAGTACTGGCAATACCGCCAGACGGCAGGGTCACGCAGGGCTTTGAGCTGATCGGCAAAGGTGACACTGGACGATGCGAGGTGCTGGCGGTTTTCCGTGGTCAGAAACCAGAACAGCAGGGCCGTGAAAAACAGAATGGCGGAATAGACTTTGGGCACCATTTGCCAGCTGGAGGCGGCAATAATGGCCGGAGCCAGAAATTTGGTGACAGCAGCCCCGGCGTTCCCTGCGCCAAAGATCCCCATGGCAAAGCCCTGGTGTTCTTTATCAAACCACTTGGCGACATAAGCGATGCCCACCGAAAACGAACCACCCGCCAGGCCAACAAAGAGTCCCAGTACCAGAAACTGCCAGTATTCAGTCGCATGAGAAATCAGATACACCGGCAACACACAGGCCAGCATCAGCACAAAAAACACCAGCCGGCCACCTAGCCGATCGGTGAGCATGCCGAGCGGAAGCCGGATAAGGGAACCCGTCAACACAGGCGTGGCGACGAGAAGACCAAATTCAGTTTCACTTAGCCCGAGTAAGGACTTGATCGGTACACCCAGAATGGCGAACATCATCCAGACCATGAAACACATGGTGAAGGCAAAGGTACTGGTACCAAGGATCACGCCTTTTCGGGCAGCAGAAGCAACAGGGCGTTGGCCTGAGTGAGGTGCTGAAGGAGGGGCGGAAATTGTCATAAGGGCAGTTCCAGTCTGCGCATCGCGTGCGCGTGAGGCATAGCCCTGAGACTAATCGGCTCACCACGACTCCCCTTGACCATAATCAAGGTGTTCCCAGCCCTCCCCTTGCTACCCTATGCCCCACAACGCTCTGTCTACCGCTAAAGTGGTAGCTAACCAATAATTTTTTTACTATATTTTTCATTGGGTTGATCTTTTTATCATGAGGAAAGGGATACACTCTGTGTTTCCTGAAACTCTTTGGGGGTATACCAAGATGTTCCAGTGGCTATCCAACTCCCTACCGGTGCGTGCCGGGATTGCCGTGATACTGATTGCGGTATTGGCGCTCTCCAGTGCCCTGAGTGCAGGCCTGATTGCCTGGATCAGTGAGGACGATGCTGCTGCCATCAATACGGCAGGCTCCCTGCGGATGGCGACTTACCGCCTGACCTGGAAACTACAGGCCAATGCTCCCGCCAGTGAATTGCAGCAGCTTGCGGAAGACATGCAGACCCGCCTGAACAGCCCTGCCCTACAGAAAGTGTTGCAGGGCAAACCGAATGACCCGATTGTTTCGGCGTTTTCCGGTATTTCCCAACAATGGCAGCAAACTCTGGTGCCTGCGCTCAACAGCGGCAATCGGGAGCGTTTCTTTGCCGGAGTCGATCCCTTTGTGTCCCAGCTGAATCACGCCGTCATGTTGATACAGCAGCAAAGCGAACAGCGGCAGGGCTGGCAGCAAACCATTCAAGGCGCCGCGCTGATGTTGACCATTATCATTCTGGTGATTGGCATGTTTGAACTGAATCTCAGTGTGCTGACACCGCTGAAGGAAATTGGCCAGATCACTGAACGCTTCCGAAATGGTGACCTGAATGCCCGCGTGTCTTATCAGTCTGCCGATGAGCTGGGCCAGATGGCGGAGAGTTTCAACAGCATGGCAGATACTATTCAGGAGGCCCACCGAACACTGGAAAGCCGTGTTGAAGAAAAAACCCACCGGCTTGCCCAGAGTAATGCCGCGCTCGAGCTACTCTATCGCACCAGCGCCCAAATCGCGGCGCATCCCGCCAATGCTGAACAACTGGATAGCCTGATCGAACAATTTCAGGCCGAACTGCCTGGCCTGCGACTCACACTGTGCCTGCACGGCACCAGCCCCACGGGCTCCCACCTGATCGCCCTGCATGGCATGGATGAGCGGGAAATTTGCTCACGGATGGATTGCGGGACCTGTGAGCGTCACAACTCGCCCAAAATGGAAAAAATCGACGTGAGCAGTCAGGGCGTGAGTCTGGGTGAGCTCAAAGCGCATTATGTGGATGGTCACCCTGCTGCAAGCTGGGAACTCGAGCTCATTGAAGCACTGGCCAATCTGATCGGTGCATCGCTGTCTCTCGAAAAGCAGCGGGAACAGGATCACCGCCTGTTGCTGCTGGATGAACGCAACACCATCGCCCGCGAATTGCACGACTCGCTGGCACAGGCACTTTCCTATATGAAACTTCAGGTTAGCCGAATGCACACCCTGATCCAGCGCGGGGAAAGCCCTGACCTGCTTCTGAGTGTGAGCGATGAGCTCCGCGAAGGTCTCAACAATGCCTACCGACAGTTGCGCGAACTACTGACGACCTTTCGGCTCCAGCTCAAGGATGGCAATCTGGACAAGGCACTGGACGACACCGCCCGTGAATTTGCAGGTAAAGGCAATTTTCGTGTGTTGCTTTCCGTACCGCCACTACCGTTTGGACTGACGGCTCCTGAGCAGATTGACCTCTTGCAAATTACCCGTGAAGCGCTGTCTAACTGCACGCGGCACTCACAGGCTGAGCAAGTCTGGGTGGGTCTGGTCCAACAGCAGCAGGAACTGGTATTGAGTATCGAGGACGATGGCGTTGGCCTATCTGGCGATGTGGACACTCGCCAGCACCATGGTCTAGCCATTATTCAAGAACGTACCCGCAATCTGGGCGGCACTGTCCACTGGCTGCCCCGCCTGCCACATGGCACCCGTGTCGAATTGCGGTTTTGCCCCGAATTTCTCCGACCCACGACGGAATGCACTGAATGACTTCTCACAATACACCTACAGATACGCCCAGCCACAACACCTGTCGTCCTCGGCTCTTTCTGGTTGACGACCATCCCATGATGCGGCGCGGGCTACGGCAACTGCTGGAGCTGGAGCCGGACTTTCTGGTGATTGGCGAAGCCAGCAATGGCCGCGAGGCGCTGGCTCAGGTACCCGAACTGGACCCCGATCTGGTGATGCTGGATAACAACATGCCGGAAATGAATGGTGCTGACACCCTGCGTGCGCTTCGGGCCAGTGGCTATACCGGCAAAATTCTCATGTTTACAGTGTCGAATGCCGGTGAAGATGTACGCGCCGCCCTGCAGCTGGGTGCAGATGGTTATCTGCTCAAGGACATGGAACCCGAGGAGCTGATCCAGCAAATCCGCGACACCCTGCGTGGCCAGATGACCCTGAGCCCCTCACTCACCCGCGAGCTGGCCGCGGCGCTGCGCCATCCTGCCGTGCATCAGGATGCGTCAGAATTGACCGATCGTGAACGTCAGGTGCTGACCATGATTTCCGAAGGCCTTAGCAATAAAATGATTGGCCGCCGCCTCGGCATCACCGAAGGCACTGTCAAAGTCCATGTGAAAAATCTGCTGCATAAGCTGGGCCTGCGGTCACGGGTTGAAGCCGCTGTCTGGGCGATGGGCCGTTTAGGGTAGAAGTTCTTTAATGGTTGCCTAAAGCGGGCATATCCATTGACAATTTTTATCGTGCTGTAGAATACCTACCCATCCACCCATCTGTGAGGTGCATTATGGCTTCAGCCGTGCGTAAACCAGAAGAACGAATCAACGAAGCAGCCTACTTCGAGCTGGAAAAGCGAACCGATACCCGTCACGAACTCATTGACGGCACTGTGTATGCAATGGTCGGTGGGAGTATCCAGCATGGGACACTGGTGAGTACTCTTGCCCGCAAAATAGGCAATCACCTTGAAGGTAAGCCTTGTCGGGTGTTTTCGGAAGGTATTAAGGTAAAAACGCCCTCACTGCATCAGCGTGCCGATTATGTCTATCCTGATGTTGTTGTCGATTGCTCTATTGAGAAAGCCGACGGCAACATGCTGACCACGCCCGTTTTGGTGATTGAAGTTTTGTCTGCTTCCACCCGGAGATATGATGAAACGACCAAGTTTCAGGTATATGCCCGCATTCCAACACTACAGGAATATGTATTGGTGGATCAAAGCTCGGCAAAAATTGAAATTCAGCGGCGGCATACCAATTGGGCGATTGAGAAGTTCTTTTTGGGGGATACCATTCGCTTTGCCTCTATCGGGCTGACACTGACGGTTGAGGAAATCTATGACCGTGTGGACAACGAAGAGATGTCAGAGTGGCTGATTCAAAAAGCCCTTGAAGCCGCTGAGGTCGAAGCAGCGCAAACGGCTTCGGCGCTCCCGGATAATGAATGATTCAGAAGCCGTGTTGCAGAGGCGTAAGACAATCCCGCCAACTCAAGCGTGTTGTTCATACTGGCAGCACGCATCGCACTGTCATCCAGCATTTGACCAACGGTAAACAACCCACTCGGATCAACGGCATTCACCGGATTGCTCCCCGCATAGGCATACGGGTTTAATCCACCCTCCAGCCCAATCGGGTCAGCCTCCAGATACCGCCCCAGCTCAGGGCTGTAGTACCGGTTCAGGTTGTAATGCTGCTTCGTCAGTTCATCATACACCTGACCCGGAAAGCGCAGGTTAAACTTTACCGTCTCCACACTCGGCGGTGCAACGCCAAACGCCGTGCTGTCCCATGACCATACCACTGCATTGGTCCCAGGATCAATCAGTCGCCGTGGGGTGTTCAGGGCATCCGTGATGATCTGGTATAATACCTATTAAGTTTTATCACAGTAGTTGATATTAATTTTTCTCACAAAACCATCCATACCAATATTGCTCCGCCCATTTAATTCCTTATAGGGAATAAAATTCTCTGTCATAAATTCTCTAATCTCAGCCTGAAAAATACTATTCCTGCTTATACCAAATACACCTAGCTCCTCCTGAAGACCCTCATAATATAACCAATCAAAATTTTCATTTGTTATTATTATAGGAAAAAAGTTATTATCATCAACAAACTTTATATCAAATAACCCTTTTAAGAAATCTAAATCATCCTCGACCCCCCCTTCAAAAATATAATAGGAAAAACTTTCAATGCTTGGTCTTCCAAAAAAAACTATCAACTTTGCCCGGAGAACCTTATTATTGAATTCAGAAAGCTCTTTCATGAGGTCATGAAAGAGAATTAGTTCACGCTCAAAAAAGTAAAAATCAGCCTGTATTTCTTTAAAAACAAAATCAGGAAGATTTTTTGAAAAGTCAATATAATTAATCAATCGAATAATATAATTATCATCCTTTGCAATTCCAGAATAGAGCATAATGACTACCTACTATTTATTAAATCGAAGAGTTGCAACCGGCCTTTTAACACCATCAATCGAAAGCTTTGCTGAAGGTCGTCCGTCTGAGCTCGACTGAGGATAAAATCTATAAGTCTGGCCCTCACCTTTCAAAATACTTACCGAGCCATCTTTAGACGTTGTCCTAACGAAACCGTTTGCTTGTAGATTATCTATTACATTTGATTGAGATAAATTCACTTCAATTTGTGTTGAGCTATTCTTTGTCCACTTCGGAAGATAACTAAAAGTCGTATAATTAGGAACATTCGAGGCACCACGATATGCACCTGCCCCGACTCCCGCCATCAGTGAAGGCAACACCCCATTCTTAACCACATACTGCCCAATCTGCGCATTGGTCAGAATGGCAATGTAGAAACTATTACCCCCATACGCAGCCTTGTTATTCGCCACATCCGCAGCTGAATAATTTGCAGCAATACTTGCTGACCATAATCCACTGTTCAGCGTCGCTTGCGTATCCGTGTACCACTTTGGACTGGAGTTGGCCCAATTCTGAAAGTTATCGAGCTGACGCTCAAATGCGTGCACCATCCCAGAAAAATCAAAATTAAACTCCATCAACCCACTCGGATCAACATTCCCCACAGGATTACTGCCCACATAGGCATACGGGTTTAATCCACCCTCCAGCCCAATCGGGTCAGCCTCCATATACCGGCCCAGCT
>CAUJHL010000142.1 GCA_963204705.1 Pseudomonadota bacterium | reverse complement strand
TATTGGCATCAATGTGTAACAAATCAATTCTCCTATGCTATATTGATTTGACAATGGATGCCCATTTCAGGAGTTAACAGGATGTTTACGATGACTTGGTCGCTGATACGGTCTATTGTTTATACGACCTTAGTTGCCGCTTCAACGGCACTGACTGCTACGTCCGTGTTTGCAGCTGATCTTACAGGTCACTGGAAAACCATCGACGACAAAACAGGATTTGCCAAAGCAATTGTCAGTATTCAAAAGGAGTCTGATGGTACCTACAGTGGTACTATCATCAAGACAATTCCGCGACCTGACTACAAGCCTCAGGAATTTTGCCAAAAATGCCCTGAGCCCTATACCAACAAGCCCATCGTTGGCCTAAAAGTCCTTTCAGGTCTGAAACAGGATCCTGACAATCCACTTCAATACCTGAATGGCCGTATTCTTGACCCTCTGTCAGGGCGTATCTACAACGCCAAAGCGCGCATCAGTGAAAGCGACCGCCGCCTCACCATGCGCGGCTACGTCGGCTTTTCCATGCTGGGCCGCAGTCAGTCATGGTTTCGCGACGAACGGCATTAATTGACCCCTCTGAAAAAAAGCCCGATTCACTCGGGCTTTGTCTCCAACCTGACAAGTCATCCTCATCATTTGGCTAGATGAAAGTTTTCGTTTAAAGTCTTGTCAGACAATTCAGGAAGATTTTAGGCCTGAATTCACGGTTTGAAACCTACTCGTAGCCGCCACCACCTACATGGAGTACATCATGGCCACTACCAGACTGAAATCGTTGCTGAGACTCACACTCATGGGCCTCGTGCTGCAAGGTAGTGCTGCTTTTGCAGCCGATCTGACCGGCAACTGGCGTACCATTGATGATAAAACCGGCTTTGCCAAGAGTATTGTCAAAATTGAAAAGAATAGTGCCGGTGAATATACCGGTACTATCATACGGGTGGTGCCCCGTCCTGACTACACGCCCCAGGAATTTTGCACGAAATGCCCTGCGCCCAATACCAATAAGCCCATCATTGGGCTCACGGTACTGAGTGGTCTGAAAGATGATCCTAAAAAGGAAAATCATTTCATGAATGGCAGTATTCTCGATCCGCTTTCAGGAAAAGTTTATGGCGCCAAGGCACGGGTCAGTGAAGATGGCAGACGCCTGACCATGCGTGGTTATGTGGGCGTGTCGATGCTGGGACGCAGCCAGTCCTGGTTCCGCGAGGAAAAATAATCCTTCTCTGCTGGTCTCTCACGCAAACCAGTCCTGTCGGGCTGGTTTTTTAATGCAGCACATTAATTTAAAACGTTTAAAGTCTCTTTATATTTCAAATTGTTGAATTTAAAAAACAGTTTATTCATAGCTTTTCCCAGGGTTACAAAGCCTTACCCGTGGATACGCGCACGCACTGGAATACGGTGTTACTGGCAGCTAAGCTGTGCTTGGTTTTTGAACAATTATGTTTAACTTTGGCAGCTGTATGGAAGGTAGCGGCCAAAGACACAGACTCGCTGAAATTTGGTCATTCTCACGATCGCTGGAGGAGCCGTTTTATCATGCCAAACCGTTTCTCCTCACGATTGTGGCACAGCAAGTCAGTGGGTTCTTTTTCTGGTGTTTTACCCACACCATCCACCCCTTCCCTACAAACACCTGCTTCCAAACCTGTTGCCGCTCCCACATCTGAGCTTGAGACAACAGACATGAATTCACCGGGCTTGGTTGCTTTTATTCTGGGCATAATGGCAGGAGTCTGCGGGTTGCTCTGCTGGCTGGGATCCCCGTACTGGCAATCCGCCAGACAAGTGGATGAGATGCCCCTGATGTCTCAGGCTGTGCTACAGCAGCAATTACCCGCATCGCTGAAAGGGCATTTACTCTCAGTACGCACTCATGATCCCATTAAAGAATGGAAAGGGCCGGGAAAAACCTATCTTCAGAATCAATGGAAAACGATCCAGCACCATCAAACCTCAGCATTTGAATTGCAACAGGCCTTGCTCATTCAGCGGGGACAAGGGTTTAAACGCGGATATTTGGCCTTTCCAAACATGTTTTACTGGACGCAAGGCACTGATCGGCATCAGGTACGACTAGAGTTCACCCGCGTGGGATTCTGGCACTGGGAACTCAGTAATGCCTGCTATCCTTTTGCACAGCCCTGGCCGGATGCCAGAATTTGCCCGTCCGACACTCGATAGGCCATTAAGCTTCCTCCCCAGACGCAGCCTCCATCCAGTGCACTCACTGCAGGCCGCTGAATTTTGCCTTGCAATGAGGCCCAATGACCAAACAGGATTTTGTGGGTGGCAGGCTGAGCGGGCTCCCAGCTAAACCAGGGCGCATAGCCTAAAGGCATTGGCGCTGACAGGTCGTCCTTGAACTGAAACTCCAGCTGGCCGGTTGCGGTACACAGGCGCATGCGGGTGAGCGCATTGGTGATGTAACGCAAACGATCCATCCCTGACAATGAATCCTTCCATTCGGTCGGTTCAGCGCCGTACATACCGTCCAGATAGCGATCCAGCAGGGCAATGTCCCCCGCTCCAATCACGTCCTGAACCTCGGTAGCACGAGAGGCCGCTTGCCCAGCCGACCATTGCGGTGGGATTCCGGCGTGCACCAGAACAGTCTGTTCACTGGGAAAATGCAGCAAGGGCTGTTGCCGTAACCAGTTCAGAAGTTCATCACAGTCTGCTGCCTGTAAAATGGGCGCAGTGTTGTCTTTGGTTTTGAGCCGTCCAAAACCACGCCATACTGCCAGCAGATTTAAATCGTGATTGCCCAGTACCGTTTGTGCTGCACCCAGCGCATGCAGTCGTTTGACTTCACGGAGCACCGACAGCGAGTCCTCACCCCGCGCAACCAGATCGCCAGCAAACCAGAGCTGATCCTGAGTTTCATCAAAGTCCAGACGGGTTTTAAGCTGTTGCAGCGCCGACCAGCAGCCCTGAACGTCCCCGATCACCCAGACATTCCGTGGCGTAGTGTTATTCATCGCGTTGCTGTTCTCATGGTTTTGCTGTTCTCATGGGATACTTTTGTTCATAGCTTACTTTTGTTCATAGCTTACTTTTGCTCATTGTGCCTGTTTACCTGCAGGTGGCGACATTGATTACGTTCACAGCCTTCATCGCAGGCAAGCAAAATCAGTAGAACGCATGTAGAACTCAAAAAATTAACTAATAAAATAAATGGTTAGTAATCGCTGAGCGCCACAAACTGGCCAACGCTGAGCATCTCCGGCCGCGTCATCGGATCGATCGAGAGCGCTTCAAACGTCTGGGGCGCAATCCAGTTCTTCAGGCTATTGCGCAGGGTCTTGCGCCTTTGGGTAAACACATGATGCACAATCTGGGCAAAGCGCTGTTCGTCTTTGGCCTGAATCGGTTTAACGCCATAGGGTTGCAGCCGGAACACCGCACTGGTGACTTTGGGCGGAGGATTGAACGCGCCTGGAGGCACTTCAAACAAAAATGTCGGCTGACAATGGTACTGCACCATCACCGAAAGGCGCCCATAATCCTTGGTGCCCGGCGTCGCTACGATACGATCCACCACTTCTTTTTGCAGCATAAAATGCATGTCATGGATGCAGCGGCTTTGCGAAATCAGATGAAACAGAATAGGCGTGGAAATGTTATAGGGCAAATTGCCCACGACCCGTAATTGTCCTTCGCCCCTGACCAAACTGCAAAAATCGGTTTTCAGCGCATCCGCTTCGACTAGTGTCAGCATCTGCGGATACCCCAGTCGCTGGGGCAACCCTGCCGCCAGATCACGATCCAGCTCGACCACCGTCAGCTTTCCAGCGGCGCGGAGAAGTGGGCCAGTCAATGCACCCAGGCCCGGGCCGATTTCGACCAGTTGATCGTCGTCCAATGGCGCGACGGCCTGAACAATCCGGTCAATCACCCGAAAATCCTGCAAAAAATTCTGGCCAAATCGCTTGCGGGCACGATGGCCGACACTGTCAGGATCAAGGATCAGACCGTCTTCTTCATCAAACTGTGACACCCTGAACTCCCAGATCGTCATGTGTAGCGAAAATCGTCGGCGTAAATTAGCCTACTAGTAGTGACACAATAAGTGGTGAAACAATAAGTGGTGAAACAATAAGTGGTGAAACAATAAGTGGTGAAAACACTCACCGTACTTCGCGTTATGGTTGAGGTATCAGTGAGCTGTCAATTGCAGAGCAAGACGCGTGGCTGCCATAAGACTCGATGAACTCGCCTGCCCGGTTCCGGCCAGCGTCAGGGCTGTGCCATGATCGACCGAGGTACGCACATACGGCAAACCGAGCGTGATATTCACCGCTTCGCCAAAACCCTGTGATTTTAGCACGGGCAGACCCTGATCATGGTACATCGCCAGCACGGCATCGCCACCTGCCAATACCCGTGGCGTAAACAGCGTGTCCGCCGGCAGGCAGTCGCTAACCTGCCACCCCTGCTGGCGAAATTCCGCCAATAATGGATTGATCAGGTCGCGCTCCTCGGTGCCCAGATAGCCATTTTCTCCGGCATGTGGATTCAGTCCACAGACCAGTAACCGTGGCTGTGCAATGCCAAATTTGGTCCGCAATTCAGTCAGGGTAATCGCAAGCACTTCCTGCAAAACGGTACGGTTGATGGCATCAGGCACCGCACGCAAGGGCAAATGCGTCGTCGCCAGCGCCACCCGTAACTGCTCCGTGGCCAGCATCATCACCACCCTGTCACACCCTGCTTTTTCCTGAAAAAATTCCGTATGCCCGCTGAAGGGAATCCCCGCCTCATTGATCACGGACTTTTGCACGGGCGCAGTGACGATGCCAGCAGCCTGATGGTTTAGACACAATTCGGAGGCCAGCGACAATTGGTCTATGACGTAGCTTGCATTTCGCGCATCCAGCACACCCGGCGTGACCGGATAGCGCAAGGGAACCGCCTGTACATACAAGCTCCCCTTGGGCGCTGCTGCCTGTTGACCGGCATAGGGAATCAGCTCGGGAGCACGATTCCCCAGCAGTGCACTGCGTTGTTCCAGCAAATCAGGATCTCCGAGCAGCACCAGAGGTCGTGTGGTTTCCAGCGCGGTCAGGGCCAGACAGATTTCCGGGCCAATTCCTGCCGGTTCGCCGGTAGTGATGTACAGTGCCTGAGCGCTCATAAAACGACTCTTCTGAAAAAATGGACTAGTGGAAATGGAATAGGAAACGTTGAACAGAAAACGTTGAACAAAAAACGGAGGCACTGGTCAGCGTTTCTGCCCATGGATGTCATATGAAAAGCCCCAATGCCGTATAATGCCGCTAAGTAGAACTCTGCCGTCATGTTAACCTTTTTTCTTTACGTATGCCTGTGAAGCCAATCGTGTCTGTACAGTCCCTGGCGCCTGAAGCGCTGATCTCCCTGCTGGATGCCGAATTGCCGCAGACCCAGTGTGGTTTGTGTGGCCATGCCGATGGCTGTCTGCCTTACGCCCGTGCGATGGTGGAGCAGACAGAGGCCGCCAACCTGTGCGTTCCCGGCGGGCAACCGGTCGCAGATCGACTGGCGCAATTATTAGAACGTCCACCCCTGGCGGTGGCGCCTTCGGAATGGCCAGTGGCAAGCGATGGCCGCCCGCAACGGGTGCTGGCCGTGATTCGGGAAGAAGACTGTATCGGCTGTACCAAATGCATCGACGCCTGCCCCGTGGATGCGATTGTCGGTGCTGCGAAACTGATGCACACGGTGCTCTCAGACCATTGCTCAGGCTGCGAATTGTGCCTGCCGCCCTGCCCAGTAGATTGCATTGATATCCTCACCGATTCACGTCCAGTGCCGACACCGACTGAACAGCAGCAGTTACAACAGGGTTTTCGCCAGCGCTTTCAGGCCAAACAACACCGAGAAACCCTGCGTGCCAGCCAGCCTAGACTGACACCCAGACTGACCGCAAGGTTAACGGCAGCCGCAACACAGCTAACCCAGACAGCAGCCCAGACAGTCCAGCCAAGCCCGCCCTCTGCGACCTCAATTAAAAATGCCAGCCATTCCACTGACTCACACGCCCATTCTGCACCGATAGCAGACTTCAACGATCCTGCTACTTTGCTTCGACAGGCTACCCTGCGCAGTCAGTTGAATAAATTGAAAAAACAGCAAAACGTTTCGCCATCGGAATCGCGGCAGCTACAGATTGCTGTGCTTGAGGCAGAACTCAATCAGCGCTAAACCCAGCGAACTGACCCAACGAACTAACCTACCGAATCAGTCATGGGGTGAACCCTAAATGCCAGCTTCCCCACAGTCTGCCGCGAGTCCTCCGGAACACGTTAAAAAAAGTGTTAAAGCCCGGAGCCTGAACAAGCCGCACATTCAGGAATTGTTTGAGCGCTTAAAGAATGATCGGCCTGAGCCCCGAACCGAACTCAATTATTCGACGCCGTTTGAACTGCTGATAGCGGTGATTTTGTCGGCACAAGCGACCGATGTCTCGGTCAACAAGGCCACCGAAAAGCTGTATGCCGTGGCCAATACTCCGGCACAAATCGCTGCGCTGGGCGTTGAGGGTTTCAAGCCCTTTATTCGTACCATTGGACTGTTTAATACTAAGGCAGAAAACATCATCGCAACTTGTCAGGCCTTGCTGAATAAGCATCAGGGCGAAGTGCCTGCGGAGCGTGAGGCCCTACAGGCTTTGGCTGGCGTCGGCCGTAAAACCGCCAATGTCGTGCTCAATACGGCTTTTGGTCATGCCGTGATGGCCGTGGACACGCACATTTTCCGGGTAAGCAATCGAACCGGTCTGGCACTGGGCAAAACCGTCGATGCCGTAGAACAGCAATTGATGAAACGAGTGCCAGCAGCCTTTTTACAGGATGCCCATCACTGGCTGATCCTGCATGGACGCTATACCTGCAAGGCCCGTAAACCCGAGTGCGAACGCTGCATTTTGAACGACCTGTGCAAAAAAAATGGAGTGGACGCGTAACGTCTACTCCATGTCATCGTGCGGAAATTTATAGGGAAAACCTATAAGCAAAACTTGCTATTGATGCACATTTCATTACCGCGCATTCGACTCCACCATGAGCGTATTGCTGTCCTGGACTTTGACGGTTTCCTGTCCGGGTACGGTGTCGGGATTTACCGCAATCGTGCTGCCGGTGACGGTATTAGTCACCCAGAATTCAATCCGGCGATTACGGAAGCGCCCCTGATCCGTCACATTATCCGCGACAGGATTGCTAGGCCCTTTGCCCACGGCAACCATTTTGGTATCCGGTACGCCTTTGCTGGCAAAGTAATTTCGGACTGCCAGCGCCCGCCGTGAGGACAGATCCATGTTGTATTCCAGCTTGCCGACCGAGTCGGTATAACCGTCGATCTGCACCGATACATTCTGCGTTTGTTTGATCAGCTCGGCAGCGCGATCCAGTACGGGTTTGTTCAGATTAGGAATGATGTCCTTGTCAAAATCAAAATTGATGATCTGCAAATTCAGCACACGGGCAATATCAGCAGGGCGTGCCTGACCTGCAGGAATGGTATCGAGAATTTTAGTAGCGGCTTCAATACTGCGGGCAATCTCGGCATTTTGATCCTGAATCGGCCCCATGATCATAATGTCGTAATCTTTGCCCAAGATGTTTGACAGATTGGTCATCAGCCCTGGCATTTCGCTGGCCGGCCCACTGACCACCACGACCCGGCCGGGTTTGGTCACCGGCATACCACCGATCATACTGTCATTGTTAAACGACAGCATGGTGTCTTTGCGCCCGCGTAAGGCTTCCAGCACCAGATCCAGTGTATTCAAGTCAATCAGCTGATCGCTGTAGGCCGGATCGACCCAGAGCTGACACTGCACTTTGCGCTCGGTAAAAATATTATCGACACGCGTATTGATGTTACGTTGCAGCGTTGGCGTTCCCATGATGCCCTGACAGCCAGAAATAGAGCCCATACTGTCCGTCACCAGATTCAGCTGTGGCGGATACACGGGTAAACCCGTGGTGGTCACGGTAGCTTGCACCGCTGGTGCTTGTGTCAGCACGTGAGGAGGGGGAGCTTCGTAGGTATTGTCATTGCTTTTTTTCCAGGCATACAGCCCAATGCCAGAGGCTGCGATGATCGCAGCCATAATCGCGGCCTGAATGTCTTTAGAACTCATGCCTGCCTGATGCTGGGCAAAAGGAATTCTGGCGGGCACTGTGGCAGACGGTGAATTCACCGGAGCTGCTTTGAATACAGCTAAGTCTGATGCAGCTAAATGAGATGTAGCTAGGTGAGATGTAGCTAGGTGAGATGCAGCTAAGTCAGTAGGCTGTTTGGGCGTTCGCAAGGGGGAATGACTCATGGCAATGCTCCAGTAATCGTTTTAATGTGTTTTTACTCACAGGCTTGCCCGAATTACTTCGGCGAATGCCAAGTTTCATGCGAACGTCACCCGTGCTATACCCTGATCATTAACGATCCATCAAAACGCGCTAAAGCTTGTTTTTTAAGCAACTCTGTAGCAAAGCGTGTTTAGCATGGCAGTTATGTGACTGATTTTTAATTCCTGTTGCCAAACTCAGCTGCTGTAAGCTAATCACGTAACAGGGCACAGGTTTTGCGGAAATTTTTCTTTTATACTTTTTTATTTATATATAGCTTGCGAAATTTATCTAAAAAATTAATGCGAACTCGGAAAAATACGGCAGATCACCGCTGCTCAACTGGGTGGTGAAATTCAGTATCCAATTGAGCAAGTGCGGTTTCTTCAAGCCATTTCTTTAAGCTATGTCACTCAGCCATTTAGGCCATGTTAGGCGTTAGTTTGGCGTATCAAGGGCTTTGTTGCACAAAGCTGACTGCAGCCTGTTGACTGTGTAGAATTTGCCCATGAGCAAGCCTATACCCCCTAAGTACAAGACCACTAACTGGCCCGCCTATAACCATGCTTTACGAAGTCGAGGCTCTCTTACCATCTGGCTCGATCGCGACATGTGCTGGCGTGCCCCGTTGACTGGCAAGGCGGGCCGTAATCCTACCTTCAGCGATGCCGCCATCCAGTTCTGCCTGACCATTAAAGGTCTGTTTGGACTGCCTTTGCGGCAGACCACCGGATTCGTCGAAAGCCTTTTCCGCTTAGCTTATCTGGATTGGCCGGTTCCGGACTTCAGTACGCTCAGCCGGCGGCAGAAGACCCTGGAAGTCACCATTCCCTACCAGCCCCGGAGCGGCGCCCTGCACTTGTTGATCGACAGCACCGGGATCAAATTCCGGGGTGAAGGTGAATGGAAATGCAAGAAGCATGGCGCAGAGTACCGCCGCCAGTGGCGCAAGGTTCATTTGGGCGTTGATGCGAAAACTCTGGAAATACGGGCCATTGAGGTCACGGACAACCGCATTGGCGATGCGCTGATGCTCCCGGAGTTGCTCCGCCAGATTCCCGAGGCCGAGCCTGTGGCCACGGTCAGCGGCGATGGAGCCTATGACACCCGGGCCTGCCATGAGGCCATAGCCGGACGTGAGGCTGCAGCGGTGATTCCGATCCGCAAGAACGGGAAACCCTGGAAAGGGAAAACAGCGGGAGAACGGGCGCGAAATGAGATTCTGGAAGCTACGCGGTATCTGGGCGTGCCGCTTTGGAAAAAGTGGAGCGGCTATCACCGGCGAAGCCTGGTCGAAACGAAGATGCGCTGCTTCAAACTGCTCGGCGAACGGGTGATGGCGCGTGACCCCCACCGGCAGGTTGTCGAACTGCAGGTTCGTGCCGCCATCCTGAACAGCTACACCCAACTGGGGGTGCCGCGCACCCTTCTTGTGTCCTGAGGTATTTGGGGAAAGGGGAAATTCAACTCTTGATAGGGTTATGCAACAAAGCCCGTATCAAGCGGAACCACTTTTTTCAGTTCGCACCAAATCGGCCAATGTAAAAATCCCGCTGAATTTTATCTGCCCGCTCCGGGTTTACCGCATACGCACTCAAATCCGTACAGCCGGTGGCAAGAAGGACGTCTTCATCCAGCCAGTGAACCTGCGATGCCGACAATGCCGGCCGATCCAGCAAGGCAAAGGCCGCATCGCTCATGCTTTCGGGTTTACGGGCACTGTCCATGGCCGCTTCACCACCCGTCATTTCCACCGCCGCCGTTGCAATCAGCGTTGCTGGCCACAGGGTATTGATACGGATGGGCAAATGACGGATTTCCTCTACCAGCCCCATGTGCAGCAGCGTCATGCCATATTTGGACAAGGTATAAGGCATAAAGGCGCCCAGCCAGCCGGGATCAAGATTCAGCGGCGGACACATGCTCAAAATATGGCCTTGCGAAGCCGTCAGGTGCGGCAGGCATTCCCGAATGGCAATAAAAGGCGCACGAACATTCAGCGCGTGCATCAGGTCAAAGCGACTGGTTGGAGTGTGGGCGATGGGCGTCAGTGACAAGGCACCCGCGTTGTTGATCAAGACATCAATCCGCCCCTTCCAGGCGGCCGCTTGAGCGATGGCAGCCACCAAAGCGGATTCGTCACGGACATCGACCTGTAGCGGCAAGGCGTCACCACCAGCCGCACGAATTTCCTCCGCGACACTGTGAATGGTACCAGACAAACGCGCATGCGGTTCGGCGGTTTTGGCGGCGATGACAATGGAGGCACCTTCCGCGGCCAGACGCAAGGCTATCGCCCGCCCAATGCCCCGGCTACCACCGGTCATAAAGATGACTTTATCTTTCCACGCCATAGGTGAATGTGCAGCAGTCGCCGACTGGGGTGAGGTTGGTGTTTCCACAAAAGAATGCGTCATGGCTCAGCACCTGATCAGGGACAAAAAAAGTGTCCCAGAGTGGTCTGTGTGCTGTCAGAGTGCAATTGCCAAATCGCTTAACCGCTGAATTCACTGTCACAACTGGCCAGTGGATACAAGGATTCGGCCCAGGTTTCAATGCACCGCAGGGCGATGACACCGACAACGCAGTGAACTCAAGGCCTGCTGGATCATGTCCTCAGTAATGACCTGCCGTTGACCCTGCTCATCAATCAATTCACACACTTCCTGACGATGGGCGGGTGGAGGAAATGACACAGTTACCGTGTCAGCATGGTTATGGACCGAATGACTGACGGGTTTGGGCAATACAGGAACGGGACGAATGGAGGTATGCATGGTAATTTCCCTGGGCGCGTGTCTATGTCATATCGGTTTAGCACGTAGCCCTGTTGTAAGTGTTCTTGATTTATACTGTCTTCACGACACTGCACCTGCATGCTTTTAGGTCACATTTTCTGGGTCAATTAGTCTCGGTGAATTAGCCTCGGCGAAGTTACCTCGATCAAATCGGGATCAAATCGGCTAAATCAAGTCGCCCAAAAAAGCTGCAGGAGATGCCCTGAGTATAGTCCTATGCCGATCGTTGAACAGACCTTAGATCCCTCAAACTGTAACAAACTGAGTGCGTTGCGAATCGCTATCATTTTGTCCTCAAAGACCTGCGTATCGTGAAGCCAGTACGACTGCTCACACTGGGCCTGCTGGTGAATCCCTATGCCGGCATAGGCGGTAGGCTTGCAGCCAAGGGTAGCGATCAACTGGTGAGCAACTCCCCCCTCACATCTCCAACTAACTTGGCGATTGGCGGAATTACACACAGCCAGCAGCGTTGCCGGCAGGCGCTGTCCGTCATTAGCCCAGAGTATCGTCGAAACATTCACTGGCTGATACCTGACGGCGCCATGGGACGGAGTGCTTTGCCCAAAGACTGGCTTCAGGATGGCGAGATGTCGATTGACTGGCTTCCAGAATGCGTAAATACCACGCCCAGCCCGAGTGACACCCGTCATGCCGCACTCCGGATGCAGGAGCTCGGTTGCGATGCGCTGGTGTTTGCCGGTGGCGATGGCACCGCCCGGGATCTACTGGATGCGCAGATTCGTCTTCCCGTGATTGGCATTCCTGCGGGGGTGAAAATGCATTCGGGGGTTTTTACGATTCGCCCTGAAGATGCTGGGAAAGCCATTGAAACGCTGCTCACACGCCATGACTTGCTGCTGGAACCACGGACGGTGCGTGACCTCCCCGAAACCGAACTAACACAGGGAATCATCCGGCCACAGCTGTATGGCGAGTTGTGGGTACCTGCCAGCGTGGATCGGTTACAACAAGTCAAATGCGCTAGCCCCGCTGATGACCGGCTTGACCAGCTGGAAATCGCCGCTCATTTGATTGAGCACATTCAGCATTCACCGGACATGCTGTTTTTAGTGGGGCCGGGCACTACCTTGGCCGGAGTGGCGGAAGGTCTTTCCCTGCCCTTCACCCGGCTAGGAATCGATGCCTATGTCGGAGGGTCTGTTCCGTGTGTGACAGGAGTGGATCTGGATGAAACGGCACTTCTTGGAATGCTTACACGCTATCCTCAGCGGCAATTGTTGCTCACCCCTACCGGTGGACAAGGCATCCTGTTAGGCCGTGGAAATCAGCAATTGTCGCCGACGGTATTAAAGGAGCTGACACGTGAATCCCTGTGTGTCGTCGCAACCCCCGGCAAACTGGCTGCACTGGGGTCATCGCCCCTCCATCTGGATACCAACGACTCCGAGCTAAACCAGCAGTGGGCAGGCTACATTCGCGTGCTCAGCGGGTATGAGCAGTGGCGTTGGCGCATGCTGGCGTGATTGCCAAAGACCCGGCTAACTCGATACTATGCCGCACATTTGTATTCCGTGCCTTTCACACGCCTATGTTTCAGACAACTCCATCAACCGCGGGGCTTGATACCTTATGACACCGGATTACGACGTCATCATCATTGGGGCGGGCCCGGCAGGAAGCTGTTGCGCCTATACCATTAAGCGCGATTTCCCAGAAGCGCGGGTGCTACTGCTGGATAAAGCCAGTTTTCCTCGTTATAAACCCTGCGGTGGCGGCATTTCCCCTGAAGTACAGCGCCATGTTGATTTTGACCTGACCGAAGGCATTGATCTAGTGTGCCGGAAGGTCATCATGACTGCCAAGGGCCGACGATACACCAGTGAACGGTATCCATTATGGATGGTCAGGCGGGATCATTTTGATGACTTTTTAAAAGATAAAGCCGTGTCTCTCGGCGTTGAATTTCACGACAACTCATCCGTTTGTGAGCTGCATCAATCGGATGAGGGAGTGATATGTTGTGTGGAAGGTCAGCCTGAAATTAGGGCACGCTATGCTGTGATTGCGGAGGGAGCAAAAGGCACACTGGCACGGAAACTTGGCATTGCGCCACACTTAAATGTCTTTGCAGCGCTGGAGTACGAGCACGACCAGCCAAACCCTGCCCATGAATTGCATCTGGATTTTGATCGTAACGATTCGGGCTATGCCTGGAATTTTCCCAAATCAGATGGCCAGTCGATCGGCATTGGCGGAATGCTCAAGGGAAAGGCTAAAAAAACTGGGCTGAATTCGCGCTTAAAGGCGTATTTTTCTTTATTTCAGCAAACGACTGATCCCCATCCTGTATTACAAAAACAGCACCTTCATGGCCATCCGATCAAAGTGTACTCAGGTAAGCAAAAACTGGTGCATGGCAACATCCTGTTAACCGGTGAAATCGCGGGGTGTGTTGATCCGCTGAGCGCAGAAGGCATCCGGCCTGCCATGCAGTCAGGGATATTGGCTGGCAAGGAGGTGGCGAAGGCTCTAAAAGACGGCAACACGGAATCTCTGGTTCACTATGAACGCGCATTTCATGATGCGATTGGCCGAGACTACCAGTTTGCCCGCATCGCAAGTTATTTAATGAATACGCATCTGAACTTGGTATTACCAATTGTCTCCTCACAACGGGCACTTAATGCCATTTTGTCAGTGTTTAGTGGCGAGGCCCGGTATGAAGATAAGATTGCACTGAGAAAAATACCTGTCGTGCTGGGGCAGGTCAGCTCTCATATCCGTCAGCGCATCAGGTTTAAACGCTGAGCGTATTTCTCCGCTCAAGCCTCGACCATCAGTGCTACTTTACTGCATCTAAGCCATCGATTTTTTTGAGAAATTGTGCCAAAAAGTTTTTATCCCAAATCCCTCATTACAGTGGTTAATCAGGATTAAATTAATAACTTTTTTATAAAGAACCCACTTATTCTGTAACTAGGAAATACCATGAACTAGCCTTTCTTAAGCCATGAATCCCTGGGAATGCTTGGCCGTTTTTTTAAAACTAAAAACACCAAAAAAAATGATAGGAAGCAGTATTTCAAGTCAGTCCAGTGTTCATTATTATATAGTGCAAAAAATATTTTAATAAAAAATGTATTAAATTTATTTTGAGTTTTAGATCATGGCGCATTCAAACGAATGCCAGAAGGATGGTTATAAAGACCATACTCAGGAAATTATAGTGACTAAATATTCCTTCCTGTCATTGACCTTGGCAGGATTTGAATGCCTGTCGTCATGGGGCGAGAGGGCTGCGAGTCTGCTACACTAGCGGTTTTACTCTGCTGCCGGTTGTTTGCCCCATGTCTTCAGTGCCCCTTTCCCCGATCGTTGAGCAATTACGTGCCCTGCTGCGCCAGCGCATTCTGATTATTGACGGCGCGATGGGCACCATGATCCAGCGCCACAAGCTGGTCGAGGACGATTACCGCGGTGTAGGGACCGCCGAGTCCCGTTTTGCCGACTGGCACATCAAATTGCAGGGCATGAACGACCTGCTGGTGCTGACACAGCCTGACGTGATTGCGGGTATTCACCGGCAATATCTGGAAGCCGGTGCCGACATTATCGAGACCAACAGTTTTAATGCCACCGCTTCTGACCTCAAGCGCTATGGCCTCGAAAACTTTGCCCGAGAGTTGAATGTCGCCGCTGCACGGCTAGCCAAACAAGCGTGTGAAGCTTTTTCTACCCCCGAGAAACCACGGTTTGTGGCGGGCGTACTCGGCCCCAATCAGAAAACTGCGTCGATGTCGGTGGATGTCAATCAGCCCGGTGCCCGCGCGATCACTTTTGATGAACTGGTGGAAGATTATACCGTGGCCTGCGAGGGGCTGATCGAAGGCGGTGCAGACATTATTTTGATCGAAACCGTGTTTGATACCCTGAACTGCAAAGCCGCCATTTTTGCGGTGCAGGAGGTGTTCAAGGCCCGTGGCGAAGCCTTGCCCATCATGATTTCTGGCACTATCACGGATGCGTCCGGACGTACACTTTCTGGCCAGACGGCGGAAGCGTTCTGGAATTCGGTGCGCCACGCCACCCCCCTGCTTTCCATCGGTTTTAACTGTGCGCTCGGTGCCGATGCCATGCGGCCACATGTGAAAACCGTCAGTGACAAGGCAGATAGTTTTGTCTCCGCGCACCCCAATGCGGGCTTGCCCAATGCCTTTGGCGAGTATGACGAAACGCCCGAAGAAACCGCGGCCTTTCTCAAGGAATTTGCCGAAAGTGGCCTGATCAACCTGACCGGTGGCTGCTGCGGTACTACTCCCGATCACATTGCCGCGATCGCCAAAGCCGTCGCGGGGATTGCGCCGCGTGTACCCCCAAGCATTGACGCGGCGTGTCGCCTGTCAGGTCTGGAGCCGTTTAACATCACGGCAGACAGCTTGTTTGTGAATGTCGGCGAGCGCACTAACGTCACCGGCTCCAAGAAATTTGCCCGCCTGATCCGCGAAGCCAATTACGCCGAAGCCCTCGACATTGCCAAAGGTCAGGTCGAAGGCGGCGCGCAGATCATCGACATCAACATGGATGAAGGCATGCTTGATTCGCAGGGCGCGATGGTGCATTTCCTCAATCTGGTGGCATCGGAGCCGGACATTGCCCGCGTACCGATCATGATCGACTCCTCCAAATGGGAAATCATCGAAGCTGGCCTGAAATGCGTGCAGGGCAAGGCCGTGGTGAACTCGATTTCCCTCAAGGAAGGCGAAGCCGAATTCATCGAAAAAGCCCGCCTGTGCCGTCAGTACGGTGCTGCAATTATCGTCATGGCTTTTGATGAAAGCGGACAGGCCGATACCGCCGCACGCAAACGGGAAATCTGTGAGCGCAGCTATCGCGTGCTGGTGGATAAAGTCGGTTTTCCAGCGGAAGACATCATTTTTGACCCCAATATTTTTGCAGTCGCTACCGGGATCGAAGAACACAACAATTACGCGGTGGACTTTATCGAAGCGACCGGCTGGATCAAGCAAAATCTGCCCCACGCCATGATTTCCGGTGGTGTGTCCAATGTGTCGTTTAGCTTCCGTGGCAATGAGCCCGTGCGCGAGGCCATTCACGCGGTATTCCTGTACCACGCGATCAAAAACGGCATGACCATGGGCATCGTCAACGCTGGCCAGCTGGCGATTTACGATGATATTCCTGCCGAGCTAAAAGACGCCGTGGAAGACGTGATTCTGAATCGTAATCAGGGCGAATCTGGTCAGGAAGCCACCGAAAAACTGCTGTCGCTGGCCGACAAATACCGCGAACACGGCAAAACCGATAACGCCGCACCGGAAACCCTGGAATGGCGTCACCAGTCGGTTGAAAAACGGCTGGAATACGCACTGGTCAAAGGCATCACGACCTTTATTGATCAGGATACCGAAGAAGCCCGCCTGCAGGCCAAACGCCCGCTGGATGTCATTGAAGGCCCACTGATGGCTGGCATGAACGTGGTGGGTGATCTGTTTGGCGAAGGCAAAATGTTCCTGCCGCAAGTGGTGAAATCCGCCCGTGTCATGAAGCAGGCCGTCGCCTGGCTCAACCCCTACATTGAAGCCGAGAAAGTCGCCGGTCAATCCAAGGGCAAAGTGCTGATGGCTACCGTCAAAGGCGATGTGCACGACATTGGCAAAAATATTGTTGGCGTGGTGCTGGGCTGTAATGGCTACGACATTATTGATCTGGGTGTGATGGTGCCTGCGGAAAAAATCCTGCAAGTTGCCAAGGACGAACAGGTGGACATCATCGGCCTGTCTGGCCTGATCACCCCAAGTCTGGATGAAATGGTCTTTGTCGCCAAGGAAATGCAGCGACAAAACTTTCGCATCCCGCTGTTGATCGGCGGTGCCACCACCTCCAAGGCGCACACAGCAGTCAAAATTGACCCGCAATACCATAACGATGCCGTGGTCTATGTGGCCGATGCCTCACGCGCCGTGGGTGTTGCCACGACCCTGTTGTCTAGCGAACTGAAAACTGGCTTTGTCGCTGAACGCCGCAGCGAATATCAGGACGTGCGCGAGCGTCTGGAGGCCCGTACTCCGAAAGCCGCCAAGCTGTCCTATGCCGAATCCATTGAAAATGGCCTGAAAATCGATTGGAATCAGTATGCTTCACCGATTCCACGCACACTTGGCACTCAGGTCGAGCAGTCCTACCCGCTGGATAAACTAGTGCCCTATATTGACTGGACGCCGTTTTTTATCTCCTGGAGTCTGGCTGGCAAATTCCCCGCTATTTTGAAGGATGAGGTCGTCGGTGAAGCAGCCCGTGACCTGTGGCAAAATGCCCAGACCATGCTTGATCGCATCGTGGCTGAAGGCTTGTTTCAGGCTAAAGCCGTCTGGAGTCTCGCCCCGGCGGCGCGCATCGGTGCCGACTCGGTGATGATTTACGACGATCGTGGCCAGCCGCTGCATCGTTTTGAACACCTGCGCCAGCAGTCTGACAAAGCCACCGGCAAAGCCAATCTGTCATTGGCGGACTATATTGCCCCGCCTCCCGATGCGGCTCTGGGAGGCTGTGATTGCCATCCCTTGCCCGAAGTCGCCACGCGGGACTTTCTGGGAGGTTTTGCGGTGTCGATCTTTGGCGCGGAGGAAATGGCACAGGCCTATAAAGCCAAAGGCGATGATTTTTCTGCGATTTTGGTGCAATCACTGGCCGACCGGCTGGCCGAAGCCTTTGCGGAAAAACTGCATGAAGATGTGCGGAAAATCCACTGGGGCTATGCGGCCGATGAAACGCTCGATAATGACGCCCTGATTCGGGAAAAATACCAAGGCATCCGCCCAGCACCGGGCTACCCTGCCTGCCCCGATCACTCGGAAAAAGCCACACTGTTTCAATGGCTACAACCAACTGACCGTATCGGTACGATTCTGACCGAAAACTTTGCCATGTGGCCGCCGTCCTCGGTGTCGGGTTTTTATTATGCGCACCCACAGTCCGATTATTTTAATGTCGGGAAAATCAGCCGCGAGCAGCTGGAAGATTATGCCGCGCGCAAAGGCTGGAGTATTGAGGTCGCAGAACGCTGGCTGGGGCCGAATTTGGGTTAAAAATCCCTGGCACTTCAACTGGAAGTGCCAATGTAAACATCCCATTTTTAGTGACAGTCTAAACTAGAGTTTTCCGGGTGCTCCGATTTCGCCAAATACTCCCAAGGGGTGAGATCACCTAGTGAGTCATGTGGCCGTTCTTCGTTATATTCTCTCATCCAGCAATCTGTTCGTTCTCGTACTTCCATTAAGGTTACATACCTGTTCAGGATTTCGTCCCGATAGGTACGGTTGAATCGTTCTACATACGAGTTCTGCCGAGTTCTGCGTAGGCTTACCCGGCTGAATAAACTCCAGGTGTATGCGGTGGTGCTCCGCCCATTCTGCCAGTGCCGATGAAATGAACTCCGGCCCATTGTCCATCCGCAACTTCTGCGGATACCCTCGCCATAAAACAACCCGCTCCAGCACCCGAATGACTCTGGCTGCCGGGAGATTCAAATCAATTTCAATCGCCAACGCCTCACGATTAAAATCATCGACCAGCAATCATTGGCCTGAGCCGGCACTGCCAAGGGCGCAGGATGCCGGGTCGGGAGCCGTCTCTTCCCACGATGCCGTTTGTTCAGATTCAGCTCGCAGTAAATCCGGTGCAGCCCCTTGTGATTCCAGTGATGGCCTTGCCTGCGTAACACCGTCAACAACTTGCTGAAGCCATAGGCCAGATAGCGCTCTACGGCTGTTTGCAGCGCCTGGATGAGCGGGTCATCGCGATGCGGATCAGGCCGATACCGATAGCTCGAATCACTGACCCGCCCATTTGGCACGCGCCCATGCAGTGCCAGAGGTTGGAATCCGGGCTCACCACCAGCGATGGCGTATCGTCGGCATGGAACGGACAGCACATCACGTAATCCTTGCCTTGCCGTTTCAAGGCATGGCCCTGACTTTCGATCAGCCGCACCAGCGACACCTCGGCCTTGATCCGATTCACCACCTCATCCGGCAAGCGCGCCATGTGATCCCCCTCAAAACCCTGTCAACACATGAAGAGTAAAAATAACTCTGTTGCAGAGTACTCTGTTTCAGAGTAATGTCAACGGGTGCTCTAAAAACGGGAGGTATGATCATGGCAGTTCACTCTCGTTGGATGATCACCATGACGCCAGATGACAAAACTTTTTACCAAGCCTTGGGCAAACGCATCGCCCAGTTCCGCAAGGAACGCGATCTGACCCAGCAACAGCTTGCCGAATTGCTGGGCATTTCCCAGCAAACCCTGGCCCATTATGAGGTCGGGCGTTTACGTGTTTCCGTCGCCATGCTGCCCATCCTGGCATCCGTCTTGTCGATAACGGTCGACGATCTGCTGAACGATGAGCCAGCGCCCGGAAAATCCAAGCGCGGCCCCACGTCAAAGCTGCATCAGCAAATTGAACAAATCACCCAATTACCTAAAGCCAAACAGCGTTTTGTCATGGAAATGCTGGACACCGTTCTTCAACAACGCGCCTAAAGGAGAAGAATATGCACAGTGCCAAACAAGAAGCCCTCGACGCCATTCAGCACCTGCCCGACAACGTGGACATGGAAGAAATCATGTATCGCCTGTATGTACTGGAAAAAGTGCGCAAAGGCCGTGAAGATGTCGCCAATGGTCGCGTCATCAGCGCCGAGGAATTGCGGCGAGAAATCCAATCATGGTGATTTGGTCCGAAGAAGCCAAACGGGATTTAAGAGGGATTTACGACTATATCGCCCGCGAATCAAAAATCTACGCTCAGCAGGTCGCGGATAATGTCGTGGCGCAATCCATGGACGTCGATAAAATGCCGCGCCGTTATCGCATGATGCCGGAACTGGAAGACGATGCGGTCAGGGAGTTTTCGATCTATTCCTACCGGGTGATTTTTGAAATCATGACCGATCACATCTACGTGCTTGCTGTCGCGCACAAGCGGCAGAATATTATGGCGGATGATATCAACAGCAAGCGCGAGCAATAGAGCAAAACAATTTCGATGGGTTCGCAAATAAAAACGGCTGGGTCACTTTCATGAACCAGCCGTTACAGTGCAAGTCTGACTTATTTTGATCCGACCGCGTTTTTCCAATTATCAGCTTTCAACCCTTTATTCGCCCTATCGCTAAAACACGAAATCCACTAAGCAGCTCAATTAGCTCTCCATCCTTTATCCACTCATCAGGCAGAGGGGCATCAGATGTCAATTTGCATATAGCACTGCCTTGGCCTGTTGCAGGATCAAAATCAATCGCCTCCCACTGAACATCCCTAGCACATTGCAAAAACTCATTTAAGCGTCTTTGCCAGCGTATTGTTGTACGCATACCCTCATATGGTGTTCCGCAATGACCGCCTAATGAACTGGGCACCCAAATAAATTCAAATCGCAATCCTGCGTTCATCATTGATCTACCTTCAGGCGGCCCAAGTCTTCACAGGCGACACAAAATCCCGGTCCAGTGTTATCAATATTCGGATGCTGATAACTTCGGTCATACACATCTTTTGGCACTTTAGCTTTAACGACCTCATCCAGATCAGAATAGTATTGCTTGAATTTCTCGGCTCCTTCGCGGGTTTCTGAAAACCATTTATCTTGCATCGATTGGCCATTTGGATTTGGACGGAATCCATTTTTCGCTATGTCGTCGGCCTCTGCTTTGGATACGGCTCTGTAGCCATCAACAAAATTGCCTCCACTCTTTGCAACTTTCCCTTCTTTTGCCGCAATTTTTGCAGCAGTTCTAGTCGAAACACCTGCCACCGCAGGAACAAAAGGAATGACTACCGCAGCCGAATCCATACTCGCAGCAAGAAAATTCTGCCAGCTTGGCTCATCATAGGCAATCTTGATTGAGTACGTCGCCAAACTAACATCTAACAACGTTTCAAGAAATTGCCCATTGGGATCTTTATATGTCGCCGGATCATTCCACCCATACTGATAACGATTGGTCTGTCCTACTCCACCAGCAAGGAAGTTGATCGGATCCGGCTGATAAAAACGCCCTATCCTCGGGTTGTAGTAACGATGCTTGAGATAGACCAAATCATTGGACTCCTC
>CAUJHL010000141.1 GCA_963204705.1 Pseudomonadota bacterium | reverse complement strand
TCAGGGCGTGGACGCCTTACTTCAATCAACGGCTCACGGCAGCAAGGCACTGGGCAGTAAGAAAGAACTCCCGCTGCTCACCATTACCGATACCTTTAGCCCACAATCGATTCGCTCAACCACCTCCAGCCCGGACAACCTTAACCCAGACATTGTTCACCCAGACATCGTTAACCCAGAAAAACCGACAGGGACTGCAGAATGGCCAACGCTTCCGACCAAAAAAAAAATGTCGTAAATCCTGGCAACCCTCCTGAGGACGACTGGCTACTGGCCGATCCGCTAGGGCTGGATGGGCGACTGGATGAAAGACTGGATGATGTGTTTGACGAAGAGGGCATGAATGCCTCTGACGACACCCTGGATGAGTCACCCGAGATTTTGCCGGAGTCTGGTCCTATTAAAGACGCATTGCCCCCGTTGAATCCCAGACGCCAGCTGATCCTCGATACCGAAACCACGGGCCTTGATCATGCTAATCTGGATCGTGTCATTGAAATCGGCGTGCTGGAAATGATCGACCGCCGACTTACCGGACGCACCCTACACCTTTACATCAACCCCGAACGACCCGTGGGTGATTCCCAGCGCGTCCACGGCATCAGTGATAATTTTCTGCTGGACAAACCACGCTTTGCCGAGATCGGCCAGCAGGTCCTGGATTTTCTCATAGGTGGTGAAATCATTGCCCACAATGCCAGTTTTGACATGCGTTTTCTGGAAGCCGAACTGCGACGTAATGGTTTTGAGGGTCTGGGAGAATCTGTGGTGGTGACTGACACCATCGAGCTGGCGAAACAGAAATTTGCGGGTGCCAAATTGTCGCTGGATGCATTGGCCAAACGCTTTCAGGTCAATCACCGCGACCGGACCTTTCATGGCGCGCTGCTGGATGCCCAGATTCTGGCCGATGTCTATCTGGCACTGACCGGCGGCCAGTTCAGCCTGGATATTCTGGATGAAGACCCAATTGAGGACAGTCATGCCATTACCACCACACGTTCTCACAGCAGCATTCGGCCACACGTATTGCGTGCCAGCGAGGCCGAGCGGCAGCGCCATGCAGACTGGCTGGCTCGCATGGATAAAGACCCGGACAAGCCCTTTCTCTGGAAAAAATCCGCCCAATTGCCGACGGAATAACCCAAACCCGGAATTAATGGAATTTTTCAGAACTGGCTGACAGAAATTCCACTGGCAAGGCTGGATTAAAAGCATTAAGGTAGCTGCTGAAAAGGCTCAGGCCGCAGCAAGTAACCCAAAACTGGCGTGCTTTTGACGGATCTCGGCGGTGAACTCACCCGTCTGCAGGCCCACAAGCGCTCAGGTCACTGGCTACCGGCTGATATTATTGTTGACAGGAAGGAATCCATGCCCGATACCCAACACTCAGGCACACCATTGTCATTTGACGCTGCCTCACTCCATATCGTCAAACCCGAAATCGACGTCTCACTACAACAAATCGAAGCTGCCCTGAGCAGTTATGTGGACGATTCCGACAATACTGCTGGCCTGCCGGATGCGGCAGAAGCCATGGAACAGATTCACGGTATTTTGCGCCTTTTGCAGTTGCCCGGCACCCCCGCACTGGCGGGTGCGATGGCTACCCTGCTGAAGAAAGTAGCCGATACTCCGGACGACATCGAAGAAAGTGACCTTTACGCGCTGGGAGAAGGACTGATGGTCCTGTCGCGCTATCTGGAATTTGCCCTGTTGCGGGATACCCTGCTGCCGCATTTGCTGACACCGACCATTAATCGGCTGCGCCGCATTCTCAAACAGCCACTGCTGCGGGAAGGCCAACTGCTGGAGGGTGCTGAAGCACTGAACTCCCTGCCCGCGCCCTCACAAGCCAAATCCTCACTGCCGATTGAACAGCACAAACCCGTACTGAACTTCCTCAGCCGTCTTTATAAAAACGCCTTGGTGGCAGTGTTGTCTGGAAAACCCGCGCAACGGGATTCACTGGCCTTGCAAACAGCAACCCAGCAGGCTTCAGCGTTGGCAGGTGGAACGGAGGATGAGCTTTATTGGCAAGCTGCCGCCGCCGCAACCGCGGATATTGCCCAGTGTTTGCCCCTGACCGATTCCCGCAAACGCGTGCTGATTCAGATTCAACAGCAATTGTCCCGTTTTGGCTCACCGGTTTCAGCTGCGGATTTGCAGGATGTGCTGGGCTTTGCCTGTTGCCGGGACAGCGATACGGCGTCGACCTTACGTGACAGCCTGGGACTCGGTGCCATTCTGGTCAGTGACCGCACCACCCGCGAACAGGCTCCCTATCTGTTTGGACCCGACACTCTCGTCATGAAAACCGTCAGTGATCTGGTACATGAGGAGATTTCCTCCATCAAGGATCAACTGGATGCATTGGCCCGCGGGGATGCTGTTGAAGGTGGCTGGGCGGGGCTGGCAGAGCGGTTCCAGACGATTGGACACACGGTGGGCATGCTGAATCAGACGGAGCCCGCCACCGAAGTGCATCAGGCAGCTTCACAGCTTTCGCAGTGGACAGCAGTACCAGATCAGGACAGCCTGAACACCGTGATGGATGCCCTGCTCATTGCCGAAAACTCAGTAACCCTGCTGGAAAAATCCTACACCCCGGGTGCTGTTGGGCTGGCATTCAACAACATGCGTATCTCGACCCATCAGCTGGACGAAGCCCGTAAAACGCTGATTTCCGAAAGTCGGGGAACATTGGGCATGGCGATGCGCTCGTTGCTTTCGTTTGTCGAAAGCTCCGGCGATATGCTGCACATGGATAATGTGCCGGTCATGCTGGAGAGTGTCGGTGGCGCTATGGAATTCCTTCAGGCCCCGCGTGGTCGGGACCTCCTGAAACGGGCAGCAAGCTATGTTTCTGGCCATTTTGGCCCTGAAGCCAAAGCCCCCGGCCCATCGGTCATAGCCGGACTGGCCGATGCCATGTCGTGCATTGATTATTATCTGGAAGGCCTTGAAAACAGCAAACCTGCTGGCATGAAGCCGTTTACGGTAGGGGAGCACAGCATGGATCAGCTGGAAGCCGCCTAAGCACCACGTGCCGCGCTAATGCCGCACCAAGTGCCGCGCTGACAGCCGGAAACGCAGTTTAAGACAGGGCACATGCCCTGTTTTTTATTGGGATTTCTGGCTCGACTGATCCTTCGAATAACAAGACCATTCCGAGGTATTCCCCTATTTCCGAAAACTCACCATCATCACGCCACCCAGGTTCAGTATTACCCCGAGCCACTGAATGCCATTCAGGCTTTCCCCCAAAATCACCACCGCCAGCAGCAAGGTCAGGATCGGTCCACCCGAACTGAGCAATGCCGCGCGAGAGGGACCAATACGCTCGATGCCTTTCATGAGAAATATTGTTGGCAATACCGTGGCAAAAATACCGAGCGCCAGACCATAGCCCCAGCCAGCCGCTGGTAAATGGTGTAAAAAAGTCAGGGCATTGGGCTGATGCAGCGCAAAATGCAGCAGGGATGCACAGCAGGCGATCGACATCGAGAGGCCATTCATGCGCAGGCTGCCAAAACGCTCAATCAGCGTGGGCGTCAGAACCAGATACAGTGCATAGGCTACTGCCGCGGCAAATACCAGCGCACTGCCGAGCCAGAGTGTGGGCGTATTTAGGGTGTGCCAGCCCTCACCCAGCATAACCAGCAGCGTCCCGCCATAACTGAGCAGAATCGCCAGCCAGGTACGCGGGGGAATGGCCTTGCGAGCCAGACCGGCAGACAGCACCACGGTGAGCGTAGGATATAAAAACAGGATCAGTCGCTCCAGCGAGGCACTGATGTATTGCAGCCCAATAAAATCCAGAATACTGGCCAGATAGTAGCCCAGCAGCCCCGCCAGCACTAACAATCCCCAGTCTGACTGCTTTAGAGCCGTTGGCGATTTCGGGCTCAGCATCACAATCGCCAGATAAAACGGCAGGGCACTCATCATTCGCAATGCGAGCAAACTGACTCCGTCCAGCGTTGGCACTGCAGCAAAGGCGGATTTGATCACGATCGCTTTAAGGGCAAACAAAAATGCCGACATCAATACCAGCAGCGTTCCTAGTCGTGACGCAGATGCGCTTGCTGCTGACTCAGTCATCGCTCTGCACTCCTAAAAACCGAGCATCGTCTCGGGGAAATGCGCCGCTGTCAATGTCTTCACAGGCAAGCGTACACGCAAAGTCCTGACTCACCATTCATCCTATGAATACCTGTCAAAAAAATTGAAAATAATTAACCCAGAGTGAAGCCAAGTCAGATCACTTGCAGTACAATCATGCACCTTTTATCAGGTGACACTGGGGCACGGCCTTTTATCCAGAGGTTGTGGCAATCGAAAAACAAGCTTGAGGAATACTCATGCAAATCGGAATTCCAGCCGAAATCAGTGCCGGTGAAGCCCGCGTGGCCGCCACGCCGGACACGGTTAAAAAGCTCGTTGCGAGCGGACACACGGTACTCGTGCAACGGGGAGCAGGTCAGGCAGCCAATTATCCGGATGCCCAGTTTGAGCAAGCCGGTGCAACGCTGACCGACGATGCCTATACCGGCAGTCAGATCGTATTGAAAGTGCGCGCACCGCAAGGGGAGGAGATTTCCCGCCTGGCTGCTGGCACCAAAGTCATCGGCATGTTTGACCCGTACCGCAATCCGGATCTGGATGCGTTTGCCGCTCAGGGCGTGTCCGTCTATGCCATGGAAATGATTCCCCGCACCCTGTCGCGCGGTCAGAGCATGGACGTGCTGTCCTCCCAGTCGAACCTTGCGGGGTATAAGGCCGTTTTGCTGGCCGCCAACGAATTTCAGCGTCCTTTCCCAATGTTCATGACCTCCGCGGGTACAGTTAAACCTGCGCGCGTGGTGATCATGGGTGTGGGTGTTGCCGGTTTGCAAGCCATTGCTACCGCCAAGCGACTCGGTGCGGTAGTCGAAGCCACTGACTTGCGCCCTACGGCCAAAGATCAGGTGGAGTCGCTGGGCGGCAAATGGCTGGATGTCCCCATGTCTGCCGAAGAGCAGGACAATGCCAAAAAGGCCGCCGCCAGTGGTTATGCCTGGATGCCCGGCCCGCAATACATTGCCGATCAGGCTGTGATCGTGGATAAGGCCGTTTCCAACGCCGATATCGTCATCACTACCGCACTGATTCCTGGCCGCAATGCACCGCGCCTGATCAAAGCCGAAACCGTGGCCAAAATGAAACCCGGTTCGGTGATTCTGGATATGGCGGTAGAAACTGGCGGTAACGTCGAAGGCTCCGTGCTGGGTGAAACCATCAGTACCGCCAATGGCGTGCGCATCATCGGCACCCCCAACATTCCGGCCACACTGGCAGCGCAATCCTCTGCCCTGTATGCCAATAACCTGCTGAACTTCCTTGTCACCCTGTTTGACAAAGAAGGCAAGCTCGCCCTGAACCCCGAAGACGACATCCAGAAAGCCCTGCTGATCGTGGATGGTGGTCAAGTCCTGCTGAAACGCGGTTAAGGAGACAGCGATGAACGAAGTCATTCAGCAAGCCGCAGTGCATGCTGCCGAACACGCAGCGACTGTGCCGTTTGTTTCGACCTTTACCATTTTTGTGATGGCCATTTTTGTGGGCTATTACGTGGTCTGGGGCGTTACCCCTGCCCTGCACACCCCGCTGATGGCCGTAACTAACGCCTTGTCCGGTATTATCGTGGTTGGTGCCATGCTGCAAACCGTGGCGACCGGGATCGATCCCGCCCCGTTGCAATCCATCACGCCCACCAGCCTGCTGGGTGCGTTCGCGGTCTTTCTGGCTTCGATCAATATCTTTGGTGGCTTTGCGGTAACTCGCCGCATGCTGGCCATGTTTGAAGCCAAGAAAAAGAAATAAGGGGCAACAATGAACGGTTTTAGTCAATATGCAGACTGGGCGTACCTGATTGGTGCGATCCTATTCATCCTGACCCTGCGTGGTCTGTCGGGCCCCAAAACAGCGATTCGCGGTAATCAGTTTGGCATGATCGGTATGGCCATCGCCGTGCTGACCACCTTTTTTGTGGCGCCAAATCCCGTCTATGGCCTGATCATCGGCGCCATGGTTGCCGGTGCCGCCATTGGTCTGTGGCGCGCCAAAGTGGTCCCCATGACCCAGATGCCCGAAACGGTCGCGCTGATGCACTCG
>CAUJHL010000140.1 GCA_963204705.1 Pseudomonadota bacterium | reverse complement strand
CAAGTACCAGTAGCAAGGCAAGGGCAAACAGTTCCCAAAATCCAAGCCTCGAACCCAGCCAGTTCTTGAGTCCGGCTGCGGCATTCACTCTCCGCTCAGGCTGCATTCCGCCAGTACAGGTGTCATTTGACAACGGATTTTGCGCAACAGGCTCATCATCTTGGCATCGTAAATGCCATCTTTGATCATGCGGATACGGGCATCGCGTGCCATGTTCTGATAGCGATCACGATTGGCATCGGTGATGTGTATCCAGTCTTTGTCAGCAATTTCATGGTAATGATTCTGGATCATTTTCAATTGCTTGTCGTACATGCTGGCAAGGTATTCCCGTGATTTCTGACCAAAACCTGCTGGAAAACGCTCTGGATGGATCAATACCTGCAAGCTCACTTGCGCCAGATTAAAATCAATCACGCCACCGTTTTTGCCCATGCCGCGATACAGCTCCAGCGCCCGATAGGCAATCAATGGAGCAATCACGATATTGACCTTGCCGTTATTAAATTTGCCGCTGAAATTGGTGACATCGGAAGGATCAGACAATGCCCCCAGATTTTTGGTCAGCTGGGCCTGTGCTTTATCGTGGTCAAAAATCGCGATTTTTTTGCCATTTACCTCTTCGACCGTATCAATTTTACGATCATTGACAAAGGCATACGCCGTACCAAAGGGCAAGATTCCTGCCACTTCGTATTTCTGACCATCAAAATCGGTTTGCATGTAACGGGCACTGCCGGGTGCACTCAGCACAGTAATGAGCTTGCGCATGTGTTCGTCAGTGGGAATGGCCGCAATCGCCTCAATACTGCCGGTAAAGGCATTAAATGGCCTGACCCGTAGTCCCGTCATGATCACGGCATCGCAGTATTTGACCCGAAAATCTTCACTGGCAATTTTTTCTTCGACATAGGGCTTTAGCTCAAAATCCACTCCCATGCTGGCGGCCTTGACCTGATAGTCTCTCATCATGGCAAAAATTTCGCCATTTTGCCCCATCATGTCCCATACACACAGGCTACGCTTGACCATGCTCACGGGAGCCTGTGTGACTGGCTGTGCCTTGGCCGCAGTCGTAGGCCGCATAGTTTGCGCAAATTGCCCGGAAACCGCTGGAGCGGCCAAAACCAGTCCAGCCGCGCTCCAGATAGCCATACCCGCCAAACCGCGCATCACTGGACGTAGACCCACCATTGCTTGCCTGCTCCTGTTGAACCAATCACGACATTATTGAGCTAAGAACTGTACGTAACAATGATGGAGACTATTGCGCAGCGGGGCAAGGGTTTCCAGCTTTAAGGAGTCAATTTAAGGATAAAAAAACCACCCCGAAGGGTGGCTGGTTCCATCGTGGAGAGACTTAGAGCAAATCATCCACATTAATACCGGTTTCATCGGCAGGTTTTTCATCCCAGAAACGGGTCAAACCACCATCCGGAGTACGGGTGCCGGTTTTTTCCGTCCAGTAACGATCGGCAATACCCATCACCAAATGGGCCCCCATGGCATCAAACAGTTTGAATTTGGGATTGACCGCCATATTGTTTTCGACCGTTTTGCCATACGTGCGCAAGGCATCACGAATGTATTCATCCTTGCCGGTTGCCTGAGCAGCAAGCGCATAAATCGCATGCGGCAAGCGAACGCCAGTTCTTTCGCCAATACGGGTCTGGTCTTTCATGGTCTGGAAAGGATCCGGCTTTCCTTCGCTGGCACCGGGAAGCAGTGTCCAGATCGCTGCCCGAATCGCCGTGGGTGTTCCCCAGAACTTTTCATTGTCCAGGCATTTCATGCCGCGCTCAACGATCGCCGCAATGTCCTTGGGCACATTGACGGCACCCTGGGCATTGATGTCATTGGTAACCGCTTGCAAGCCAGACACCATCCCCAGCAGGTAAATGGTCTGATCCAGGTCGGTTTTCATGCTTGGGCACTGGTCACCCAGCTTGATTTTGTAGTCGCGTTCCCAGGTCTGATTGAACATCTGGTACGCAGCAAACTGGCGCCGTGCGGCAATTTCAGCCCAGCGCTTTTGCTCAATACGGGCATCCTGTGCTTCTTCCACTTTCCCGGCACGGGCAGAACGCAGGTAATTCAGCTCGGCTTTAAGTGCCTCATCCTCTGCGCAAAGACCTGCACCGGCGTACAGCAAGACGGCCATTTTGGTGGGGTCAGCGCCCATACTCTGAGTGGCAACAATCAATGGGGTCATGGAATTGCCAGACTGGCAAATCATGTTGGTGTCTTCCATCTGTACGATGGGTGGAACAAGATGATTTTCACTGAAACGCAGGGCAATGGTCGCGCCACCCTTGATAATCTGGGAACAACCCGTCATCAACAGCGCGGACGCAGCCACAACCGTCAACCCCTGACGGACTCTACGAACGGTAGACATACCCTTGGATCCTCTATTGTTGTTGTCCTGCTAGCAGCGAAGATAGCATGAAGACAGTGTGCTTTAAAGTGTCCTACAACGCTTTATTTTTCGCCTGTTTCCTTGGCATTTCATCTTGTCATCGTCTGACATGACCAGAGGTCCTCCCCTTTGAATGCTCAGGGGAGGCTCCAGTATTTCCAAACATCAGTCCTGTGGCAGATCCTTCATGGACAGTTTAATACGGCCACGCTGATCGACATCCAGTACCTGCACACGTACTTTCTGACCTTCCTGCAGCACGTCTGCCACATTGGCAATGCGCTGGTTGGAAATCTGGGAAATGTGCAACAGGCCATCGGTTCCCGGCAGCAGGTTGACGAATGCGCCAAACTCCACAATGCGAACCACGGTGCCCTCATAAATGGTACCAGGCTCTACTTCAGCGGTCAGTGCCTGAATCTTGGCAATCGCGGCCTGCGTCGCAGCTTTGGTTTCACCAAATACGCGCACGGTACCATTGTCTTCAATGTCAATGCTGGCCTTGGTTTCTTCGGTCAGGGCACGAATGGTTGCACCACCCTTGCCAATGACATCACGGATTTTGTCCGGATTGATCTGCACCACGGCATAGGTTGGCGCATGCATGCTGATTTCAGGACGGGTACGTGGCAAGACCTGATTCATGGCGTTCAGGATGTGCATCCGGCCAGAGTAGGCCTGATTCAGCGCGACTTCCATGATTTCTTCGGTGATGCCTTCGATTTTGATGTCCATTTGCAGCGCGGTAATGCCATTGGCAGAACCAGCCACTTTAAAGTCCATATCACCCAGATGATCTTCGTCACCCAGAATATCGGACAGTACGGCAAAGCGCTCGCCTTCCTTGACCAGACCCATGGCGATACCGGCAACCGGGGCTTTTAGCGGGACACCCGCATCCATCAGCGCCAGCGAAGCACCACAGACCGAGGCCATCGAGGACGAGCCATTGGACTCGGTAATATCCGACACGATACGAATGACGTAAGGGAAGCGATCCGCCGCAGGCAAAACAGCCTGTACACCCCGACGCGCCAGACGGCCATGGCCAATCTCACGGCGTTTCGGGCCAGAATCACGGCCGGTTTCACCCACCGAATAGGATGGGAAGTTGTAATGGAGCATGAAATTGTCGGTACGGGTTCCGGCAAGGGAATCCACCATCAGCGCATCACGGGTGTTACCGAGAGTGGCTGTGACCAGCGCCTGAGTTTCACCACGGGTAAACAGGGAGGAACCATGCGCGCGAGGCAAAACACTGGTCTGGATGTCCAGCGCACGAACGGTTTTGGTATCGCGTCCATCAATCCGTGGCTTGCCGGAAAGAATATTGTCACGCACGGTACGGTATTTCAGGTCTTCAAACAGATTCAGCAATTCATCGGTATCAACGTTGCTGCCTTCAGCCGCAAATTCCGCCAGCGCCTGCTGCTTGATGGCATCCAGCGTGCTGTAACGGGTTTGTTTTTCCGCAATGGTATAGGCCTGGGAAATCTGCTCAGCAAAGCGCTCTTTGAGCTGGGCTTTGAGGGCTTCATTCTGAACGGGGGCAGTCCAGTTGCTGGCAGGCGTGTTCACTTCGGCTGCAAACTGCTTGATGGCCTGAATCGCCACCTGCATTTCGTCATGGCCAAACAGCACTGCGCCCAGCATCTGGTCTTCGGACAATTCCTTGGCTTCGGATTCGACCATCAGCACGGCTTTATCGGTACCTGCAACCACCAGATCCAGCTCACTCACCGCCATCTGGGCCAGTGAGGGGTTCAGGATGTACTCGCCATTGATCAGGCCAACACGTGCGCCAGCAATCGGGCCACGGAAGGGAATGCCCGCAATCGACAAAGCAGCCGAGGTGCCCAGCATGGCGGCGATGTCGGCTTCCATGGTTTTGTCCGAAGAAACAACGGTAGCAGTGACTTGCACTTCGTTGAAGAACCCTTCGGGGAACAGAGGACGAATCGGGCGGTCAATCAGGCGGGAAACCAGCGTTTCATTTTCGGAAGGACGACCTTCGCGCTTCCCATAGCCGCCAGGGATGCGACCAGCAGCGTATTGTTTTTCCTGATAATTAACCGTCAGAGGGAAAAAATCCTGACCGGCTTTAACAGTCGATGCAGCAACAACTGCCACCAATACCGAGACACCACCCATGGTGATGTAGACAGAATTGGCCTGACGGGCAATCCGGCCGGTTTCCAGCACGACAGTATACTGACCAAATTGAAACTCTTTGCGAATAACAGTAAACATTGACATAAGATATTGATTTTCCATTAATCATGTGAACAGCAGTCTCAGCCCTGACAATCCTGTTTTTTGCTGGAAGCCCCTAAGCGCTAAGGTCTATGGTCAATTCAGACTTTAGGGCTTAGAAGCCAGTCCAGTACGGTCTGGATTACACAGTGGCCCAACCTGCTCTAAAAACAAAAAGGGAGCCTCTAGCCCCCTTCTCGAACTCAATACAGCACAGCTTTCATCACGCTGGACAGAGTCTTAGCGACGCAGACCCAGTGTGCTGATCAGTGCCTGATAGCGATCGCTGTCTTTACGTTTCAGGTAATCCAGCAGGCTACGGCGCTGGTTAACCATACGAATCAGACCGCGGCGGCTGTGGTGATCATGCTTGTGTGCCTTGAAGTGTGTTTGCAGATCGTTGATCTGTGCAGACAGCAGGGCAACCTGAACTTCCGGTGAACCGGTGTCATTCTGGCCGCGGGCATGTTGAGCGATGATCGCAGCGCGATCGGCATTGGTCAGGGACATAACAAACTCCGAGATGCTTTGACAATAAAGGTTCGCCGCGCATCACTACAGCGAAGGCCGGATTGTACAGAGTTTAAGTGCGGTTGGCTAGTCGGAGGCTTGAAACTTCGCAGGCAGAAAAGTCAAAAGCACATCAATTGACATCCTACTACCTCAGAAACACAAAACCACCCCGTGCGACCCAGGGCGGTTTTGAGGGAAACCAGACCTTACCAGCCCGTGATTTCTTTAATGCCCTGACCCAGCATGGCCGGGTTGTCCACGGTTTTTACCCCCGCAGCCTGCAAGGCAGCAAATTTTTCTGCAGCAGTTCCCTTCCCGCCCGAAATGATGGCGCCCGCATGGCCCATGCGCTTGCCCGCCGGCGCCGTGACGCCCGCAATGTAGGACACGACTGGCTTGGTGACATGTTCCTTGATAAAGGCTGCAGCTTCTTCTTCGGCACTGCCACCGATTTCACCGACCATGATGATGGCTTCGGTCTGCGGATCGTTCTGGAACAGTTTCAGCGCATCAATAAAGGTCATGCCGGGAATCGGATCCCCGCCAATACCGATACAGGTAGACTGGCCAAAGCCCAGATCGGTGGTCTGTTTTACGGCTTCGTAGGTCAGGGTGCCCGAACGGGAGACGATGCCGACTTTACCGGGCAAATGAATGCTGCCGGGCATGATGCCAATTTTGGACTGGCCGGGGGTAATGATACCGGGGCAGTTCGGGCCGATCATGCGCACATTCGGCTTTTTGCTCAGCAGGTATTCCTTGACGTACAGCATATCAATGGTCGGAATGCCTTCGGTAATGCAGACGATCAGCTCAATGCCAGCATCGGCGGCTTCCAGAATGGAATCCTTGCAAAAAGGAGCAGGCACATAAATCACCGAGGCGGTGGCGCCGGTGGCTTTGACGGCTTCTTCTACAGTATCAAATACCGGTAGGCCCAGATGCGTCGTACCGCCTTTGCCAGGGGTCACGCCACCCACCATGTTGGTACCGTAAGCAATCGCTTGTTCGGTGTGAAAACTGCCCTGCGCACCCGTGATGCCCTGACAGATGACTTTGGTGTTTTTGTCGATTAATACACTCATGGTTTACTCCAAAGTCTCAGGCTTGTTTCGCATCGGCGGCGGCTTTGACAACCAGCTCGCCCGCTTCGTTCAGGGAAGGTGCAGGAATCAGGTTCAGGCCACTGGCTTTTAGTGCAGGGTCACGCAGTTTCTGGGCACCCAGTTCGGCGTTATTGCCTTCCAGACGAACCACCACAGGGACTTTGACGCCCACTTCTTTCACCGCAGCAATAATGCCTTCAGCGATCATGTCACACCGGACAATCCCACCGAAGATATTGACCAGTACAGCTTCAACCGCCTGATCCGACAGGATAATTTTAAAGGCTTCGGTAACGCGTTCCTTGGTCGCTCCGCCCCCAACATCCAGGAAGTTGGCTGGCTGGCCGCCTTTCAGCTTGATGATGTCCATGGTCGCCATGGCCAGACCGGCACCATTGACCATACAGCCAATGTTGCCTTCCAGAGCGACATAGTTGAGATCCCAAGCCTGTGCCTGACGCTCACGGTCGTCCACCTGCGAAGGATCGTCCATCGCTTTCAAATCCGGATGGCGATACAGCGCGTTGCTGTCAATCACCATTTTCGCATCCAGACAAAACAGGTCACCGTCGGTTTTAATGACCAGTGGATTGATTTCCAGCAGGGCCAGATCCTTTTCAACAAACAATTTGGCAAGTTTCTGAAAAATATCGGCAAACTGGCGAGATTGCTTGGCATCCAGACCCAGTTTTTTAGCCAGTTCACGCCCTTGATAGGCTTGCGGGCCGATCAACGGATCGATGGTCATTTTGTGGATCAATTCAGGGGTGTTGTGCGCTACATCTTCAATGTTGACGCCACCTTCAGTCGAGGCCATAAACACGATTTTACGGGTAGCCCGATCGACCACGGCGCCCAGATACAGCTCGTTGGCAATATCAATCGGGGTATCGACCAGAATTTTGTCAACCGGCTGACCTTTGGCATCGGTCTGAAACGTCACCAGACGCGTGCCCAGTTTGTCCTTGGCAAAGGCTTCAACTTCGTCAACCGTTTTAACCAGTTTGACGCCACCTGCCTTACCGCGGCCACCGGCGTGTACCTGTGCCTTGACTACCCAGACGCCCCCACCAATTTTTTCTGCTGCAGCGCGTGCTTCAGCAGGTGTGCTGGCCACGATACCAGTGGTCACTGGCAGGCCGTATTGAGCAAAGAGTTGTTTGCCCTGATATTCATGTAGATTCATCGCTGGGTTCCTTGGATTTCCCGCTGGGTTAACACCATCCACTCAGGATCACTGAGTGGGGTTGATACTGTATTGCTGAAAACAAAACTCAAGCGGTGCTTAAAAAACAGAGCGTAAAAAGAGCGCGTTAAACAGCGTTCACCAGATGCTGGCAGCCGACCCACCAGCCCGTCTGGTTCAAATCAAGAAAGCCACCTCGTAAATGGCCATCCTCTCGCGGCTCCGGCAGCTGGAGGCTGGTTGCGCCCAGTGCCAGTGCCTGTTCATACACCGCCAAAGGGTCTGGCACATACAGGTGCACATGACACGGCGCCGGCTGATACTCACCCACGGCCTGCCCCACCATCAGCACGCTATCGCCAATCTTCAGGCTAACGTGCGTGCGACCATCGGGGTGGCAATGCTCATCCATCACGCTTGCCTGAAACACGGCGCGCAAGAATGCCAGTGTCGAGGCCATGTCACGGACGATCAGATAAGGTGACAAATCCGGGAAACTGTCGGGCTTATAGGGCATGATGGATTATTTCCGTTTGCGTTGAATGGCATGAATCGCCCGCCCATCCACCGACAGCGCCGCTTCATGCACGACTTCGGACAACGTAGGGTGTGCAAACGTCATCAGTTGCAAGTCTTCGACGCTAGAGACAAATTCCAGCGCAATCATGCCCTGATGCACGATGTCACCGGCATTTGGCCCAATCACATGCATTCCTAACAGTCGATCGGTTTTGGCATCCGCAACAAATTTGACGAAGCCCGCCGCCTCACCTGACGCCAGCGCCCTACCATTCACCGCAAAGCCAAACTGACCAGTTTTGACCTCATGCCCTTTGGCGGCAGCGGTTTCTTCGGACAAACCGACCCAGGCAATTTCAGGATGGGTATAAATCACGCCGATAATCGTGTCGTAATTCACTTGCACCGCCTGCCCGTGGATGCGCTCAACGGCCATCACACCTTCTTCCATCGCCTTGTGCGCCAGCATTGGGCCGCGCACCAGATCGCCAATGGCATAGACGCCGGGCACGCTGGTCAGGCACTGGTCATTCACTTGCACAAAGCCACGCTCGGTCAGCGCGATCCCCGCATCTTCGGCCAACAATGCCTCGGTGTACGGCTTGCGACCGACACAGACGATCAGGCGATCAAATTCAGCCGTTTTTTCCGCTCCGCCCTGGGTATAGGTCACGGTGACACCCGTGTCCGAAATCTGACTCGCAGACACTTTGGCGCCCAGCTGGATATCCAGACCCTGTTTTTTCAGCGTTTTTTGCGATTCTTTGGCCAATGCCTTGTCCAGCATCGGTAAAAAATCATCCAGCGCTTCAAAAACCGTCACCTGACTGCCCAATCGCCGCCAAACGGATCCCAATTCCAAGCCAATCACACCAGCGCCAATCACACCCAGTCGTTTCGGCACTTCGGCAAATTCAAGCGCACCGGTAGAGTCGACAATCCGGTCTTCATCGACTTTGGCCACAGGAATGTTAATCGGCACCGAGCCCGACGCCAGAATGACGTTTTGAGCCTGTAATTGCTGGGATGCAGAGCCATCGAGGGGCGTAAATTCCACCACTTTATTAGCCAGTAATTTGCCCGTACCCTGCAGCCAATCCACACCATTGCCTTTGAGTAACTGGGCAATACCGCCGGTGAGCTGATCCACCACTTTGTCCTTGCGGGAGAGCATGGTCGCGATGTCGATACTGACGGCACCGGTGCTGATGCCATGCGCGGCCAGGTCGTGCTGAGTCGCTTCAAAGCGATGGGAGCTGTCCAGCAAGGCCTTGGAAGGAATACAACCCACGTTGAGACAAGTACCACCCAGTGAAGGCTTGCCTTTGTGTACCCGTTTTTCGATACAGGCGACTTTCATGCCCAGCTGGGCACCGCGAATGGCCGCTTCATAGCCACCAGGGCCACCACCGATAACAACCAGATCATAGGGTTGGGACATAATTTACTCTCATTAATAGTTTCCAGCTTGCCCTAAAGCGTGGTTTAGCAGCGACCGATTGGGCATCAAGGATGGATGCTGAAACAGCTCGTCATTCCAATCACAAATCCAGCAGCAACAGCGCAGGATCTTCGACCAGCTCTTTGATTGTGACCAGAAACTGTACCGCTTCCTTGCCATCGATCAGGCGGTGGTCATACGATAACGCCAGATACATCATAGGCAGAATGACCACTTCGCCATTCACCGCCATCGGACGCTCCTGAATCTTGTGCATACCCAGAATGGCGGTTTGTGGCGGGTTCAGGATCGGCGTAGACATCAGCGAGCCAAACACACCGCCATTGGAAATGGTGAAGGTACCGCCGGTCAGGTCATCAATGCCCAGCTTGCCATCACGGGCCTTTTTGCCGTAATCGAGAATGTTTTTCTCCATTTCAGCCAGATTCATCCGATCGGTATCGCGTAGGACAGGAACGACTAGACCACGGTCAGAGGAGACCGCCACACCCAGATCGTAATAACCGTGATACACAATGTCGTTGCCATCAATCGAGGCATTGACGGCTGGGAAGCGTTTCAGCGCCTCGGTAGCGGCCTTGACAAAGAAAGACATAAAGCCCAGTTTCACGCCGTGACGCTTTTCAAAGCGCTCCTGATAACCCTTGCGCATGTCCATGATGGGTCTCATATTGACTTCGTTAAAGGTCGTCAGCATGGCGGTATTTTGCGAAGCCTGTAGCAGGCGTTCGGCCACTTTGGCCCGCAGGCGCGTCATGGGAACGCGTTTTTCCACCCGCTCACCAACGGCGACTGACAGCGCTGCAGCAGGGGCCACTGGCGCGGGTGCTGGCTGGCTGAGGTGCTGCTGGACATCTTCTTTGGTAATGCGACCACCGCGGCCAGTGCCACTGATATCAGCGGCATTACTTCCGGTCTCCGCAATGGCCTTGCGCACGGCAGGGCTCTGATCGGTATCCGCAGCAGCAGCGCCTTCACGCGGCACAATGGCGGTAGCACCGGCCTGGGTACTGGCGGCGGATTTTTGCAAATCGGCAGGCTCGGTCGCATCCGGTGATACAGCTTTTTGGGAAGGAGCCGCAGTAGGTGCGGTCGGTGCAGCCCCTGCGCCAGGGCCAGCAGTAAATCCAGCGCCAGCAGTAAATAAAGCCAGCACTTCAGCCGACAGTACGGTATCGCCCTCATTTTTGAGGATCTGGGTCAGGGTACCATCCGAAGGAGCCACTACTTCCAGCACGACCTTATCGGTCTCTATATCCGCTAGCACTTCGTCCCGGGTCACGGGTTCGCCGACTTTTTTATGCCAGGTTGCGACAGTGCCATCAGCCACGGACTCAGGGAATACGGGAGCTTTGATCTCAGTGGCCATTGTTGGAATCTCCTTGTTGTTCCAGAGGAATGCCTAAGGCTTGGGCAACCAGCTCTGCTTGTTGATGGGCATGTAAATACGGGGAGCCGCACGCCGGAGCTGCGGAGGGTGGACGGCCAGCAAAACTGACGGGCAGCATTTTTTCAGGACGTACCTGCAAGGCGACCTGATACAAAAGTGGCGCCACAAAGCTCCAGGCACCCTGATTTTGTGGCTCTTCCTGACACCAGACGACCTGCTCCACCGAAGGGTAGGAAGCGATCAGTGCCTGCAGGCTCTTGGCGGGAAATGGATACAGCTGTTCAATACGCACCAGTGCAACATCCGCCAGCTGTTTTTCGCGGCGCTTTTCCAGCAAATCGTAATAGACCTTGCCACCACACAGCACGATGCGCTTAACGTCGGGCTTTTGCAGCGCATCCACTTCATCCATCACTGTCTGGAAACCACCAGAAGTGAGTTCACTCAGATCTGAAATTGCCAATTTGTGGCGAAGCAAGCTCTTGGGTGACATGATGATCAATGGCTTGCGCAGCGGACGAACTGCCTGACGGCGCAGGACGTGGAAAATTTGCGCGGGCGTGGTTGGGGTACAGACCTGCATATTGTCTTCTGCACACAATTGCAGGAAACGCTCCAGACGCGCAGAAGAATGCTCCGGCCCCTGCCCTTCAAAGCCATGAGGCAGCAACAGGGTCAGACCGCACACCCGCTCCCATTTGGTTTCTCCCGAACAGATAAACTGATCGATGACAACCTGGGCACCATTCACAAAATCGCCAAACTGGGCTTCCCAGATGATCAATGATTTTGGAATGGTCGTGGCATAGCCATACTCAAACGCCAATACCGCCTCTTCGGACAACAGCGAGTCGTAGATAGCAAAGCGTGGCTGGTTTTCCTTCAGATGACGCAGGGGCACGTACAGCTTGCCATCCACCTGATTGAACAGTTCCGCATGACGATGAGAGAAAGTCCCACGACCTACATCCTGTCCGGTAATGCGCACCAGAAAATCTTCATCCAGCAGTGAGGCATAAGCGAGGGTTTCGGCGGCACCCCAGTTCAGAGGCATCTCGCCCGACTGCATTTTAAACCGGTCATCAATGACTTTTTGCACCTGTTTTTGCAGGACAAAACCTTCAGGCAACGTCGCCATGCGCTGTGCATAACCCACCAGTTTTTCCTGACTGACACCCGTTTCCCATTCATCGACCAGCTCATGACCCAAAAAAGGCGACCAATCGACATGCAGGCTGGTATTCGGTTCCTGTACCAGTGAATAGGCGACATGCTCACCGTTTTCCAGTGCAGAACGATAGTCCTCAACCATGGCATCTGCTTCGGAGCGTGTCAGGACCTGCTGGCTCACCAGCGTGTCAGCATACAGGGTACGGGTAGTAGGTAACTTGCTGATCACCTGATACATCAGCGGCTGGGTAGCATTGGGCTCATCTGCTTCGTTATGGCCCCGGCGGCGATAGCAGAACAGATCGATTACTACGTCTTTCTTAAATTGCATCCGGTAGTCCAGCGCTACCTGGGTGATAAACAGCACCGCCTCAGGGTCGTCGCCATTCACATGGAAAATCGGCGCCTGAACCATTTTGGCAATGTCGGTACAGTATTCGGTAGAACGTGCATCGGCCTGCCGGCTAGTGGTAAAGCCCACCTGATTATTGATCACGATGTGCAGCGTACCGCCGACCTTGTAGCCACGTGTCTGGGACATCTGGAAGGTTTCCATGACGACGCCCTGCCCCGCAAAGGCAGCATCGCCATGCACGATAATGGGCAATACGCTATCACCGCCCACACCCCCCCGCCGAACCTGACGTGCACGCACAGAGCCTTCAACAACGGGGCTGACAATTTCCAGATGGGACGGGTTAAACGCCAGTGCCAGATGAATTTCACCGCCCGGCGTCATGACATTCGACGAAAAGCCCTGATGGTATTTGACATCCCCCGAGCCTTTTTTAGCCAGACTCTTGCCTTCAAATTCATCAAAGAGATCGCCGGGGTTTTTACCCAGAATATTTACCAGCAAATTCAGCCGGCCACGGTGAGCCATGCCGATCACGACTTCCAGCGTACCCTGAGTACCCGCCCGCTGAATCATTTCATTGACCATCGGGATAAAGCTTTCGCCGCCTTCAAGACCAAAGCGCTTGGCACCGACGTATTTACTGCCCAGGTATTTTTCGAGGCCTTCCGCCGCCGTCAGGCGCTCCAGTAAATGTTTGCGCACCTCTGGAGTAGATTGTGGAATTCCACGCGCCCCCTCCAGACGCTGCTGAATCCAGCGCTTTTCCTTGGTGTCCACAATGTGCATGTACTCGGCGCCGATCGACGCGCAGTAGATGGCTTCCATTGCCTGAACCATCTCACCCAGTGTCGCTTCACCCTTGCCAATCGCCAGATTGCCGGTTTGAAACACGGTGTCCAGATCTGAACGCGACAGCCCATGCGCAGCCAGCTCCAGATCGGGAACCGTTTCACGCTTGGCCAAACCCAGCGGATCAAGCTTTGCTTTTTGATGGCCACGGTTTCGATAGGCCGCAATCAGCTGCAAGACACCAACCTGGCGGCGTTCATGCTCCGTACTGACCGAACTTTGCAGCATCGGCTGGACACGAGTACTGTTGCGCGCCAGTAGCAAAAATTGCTCGCGTACATTGGAATGTGGCTGATCCCCTTTGGGATACTGATCAAAATACTGCGCCCACTCAGGATCAACCTCTTGAGGCGAGGTCAAATAATGCTCATAGAGCTCTTCGAGATAGGCGGCATTTTCTGCAGACAGTTGGGTGTCTGGAGGAAGGGAAAAATTTGGGTCACGCTGTTGCATGAGTGTGCTCTTTTCTGGATCGCAAAAATGCAAGCTGCCCGCTGGACATACCCACGTTGAATTTCTGTCGGTTTCCCAGACAGAATTGGCTCAATCCGAGCCGACAGCTCTAGCGCAGGGAGCCTCCCGCCACCAGATACCGCCCACCCACAATCACACCGTCATCCTGAATAAACAAGCACAACTCCAGTAACTCACCAAGAACTAGAGTCACTGACGGCATCATCGTGGTAACGCTACCGCACTCCGGCTGTTTCCACCTTACAATGAAGGTTTTGGCAGCTCAGAACGGCATTTTTGCAAATCGTTTTGGCGAAAGTAGCGTGCTATGCGTACTTTGGCCAAAAGGACTGCCTCCGATCATTACAGCATTTAACATGCCATCAAAACTCGCTATCAAAATCAATGACCGAAAATCGAGTGCGCAGACGATCGATTCTTTCCTAATTGCCTAAAATCCGTCCCGATTTTCTATGAAGTCCCTTTAAAATCTGGCAACACCCGATTCAATAAAACAGCTATCACACCTTCGTATCACAGAGGCAGTAGCGGATGTGATGAGTTTAGTAGCCGTTGCCCGCCCCTAAGTCCGAGCTGAACAAATAATAAACCACTTTAAAATTCCTGCCTTAGCATGCGCTGGTCGAAAGACTACCACCTTAGAACACCAACAATAATTTTTTTCACCAATAGCAATCATTCCCGTTAAAAATAGTCTACCCATAGTAGTCCATCAACCGTCGGAAGCGGGAGTATTGTTGTTTTGCGTAACGCACTGTGTGTGCGGCCTGATAAAACCAAGACTATAAACGAAGCAAACCCATTCAAGTGAATGGGCTTTTAATGCAAATGACATGGGTAGTAACAGATTCGCCCTTAGTCTTTAGCCCAGTTGTCAGGTGTAACCATCTGACAACGATGGCTGCCTCAATAGGCGAGAAATGCAGCCTTAATGCGCGACTGTTGACCCAACACATATTTTTCAGACAAGCGATCACGATTTCGCAGTGTGTCAATCGTATAATTATCCGAAAAATCGCGAGCCCTGCTACCGACCAAGGTGTTTTGCGGACTGTGAACACGGGTTCGAATTTCTTTGCTGTAATCCGGGTCACCCCCTAAATGCAGGTTTGAGTAATAAAGATTTTTACGGGTAGTCAGAGGGAAGCTTATTTGTAGGCCGATTAAAGAAGCGACCTCAGGGTCTTTGGTCTTGGCAAACTGTAGCTGAACGGCTGTGTCACCATACCACCACTGACTACTCAATCTCAGCCCCGAATCTCCACCGTAAAACCGTCCTGCATCCACACCCACCTGCATATTCTTCCACTGGTACCGGTACCCCGCCCAAACCGGCACCTGACTCCCCGACTTACCAGAGAGGGTATAGGCTCCTGCGGATAATCGAAATTGCTGCCCACCCGTATGGTTTTGCCATTGGCTCTCGGCAAGCACCCCAGTTTCATCACGCCCTAGCTGACCGCCCATCACGTGCGCCATTATTTGTGGCGCAGGCACCCAGAATTGGTGCAAGACAGCACGCTCAATGCCAGATTGCAGGGCGCTGGACTGATATATGCTACCTGTTTGAAAATCTTCACTATTTCGAACTGGTATTACCGTTTCAATTTCAGCGAGGCTGCCATTCCAACCAAGTGGCAGCTTAATGGAAGTACCAAGACCTAGAGAATAATCCAGCACGCCGTACTCAGTAGCAAGAGTGTAGGCAAGTTTAGGATAGAACTCGACTTTGGATTGTGTCCATCCTGTCGACTGATAATCCCACTGAACTCCCTGAACCAGCTCAGCTAGACCATCGGTTTGTATACGACGAATCACAGGAGACTGGCAGGAAGTAGACTCCCCTGCCCAGCGTGATAAACATGCCGTATCGGTTTCGACAGCTACCAATGGAATCCCATACTTTTGCAGCACTAATCGAACTCCAATCGACTGTGACTGAAGTGAAGACCAGCGGTATACCTGTTTTAAAGCAGCACCCATAGCATCCGTTATATTCCAGTCAAACGACTGGGCATCTACCAGGATGGTGTAAATCGCTCCCTGTTTGATGGCAATATCGTTAAATCCTTCACTGGATAGTTGCTGCACCAGACCGTTTAGATCACCCCTCACACCTGAATGCAAAGAATGTGAATTGGCTTGGGCCATACGATTAACCGATGAATCGATTGTTTCAGCTTCTATCGACCTGCCTTCATTGGAATTTGTTCGATTGAATTTAGTGTGGGTACGGAAAGCTGAATAATCCATAGAGCGCTGCACTCCAAGACCAAAACCCCATTTGTTTTTATCGTCTTGCGGTCGAACATAAAAGCTACCATGGAAAGAGGCCTGCCAATCGGTGGGCTGGTAAAAAAATTGGCTTCCAATTTGTGGTTTACCATCCAGATATTCCAGAGTGGGCTGCGCGTACTCTGATACCGTCCAACTAAGGCTGCCAAAAGGTCCGTCCAGCATGGAGTGTATTTTATTTGACCGAACTTTTCCCCACCCCGCACTCGCTTTCCACTGTGGCAAATCCCATTGTGCCACTCCATAATAGGCTGTGTTTTGCTTGGTTTCGCCAGCAATGTCAGTACCTCCGAGTGCAACGCTCGGGATCCATGGCGACCCTCGAATCGCCATAAGTGTTGCCAATTCCGGCAAGCGGTATTTCGCTGATACGGATAAATCTCGCAAACCACAGTTGTTCGTAAAGCAATTAGTATTGAGATCGTGGCTCGCCACCACCCCATACACTTCAAAATTGTCGAATAATCCCAATCCTAAACTGAGGTCAATTCCTCTATTGTCTATTCCTGCAATGTTCAGGCTATTGGCATAACTTAACGAGATATCTCCCGAAGCCAAGGTGGCTGTAATCGGTGTAGTAATGGCACTTGTGTATCCGCCAGTCAAACTATTGGCAGGTGCAGAGAATCCATGTGCAGAAGCCAGTCCAGCCACCATGCAGGTAATGAACAGTTTAATGGATTTGGACATTAAAGCACTCTCTTATACTTAAAACAAAAAAGCTTTTATGCCACCCTAAGGCAGCATAAAAGCCTTTTATCACTACCGCCAGAGTCTGTATTAGCGACCAACTGCACCAGTAGGCCGGACTGCCTTGCAAGTCATGGTTGGCAGATTTACATTTATTGAAGAGCCAATAGTAACTTGACGTTGGTCCCACCAGCGGGTATTCCGATCGTATACATACAGCCTTGCACTTTGGCCAACTGGCAAGGTTCTAAACGTTGCTGTAGCTACGTTAGAATTTGCAGCCTTATAAGCATAGCCTGAACGCCAAATATAATAATTCAGATTCATCCAAATATTAGTCGGCAATGCACGTTTATTAGAGCCATCAGGGCAGCTTTCAGTAACATTTACATCCACATTTATATTTGTTGGAAGTGGATTAACCAAATTAATCGTTGGCGGTGTAGCACAAATGTCAACAGGTGTAGTACTACCCAGAAGCCTGCCATTTAAATCTTTAATCATCACGGTTGCTTTTTGGCCACCTGGGTAATTACGGAAAGTCAAATTACTGTCGGTAGTCATAAACTGGTAGCGATTATAGAACATATTTGAGGGCAGGCCCAGTAACTCTACTTGGAGATAGCGTGCATCACCTGCAGGGCGTTGCAGGTTTATACGACCAGTACAGCTTGTAGGAATGTGGAAATCCAGATTCCAGTAAGACAAGTGTTTAGAGGTAAATTTAACCTCATAATATGGCTCAGAAGCAGCGTTGGTAGGATCAGAAGCTTTCAGCTGAATGATACCACTCGTTTCTTTTACCCATTGGCCAGTACTTTCGTTATAGCTCCATACATCATAGGTATCGCCTGGATTAAGCGCAGTCCCATCTACCTTTTTCGAAACTTTCGGCAAGTCAATGGTCAGATTCAGAGGCTTATCAAAATTCTTCAGTACATTGCCATTTGAATCAGTCAAATTAAACTGTGCAAAACCACCAGTAATAAAGTTACCGGTCGCATTACCAGCGATAGTTGGCTGGAAGCCACCTGGGAAGGCAGACAAGGACGACGTACTATTAGTACCGAATTTGACCGCCGAAAGGCTGATATTGCCCGTAACAGTAATCGGATTGGTTCCGGCCGCAGCATCAGCTTCCGTTGCATATGCTTTAGTACCCGAAGGGATAGTGATTGTTGCCGTGCCGATTGCTTCCTGAGCGCCAGAAGTATTCGTCACAGTCTTGGCTGGGGTGGTTACTGTCAAGCCAGCTGCTTGATCCGTAATAGCATTATTAGCACCTGCTGGGGCAGTGCTAACGGCCATAGCGATACCCACATTAGTATTATTATTCAATGCCGCTGCATTTTTAGTGTTTACCAACTTGACTTCAATAGTCTGCGACCCTTCAGAAGAAGTAGCCTTGCTAACTTTAACGCCGGTTTTAACCCAGCCGGCTGTGCTATTAGATGCTATAACTGTAAAGTTGTCATCTGTGCCTGCAAGGTCACTAGCCACAGCCATAGCCTGCTTAACATCAAAGGTTTTTCCCGCAACCGAAACACCATTATTATCAACAACTGTAGCCGGCCCTGCAAATGTCACTTGCAGATCGTCCGCCACAGGCTGGCCAGTAGCAGCATCCAAAAATACAATAATGTATTTGTAAGCTTGAGTCAGGTTAGTAGCTGGAGCGGTAGTAGGCGTATACACAACACCATTGCTACCATTGTTTTTGGAGTTTTTACAACCAACGCCAACCAGGGCAACACCTACAAGTGCTGCTACTGTTGTTAGTTTGAAAGATTTTGATATCATGGTAATATTCCTTTACCCACATTAAATAGATAGTTTTGCCTGATAAACCACAAAACCCAATGTTGCCAGAGCAGCTTTTATCGCCAAAACCGTAATGAGTGCAAGTTTTCGGGGAGCATGCTTTTGGATGACCTGATTCTGCCCATCCCCATTCTTAAGATCAATACCACACTTTGGGGATTTGTATGCTTTTTGGAACATGCCTCAACCACGCTACATCTTTTGGCAGCGAAGCTTCCAGCCCAGGCCTTACCATCAATCAACCAAACATATAAATAAAAAAATGAAAAACTTATGCACAAGATTTACATGAAGATCCGTCACACAGCTTCCTATCATTTTCCTATCATTCAGTACTGAATTTTTCAAAAATTACATGTTAAGTTATTTTGTGGCATAATGTTTTTTGTTTAAAAGCTCTTAATAATCAAGCGGGTATGTTGAAATTATCAGGTCATAGACATAAAAAACGCCCCAACAAAGGGGCGTTTTGTTATTGAGCAGTAACTCAATAGAAGTTACTTAGATTCAAATACCACTTTTTAGCCCGCGTAATCCAGCATCAGATTACGGATATGACCAATCGCCTTGGTCGGGTTCAGGCCTTTGGGGCAGACCGACACACAGTTCATGATGCCACGGCAACGGAACAGGCTGAACGGATCATCCAGACGCGCCAGCCGCTCCGAGGTATCCAGGTCACGACTATCAGCGATAAAGCGATAGGCATGCAGCAAGGCAGATGGGCCAAGGAACTTGTCAGGATTCCACCAGAAGGATGGGCAGGACGTTGAGCAGCACGCGCACAGAATGCACTCATACAAACCATCCAGCTTTTCACGGTCTTCCGGTGATTGCAGGCGCTCGGTCGGTGGCGCAGGCTGATTGTTGATCAGATACGGGCGAACCTTTTCATACTGGGTATAAAACTGGTTCATGTCCACTACCAGATCGCGAATCACTGGCAGGCCGGGCAGCGGGCGCAGCTCAATGGTAGCGGGCAGGTCATTCAGGTTCTGCAGGCAGGCCAGACCGTTCTTGCCATTGATGTTCATGCCATCCGAACCGCAAATACCTTCACGGCAGCTACGGCGGAATGACAGGGTTTCATCCAGCTTTTTCAGTTTGATCAGGGCATCCAGCAACATGCGATCGCCATCATCCAGCTCCAGCTGGTAGGACTGCATGTAGGGCGCTTTATCCTTGTCTGGATCGTAGCGATAGATGTTAAACGTACGGGTACGACTCATGTTTGCTCTCCCCGCCTTAGAATGTACGGGCTTTGGGTGGCACGGTGTCCACGGTCAGCGGTTTGGTACGGACTGGCTTGTATTCCAGACGGTTATCGACGGAATACCACAGCGTGTGCTTCATCCACTCTTCGTCGTTACGGCCATTCGGATGCACGGGATCATTAGCGGGACGCTCATAATCCACCACCGTATGCGCACCACGGCACTCACGGCGAGCCGCCGCGGAGATCATGGTGGCCTTGGCGACTTCAAACAGGTTTTCGACTTCCAGCGCTTCGATACGGGCAGTGTTAAAGACTTGTGATTTGTCTTTAAGGTGAATGTTTTTCACCCGCGGAGCCAGCGCCAGAATTTTCTTAACGCCTTCATCCATCACGCTCTGCGTACGGAACACCCCGGCATGCTGCTGCATGACCCGACGGATTTCATCCGCGACATCCTGGGCATTTTCACCGGCCTGAGTGTTTTGCAGGGCGTTTACGCGCGCCATGGTTTGCTCAAGCACCCCAGCTGGCAGTGGCTGATAGTCGCTGTTGCTGTTACGCACGGTTTCGATGATGTGATCACCCGCTGCCTTGCCAAACACCACCAGATCCAGCAGTGAGTTGGTGCCCAGACGGTTTGCCCCATGCACACTCACGCAGGAACATTCACCAATCGCGTAGAAACCCTTGACGACAACATTCGGGTTATCGCCTTTAGGCGCAACGACCTGACCATGAATGTTGGTCGGGATACCGCCCATTTGGTAGTGAATCGTCGGCACCACCGGAATCGGCTCTTTTGTGCAATCGACGTTGGCGAATTTCTTGCCAATTTCATACACCGACGGCAGCCGCTTCATGATGGTTTCAGCGCCAAGGTGCGTCAGATCGAGTACCACGTAGTCCTTGTTGGGACCACAGCCACGGCCTTCCTTGATTTCCTGATCCATTGAGCGCGATACAAAGTCACGCGGCGCAAGGTCTTTCAGGGTTGGCGCATAGCGTTCCATGAAGGGCTCGCCATTGCAGTTGCGCAGCACACCGCCTTCACCCCGGCAACCTTCCGTCAGTAGCACGCCAGCACCGGCCACACCCGTTGGGTGGAATTGCCAGAATTCCATGTCCTGCAGTGGAATGCCCGCACGTGCCGCCATGCCCAGTCCATCACCGGTATTAATGTAGGCATTGGTCGAAGCAGCGTAAATACGACCGGCACCACCCGTCGCAAACAGGGTGGTTTTAGCCTGAAACACGCCAATCGTTCCGGTTTCCTGATCAATCGCGGTAACACCCAGCACATCGCCATCGGCATTGCGAATCAGATCGAGCGCGATCCATTCCACAAAGAACTGCGTGCCCAGCTCCAGATTTTTCTGGTACAGGGTATGCAGCAGCGCATGACCAGTCCGGTCAGCCGCCGCACACGCACGCGGAACCGCTTTTTCGCCGTAATTGGCACTGTGACCACCAAACGGCCGCTGATAAATTGTACCGTCCGCATTACGGTCAAAGGGCATGCCCATGTGTTCCAGTTCATACACCATCTTGGGTGCTTCACGGCACATGAACTCAATGGCATCCTGATCACCGAGCCAGTCAGAGCCTTTTACAGTGTCATAGAAATGATAATGCCAGTTGTCTTCACCCATGTTGCCCAGACTGGCACCGATACCACCCTGGGCAGCGACCGTGTGCGAACGGGTAGGGAAAACTTTGGTCAGTACCGCCACTTTCAGGCCGGCACGCGCCAGTTGCAGGGAGGCACGCATGCCTGAACCACCGCCACCGACAATAACAGCGTCGAAATTGAGCGTTTTGATATTGCTCATGTCATCTTTGGACAAAACAGCCATGACAAATTCCTAATTCGGGGTTGGGTTCAATGCCAGAAAATCTGGAGGGCCCAGACAGTAAACACAATCACGGCAATGACCATGGCCGACTGCAGCACCAGCCGCAGGCCATTGGCTCCCGCACCCATTTGACGTACCGTGACGTAATCGGTCAGTACCGTCCACAATCCCACCCAGGCATGACCTGCCAGTGACACCACCGCCAGCAAACTGAACAGTCGCATCGGCAGGGTCATCATAAAGCCGTACCACTGCTCGTATCCAAAACCACTGTGCGTGGCAATCCAGCCCAGTACGACAACGGTGTACAAGGCCAGCACGATCGCGCTAATACGCTGTACCGCCCAGTCACGCGAACCGGAACCGGTTAATCCTGTTGCACTTTTCATTACAGCACCACCCAGACAAAGGACGCGAGGATACCGACTGCCGATAGGATCAGGGCAATCGTGGCTGCGGTACGACCACTTTGCAGCTCTTCTGCCACACCGACATCGGCCAGCAAGTGTTTTACGCCGACGATAAAGTGATAAATCAGTCCGGCCACAAACGCCCATACGACAAGGCGCACCAGCAGATTGCCAAAGACATCATTACGAATGTGGGCAAAGCTTTCGGGAGAGGCCAGCGAGCCCTGAAGCAGCCAGAGCAGCACCGGAATCAGAAGAAAGATAATGATCCCGGACACACGGTGCAGAATCGAGGCGATTGCCACAGGCGACTTGAGGTTGACACTCAGCACCTGACCCATGGACAAATTGACCGGTCTGTTGTTTTTCACAGCGGGCATCCTGTAGGTTTAACCTTTTGCAGGTTCAGATAAGAAATAGCAGTTTTGACAACACGCTGTGCTGACAAAGAAACAATGTGCTCCGAAAACCATCCGGCTCACACCCTTTCAAACGGCTAAAAAGTATAAATAGAAAGGGGCTTAATTACAAATGACTTGCTTGGACTTCCTTGTATTGTCAGCGAGCGCCCCAAAAGGGTGCCCAGCGAACGACGGGCTGCCGCAATTTTACGCAGTCCATTTTCCCCGTAAACCAGTCCTAAGCTAATCCTAAACGAGTCATAGCCATAGTACTTGAATAAGTCATGGGCTTTGAAACACCCTGAGACAATTTTGTCATGTCAGGCCATACAAGTCCGATTGCCCCTACATGCCTTGACTCACAAGCTCTGCTACAGTCCATTTACGCCCTTTAAGCTTAACGAGCCTGTAATCCCACTACATGCAACCGTTGTGTGCGTTACGTAATGACTGTCAGTGGTGTTTCGCCCGTGTGGCTCTATCTCGCAAATTTACGCTGAGTCGCCCGCAATTTATGAATAAACTCTGTAGACCAGTGGCAAGTGATTGACAAAATCACGACAACTACTAAGCTATCACGGTTTTTCAGGGGCCTGAGCTGGGCACGCGCAATCGCCGTTCTTACAGACTCACACTCACTGTCCTCCTCTATCACTCCGGAGAGTTTCATACATGTCTGGCACGACTGGAAAGAAAGCCGTTCTTACGCTGAACGACAAAAACATTGAGCTGCCAATCTACAGCGGCACACTGGGTCCGGATGTGATTGATGTCAAAGATGTTTTGGCACAGGACTACTTTACCTTTGATCCGGGTTTTATGGCGACGTCCAGCTGTGAATCCAAAATCACTTTTATCGATGGTGACAAGGGCGTACTGCTGCATCGCGGCTATCCGATTGCCCAACTGGCTGAAAAAGCCGATTACCTCGAAGTCTGCTACCTGCTGCTGAATGGCGAGCTGCCGACTGCCGCTCAAAAGAAAGAATTTGATGCCCTGGTGATGAATCACACCATGGTGCACGACCAGTTGCGGAAGTTTTTCGAAGGCTTCCGCCGTGATGCTCACCCAATGGCGGTGATGTGTGGCGTGGTCGGTGCCCTGTCGGCGTTTTACCACGATGGTCTTGATGTGGCAGACCCGAAACACCGCGAAATTACCGCTATTCGTCTGATCGCTAAGATCCCGACCATCGCCGCGATGAGCTACAAATACACCGTTGGCCAGCCCTTCATGTATCCACGCAATGATCTGGATTATGCAGAAAACTTCCTGCACATGATGTTTGCTACTCCGGCTGACCGTGATTACAAAGTCAACCCGATTCTGGCCAAAGCCATGGATCGTATCTTTACCCTGCATGCGGATCATGAGCAAAACGCCTCGACGTCTACCGTCCGTATGGCGGGCTCAACCGGCGCCAACCCTTATGCCTGTATCGCTGCCGGTATCGCTGCCCTGTGGGGACCAGCGCATGGTGGTGCCAACGAAGCCGTGCTGAAAATGCTCGACGAAATCGGCACCATTGAAAACGTTGCGCCGTTTATGGAAAAGGTCAAAACCAAAGAAGTCAAACTGATGGGCTTTGGTCACCGTGTCTATAAGAACTTTGACCCTCGCGCCAAAGTGATGAAACAGACCTGCGACGAAGTGCTGGAAGCGCTGGGCATCAATGACCCACAACTGGCTCTTGCGATGGAACTGGAAAAAATTGCCCTGTCCGATCCGTACTTTATCGAGCGCAAACTGTATCCGAACGTCGATTTCTATTCAGGCATCATCCTGAAAGCGATTGGTATTCCGACCAGCATGTTTACGGTAATTTTTGCCCTGGCACGTACTGTGGGCTGGATCAGCCACTGGCTGGAAATGCACTCTGCCCCTTACAAGATCGCTCGCCCACGCCAGCTCTACACTGGCCCAGCGCAGCGTGACTTTGTCGCGGTGGACAAGCGCTAAGTCTTCACGCGATAGATGTTTCGAGAGCCGCTCCTTAGGGGGCGGTTTTTTTAATGATGGGAGAACCCACAACTAAAAAATTTTTTAATTTTTTTAGTGACTGCACCCATTCTTCAAGCCAAAGCATCCATTTCAGATTATCAGCTCTAACGCTTGCTCGGATACACACTTATTGATGCCTTAACCATTGAAAAATGGGTTGATGGTGATGGTAAGTAAGGGAGTGCTTTTGAAGGATGTGATTCTGACTGCGTCATGGTCTTTAGTAATGGTAAAGGCTTGACCTGCCGAAACTATTCTTACAGCTACTCTTATAGACCAACAGCCTATATTTTCTTTCGTCAAGGCAGCATTAAAATGCTGGTTGATAGAAACTTATACGATATGCGTTGATTTGACTCTGAAAAACGGCACACAGGCCCACTTTCCACACTCCTCACCCCGCTCTCGCGCCAGAAACCAGTCCTGCACCATTTGCGCCTGTTGCTCAATACCGTACTGCAGAAAGGTTTTACCCTGTTCCAGCACATAGGCATACCGCCGATCGACCAGCGCGCGGCGCGCCACCGCCATCCCCTGCTGAAACTGCCAGACATGCGTCAGTTCATGGATCAGCCAGCCCTGGATCTCCAGCCGCTCACTACTAAAATCATCCGAAAAATCATTGGGATGAAAATACACTTTGCCATTGGGAGCCAATGCATGGCGTTGCCACAGCCAGTCTGAGGCAATCAGCCTGACACGCTCATATTCCATTGCCTCTCCAAACACACTTTGAGCCAAGCCCCTTTCGCCTGCCGTCAGGCCCCGCTCCTGCCGAATCCGCAACAGCCAGCGTTGCCAGCGATTCCAGTCAGTCGTTATAAGGCGATTGGGCTGAGTGGCTGGTTGCGGTTTAGGCGCTAATTCAGGCACTGGTTTGGGCACAGATTTAGGCATAGTAGCGATCGGCGTGATCCGCCTGACAAAAAAAGTGCCCACGGCGGTGAATGCCCTTGTTTTCCGCTACAAGAATGCCGCAATATTCACAGGCCTTTAGCGGGATTTCGCGTGGCTTGCCTGGCTCCAAGCCGGGAGGCAGACTCGGGTACATCAGACGCCAGAACGAGCGCATCAGATACACCACGATCAGCGTAATGATCAACAGTTTGAACACAGTGATGGCCTTTTTTTCTGCTTACCCTGCAGTGTAAATCAGTTCCCGCCGTAAGTGGCTTTTCGGATAACGCTTGCTGTACTCACTGTCAGCAAGTGATTGTTCCCTCTCATGTTAGTTTTTACCGTTACAGGAAATTGGCCTGCCATGACTTCCCTCGTGATTGCCCTGTCACAGCATGTCTATCGCATTGGAAACCTGATGCACAATGCACAGCGCATGGCGCAACTGGCCACACAGGCAGCGTCCGAAGGCGTTCAGCTGATTGCGTTTCCAGAATTAGCCCTGTGTGGGTATCCTCCCGAAGATCTGGTGTTGCGTCCCAGTCTGGACCAGCGGGTACAACAGGCATTTGAACCCTTGCTCGCGGTGCGGGACATCGTGATGGTCGTCGGCTATCCACACACCGACTCGACGACTGGCAAACGCTATAACGCTGCAGCGGTGATTCTGAATGGCGAAATTCGAGCGCGCTACTTTAAGCAGAATTTGCCGAATTCCAGTGTGTTTGATGAGCGCCGGTATTTTGAACCCGGCCCGCAGCAGCTGCTGATTGAATTGCATGGCACCCGCATTGGCCTGCAAATCTGCGAGGACATCTGGCATGCCGAACCCACCCGCCAGCTTAAAGCCATGGGTGCAGAGCTGATTCTGGTGCTGAATGCCTCGCCGTTTGAACAGGAAAAACAGCAGCACCGCATTCAGACCTTGCGCACACGCTGTGCCGAGAGTGACTTACCGATTGCCTATGTGAATTGTGTCGGCGCTCAGGATGATCTGGTGTTTGATGGCGGCTCGCTGGTGATGTCTGCAGATGGCTCGATTCGTGCGGCTGCCCCCCGCTTTCAGGAAGCCCTGCTGACAGCAGAATTTGACCTCTCCCAGCGGGATTTCGCGCCCCAGCGCTGCCCGCCAGAACTGACTCTTTTGGCAGAGACCTATCAGGCGCTGGTGATGGGCGTGCGTGATTACGTGAATCATTCCGGCTTTCCAGGGGTGGTGCTCGGTTTATCGGGTGGTATTGACTCTGCCCTATCGCTGGCCATTGCGGTGGATGCGCTTGGTGCTGAGCGGGTGAATGCCGTGATGATGCCCTATCATTACACCGCATCCATCAGTGTGGAGGACGCTGCCGCACAGGCTCAGCGGCTCGGCGTTGCCTTTCATGTAGCGCCGATTCATGGCATTGTGCAGGGTTTTTTGGACGCCTTGCATCCATTTTTCGGTGATCGGCCACAAGATGCCACTGAGGAAAATCTGCAAGCGCGCGCGCGTGGTACGCTGCTCATGGCCTTGTCGAATAAATTTGGCCATCTGGTGCTGACAACCGGAAATAAATCCGAAATGGCCGTTGGTTATGCCACTCTGTATGGTGATATGGCCGGTGGGTTTGACGTGCTGAAAGATGTCTATAAAACGCAAGTCTTTGCATTGGCACGCTACCGGAACACACTGGAAGCCAGCCCCGTGATTCCTGAACGGGTGATTGAACGGCCACCGTCTGCGGAATTACGCCCTGACCAGACCGATCAGGACTCACTGCCGCCTTATGAAGTCCTGGATGCCATACTGGAAGCCTACATTGAACGCGATGAGAGTCTGGCCGCCATTGTGGCCACAGGTCTTGCTCCAGAAGGCACTGTGCGCCGGGTCATTCGCATGGTGGACCGTAATGAATACAAACGCCGTCAGGCGGCCATTGGCCCACGCATGACCGAGCGAGCCTTTGGTCGTGAGCGGCGCTATCCGCTGGTGAACGGCTGGGAGCCAGGAATCTAGTCCGGCCACTTTCTTGCCAATTTCCGGTCAAATTCCCGTTAAAACAACACACTAAATTTCTGAAGGTTGCTCATGGACGCAGACCAGACCTCCCCGCATCCAGCCAGCACGCTGGCCTCACAGCTGTTGGACGCGCAGTCACGCTGGTGGCACGAGCGCCTGACCGGCCCGACTCAGGCGATTTACCTGACCAGTTTGCTGGATTTGTCACTGGCGAATGCCCAACGCTTTACTCTCGGAGACATGGTTCGGCCTGAACAAATCCATCAGGTGATTCGCGACTATGCCTTTGATCTGAATCTCGGCGCTGGCATTCTGGAGCTGATCGGCCAGATTGCACACCGAATTCATGCACTGGTGCAGCACAGTGAGCTGGGTGATCAGCTAATCAGCTGGCGCAGCACTGATCACTGGATCAACAAACTGCTGGAAATGGATCATTTTCGTGTTCAGCTCGCCCAGCAACTGCAACACAGCCGTGAGTTTCCGGAAATTATCCAGCAAGCTATCCTGCTATTGCTGGAGCCGCAGTTACAGCAATGGCGCGACAAAATTCCCTCAATGTCGGGTTATGGCACCATGGCGGAACTGAGCCGCCGGCTCGCCAAAACCATCGCCCAGCAAGAACATCGCCTGGCTGATAGTCTCAGCCAGATCATTTCCCAGCAGGTGCATCATTATCTTGTCAGCTTGCTACAACGCGATAGCGAAGACTTAAAAGAACTCGTCCAGTCCATCTGGGATTCTGTCAGTCATATGCCCCTTCAGGGCTGGCGGGATGCGTTAACGGCAGACGATGTCGAAGATTTTTTAGTACTGGGATATGAGGACTGGCGACAATTACGCAAACAGCCGTTCTTGCAACAGTGCATTCTAGCGGGAGTGGATGTCTTTTTTGAGCAATACAACGACTTTACGCTACAGGAATTACTGGATGAAGTCGGTGTGAACCGAACACACATGCAAACAGATTTGCTGCGCTTTATTCCTCCCATACTGGCACGTCTGGATGAAGCGGGCGTGCTCATCGAGTTAATTCGCGGGCAACTGGCACCGTTTTACCAGTCTTCTGAATTTACTGAGATTGCCCAGAGTCATGTCGCCCAGCCAGCGCAAGATACCACGGCTGCAGTAGATATCCCTCAGAAAAACTCTGATACGCTCATTCCCTGATAACGCGGCCTATAAGGCAATCTGGAAAGGTGATCCGTAGAAGTCTATCGCAAGGCGATCTAGCGAGACACGTTTGCGTGCAGAACGCTTTCCACACCCTGTTTGCCCATAAAAAACCCCCTGTCATTGCTCATTTCTGCTCAATGACAGGGGGGTTTTTAAATGGTTCAGCTCGTAGTATTAACTCGTACGAGCACTAACACGTCATCACGTTAGCCCGTAAAAATCATGGCGTGACTGGCCAGCGCAATCAAAGGTGTAGGATAAATCCCGATCAACAGCACTAGCAAGGTAATCAGCAACACCATGATACCGCCGACCCGCGTTCCCCAGTGGGTCTGTGCGTCGATTCGTGGCGTATCCGGCGGCGTCATGTACATGACCACCATCACACGCAAATAGAAATACAGGCCTATACCACTACCCAGAATCACCACACCCGCAAGGAACCAGTTGGTCGCCTGAACAGCGGACAAAACAACAAAGAACTTGGCAATAAAGCCCGCAGTTAACGGCACCCCTGCCAGAGACAACATCATCACGGTCAAAACCGCCGTCAGCACCGGACGACGCCAGAACAGACCACGGTAATCGGCCAGCGATTCTGCTTCATCGCCATCATAGGGACTGGACATCAGGGCGACAGCGCCAAACGCTGCCAGAGAGGTCAGCAGATAGGTCGCCAGATAAATCCCCACTGCTGGCAAGGAACCCACGCCCAGACAGACCACCGCGATCATCACATAGCCAATGTGCGCAATCGAGGAATACCCCAGCAGTCGTTTGAGATTCACCTGACGCAGCGCCAGCAAATTCCCGAGCAGTATGGACAATACGGCAATGCCTGTCAGCACCGCTTGCAGACCAACCATCGCCAGTCCGGCAGACATCAGTACAAAGCGCAGGAACAGGGCAAACACAGCCACCTTGCCCACTGTGGCCAAAAACGTCGCAATCGGTGCAGGTGCGCCCTGATAGACATCGGGCGTCCAGGCATGAAACGGCACCAGCGACAGCTTGAATGCCAGTGCAATCACTATCAGGGCAATGCCCAGTACCGCCAGTGGCTGGGTCAGGCCCTGGGTATAAATCGTCATACCCAGTTGTTTGAAATCCAGAGTACCAGTATAGGCATACAGGAATGCCATACCCATCAGCAGGCTGGCCGAGGCCGCAGCCGATAGCACCATATACTTGATGCCGGCTTCCAGTGACTTGCTGCGCTCATGAGTGTACGCCAACAGACCATAGGTCGGCACCGAGAGTAATTCCAGTGAAATAAACAGCGAGGACAGATTTTGGGAGGCTGGCAATAACATGCCACCCATCGCCGCAAACAACAGCATCAGGTAAAGCTCTTCCCGATTGTTCTTAAAACTGTCGATATAGGCATGGGACAGCGTGCAGCACCCCAGTGTCGCAATCAGTACCAGTCCGGTATAAAACTGGGCGTAGCCGTCCACCATATACAGGCTGGTGACCATTTGTACCGGCGGGTGCGGCTCTATAACCTGATAAATCAGGGTGAGCAAGGCAAGGTTCAGCCCCACTACAGACACGGTCCCCGTCAGGTCATGATGGCGCTTGGCAGCAATCAACAGCATTACCAGCACGGACGTCATTCCTACGATCAGCACCGGTGCCAGTGGCAGGAGTTCGGCAAAGGTCATGGTCATGGCTTAATGCAACTCCGGAGCTGGTGTCTGCAGTGCCGCTTCAGGCAGGCTGTACAGGGGGGTATGATAATTCTGGCTGAGCCAGCTCATGCTGTGTTCGGACATATCCAGCACCGCCTGAGGGGTAAAGCCCAGCCACAACAAACCTGCCAACAGGATCAGCAACATGCTGGCTTCCCGTGCATTCAGATCAAGCAACGGATGCTCAGTCTTATGGTTGGGGTTGGGGGTACCAAACAGGGCCTTGTGAATCAGGATCAGCGCGTACAAGCCGGCCAGCACCAGACTGACTGTTGCCAGAGTCGTCATGATCGGGAAATCCTTGAAGGAACCAATCAGAATCAGAAATTCCCCGATAAAATTTCCTGTTCCCGGAATCCCTAGTAATGCCGCGCAGAAGATCATCAGAAACACCGGCAGATATCGGAACTGACCCCACATACCGCCCATCAGGGACAGCTCACGGGTATGCATGCGCTCGTAAATCTGGCCACTCATGATGAACAGGGCTGCCGAGGTCAAACCATGCGCCAGCATCTGCAGCATCACGCCTTGCAAGCTAATCAGGGTTCCCGCGTAAATCGCCAGCAGCACAAAGCCCATGTGGGAAATACTGGTGTAGGCCAACAGACGCTTGATATCGGTTTGTGCAAACGCCAGAAAGGCACCATAGAAAATACCGGCCATTCCCAAGGTCATGGCGATCGGCGCGAAATCCGCCGAGGCATGGGGGAAAAATGGCAGCACAAACCGTAACAGGCCATAGGCAGCCGTTTTGATCAGAATACCAGCCAGATCCACAGAGCCCGCCGTGGGGGCCTGTGCATGCGCATCCGGCAACCAGCCATGAAACGGCACTACTGGCAGTTTAACGGCAAAGGCAATAAAGAAGCACAGCATCAGGCCATATTCAAAGCCATACGGTAGCTGCGTTCCGAGCAAATCCATATAGTTGAAGCTGATGTGGCCTGTCTGCTCGGCACGCAGGAGCACCAGCGTCAGAATGCCGACCAGCATGATCAGGCCGGACACCTGGGTGTAAATAAAAAACTTGGTGGCCGCATACACCCGCGAGCGTCCTGTAGAGCCCGAATGTCCCCAGAGCGCAATCAGGAAATAAATCGGAACCAGCATCATTTCCCAAAAGAAGAAGAACAAAAACAGGTCTATCGCCAAAAATACGCCAATAACGCCGCCCAGACTCCAGAGCAGGTTCAGGTGGAAAAAGCCGACATTCCGCTGAATTTCTCCCCATGAGCAACCCACAGCCAGTACACCCAGCAATGCGGTGAGAATCACCATCAGCAAGGACAGGCCATCCAGCGCCAGATGCACATTAATTCCCAAAAAAGGAATCCATGGCAGTAAAAACTGACTGTGCCACACGGGCGCAGCACCGGTTTGGGTGGCCTGCGACATCAGGCTAAAATTGCCCTGTGACCAGTATTGAAGCGCTACGGCAAGCGTCAGCAGCATCCCGCCCAGAGCAATCCAGCGCGGCAGGCGAATACTGATTTTTTCAGTTACCCAGCAGAGGAAGCCTGCAATAAAGGGCAACAACACCAATAAGGGCAATAGCCAGTCGTTGGGAATGGGTAGTCCGTTCATCTTATTTCCCCATTACTTGCAAGGTCATCAGGACCATAAGGATTACCACACTCCCGAACGCAATCGACATGGCATAGCCACGCAATGAGCCACGCTGGGTTTTAGTCATGGTGATGTTGCCGAACCGCGACAGCAAAGGAACGATGCCCCAGAAACCATCAATAGGATCGCGGCGCAACAAGGCAACCAGAGCCAGAAATGGTTTGACAAAGATAAGGTGATACAGCGCATCAAAGCCCCATGCATGCTCCCACCAGTGGGCAATCGCCGCACCCAGACGTGAATTGCGCATTTGGGTCACCAGACGACGCTCGCCGGTAAACAAAACTATGCCCACCGCAAGCCCAAGCAGCGCAGCACTGGCAGCGATTAGCTCGACATAATGCAGATCATGCGCTTTGCCTGCTGCTTGCAGCATAGACCCCACACCTTCAGGCAGCACACCCGCCAGAGGGGGATGGATCAGGGCACCTACCGCGGTGGACAAGACCAGCAGTACCAGTAGGGGCAATTGATAGGAAATACCACGAATGGGCTGAGCGTGTGTTTTTTCTTCCCCATGAAACACCAGCCAGATCAGGCGGAAGGTATAAATGGACGTAAGGAACGCACCCACAACACCCGCCCAGAATAGGCCAGGATGACCAGAAGCCCAGGCTTCCCACAGGATTTGATCCTTGGAATAAAAGCCGACCGTCACAAACGGCAAGGCTGCCAGTGCGCCGCCACCCACGATAAAACAGATCCAGACAAAGGGAATGACTTTGCGCAAGCCACCCATTTTCAGGATATTTTGTTCGTGATGACAGGCCAGAATCACCGCACCCGAGGAGAGGAATAGCAATGCTTTAAAGAAAGCGTGTGTCATCAGGTGAAACACAGCGGCCTGATACGCGCCCGCACCCAGCGCCAGAAACATGTAACCAATCTGGCTCATAGTGGAATAGGCCAGGACGCGTTTGATGTCGGTTTGCACCAGCGCGGAGAAACCCGCCAGCACGAGTGTCACCGCGCCAATCTGACCCACCAGTTCCAGCACTGCCGGTGCACTCTCAAATACAGGGTGCATACGGGCAATCAGGTAAACACCTGCGGTCACCATGGTTGCCGCGTGAATCAGGGCAGAGACCGGTGTCGGACCAGCCATCGCATCCGCTAGCCAGGTTTGCAGCGGTAACTGGGCCGATTTACCCACTGCGCCACCAAGGAGCATCAGGGCAATCAGATTCGTCGTTGCGCTACCGGTCATCAGCTCCTGCGGAGCCCGAATGAAGATTTCGTAAATATCCAGTGTCCCCAGCTCACGGAACAGCAAAAAGAGTCCAATCGCCAGAAAGACATCCCCTACCCGCGTCACCGTAAACGCCTTGATCGCGGCACGCCCATTCGCAAGATCGCGAAAATAGAAACCGATCAGCAAATAGGAACAAATCCCTACACCTTCCCATCCCAGATACAGCAGCGCCAGATTATCGGCCTGAACCAGTACCAGCATGCTGGCTACAAACAGGTTCATATAGGAGAAAAAGCGCGCATAGCCTTCTTCGCCACGCATGTACCAGGAGGCAAACAGGTGAATGAAGAAGCCAACGCCCGTCACCACACCCGTCATGGTCAGGGACAGGCCATCCAGTTGCAGCCCAAAGGCTGGAGCAAATTCACCGACACGGAACCAGGTCCACAGGATGGAATGATAATACTCACCCAGAGGAACTGTGTTCAGAAAGTCCAGACCTACCACCAGCGTGGTCAGGGCGGATAGTCCCATCGAGCCTACACCGACAACGGCGGCGGCATTTTCCGAAAGGCGATCACGCAGGCTGGCAAGAATCAGGAATCCCACCAGCGGGAACAGAAAGGTCAGAAACAGAACACTCATCCTTTCATCTCACTGGCGGCATCGACATCCAGATGCTGGAAGCGATGGTAAAATTGAAGAACCAGAGCCAGGCCGATACACGCTTCAGCGGCAGCCAGCGTCAACACCATGACGAACATCACCTGCCCGTCCGGCTGGCCCCAGGCACTGCCGCCTACCACAAAGGCCAGCGCAGCAGCATTCATCATGAGTTCAAGACTCATCAGCAAAAACATTAGGTTACGGCGAACCATCACACCGTATAAACCGATAGCGAACATCAGGGCAGCGACAATCAGCCCGTGTTCCATGGGAATGGTATCGATCATGGGCGCTGCTCCAGTGTCGAGGTCTCAGCGGAGTTGTCGATTTCTGGCCGTTTTCCCAAATGATAGGCCGCAACCAGCGCTGCCAGCAGCAGATAGGAGCCCAGCTCTACCAACAGCAAATAGGGGCCAAACAGGGACACGCCGACAGCTTTGGGGCTAATTTCGCTCATGCCGAGTGCACGGCCGGATGCCAGTTCGCCGTGCTGATCCAGTAGCCAGACCATTACTAACCCCAGCAGAAAGGTCATCAGAGCAGGTGTCGCCCATGCGGAAGCATTCAGCCATTGGCGTTCCTGATCACTGGTTTGATGGCCCAGATTTAGCATCATCACTACAAACACAAACAGCACCAGAATCGCACCGGCATACACAATGATTTCGAGTGCAGCGGCAAACGGTGCGCCCAGCATAAAGAACAGGCCCGCAACCGCCAGCAGCGACACAATCAGATTCAGCAGGGCATGCACGGGATTGGCATTGGTTACCACCCGCACAGACGCGACCAGGGCAACCAGTGCCATCACATAAAAGGGCCAGATCATGGCAGCAGGCTCCTGACATCAACAGGCGCGGATTCGGACTCAGCGGCTCCTTTGGGCTTGCCCGAGACCGCCATACCGGTTACGCGATAAAAGTTGTAATCGTGATATTTGCCCGGGCCGGAAATCAGCAGGTGTTCTTTTTCATAAACCAGATCCTGACGCACAAATTCCGCCATTTCAAAATCCGGAGTCAGCTGAATTGCGGTAGTAGGACAGGCTTCTTCGCACATACCACAAAAAATACAGCGCGAGAAATTGATACGGAAAAATTCCGGATACCAGCGGCCATCCTCACGCTCTGCTTTCTGCAGGGAAATACAGCCCACTGGACAGGCAACCGCACACAGGTTACAGGCCACACAGCGCTCTTCCCCATCCGGGTCACGGGTCAGCACGATCCGCCCACGGTAACGGGGTGGCGGGTTTACCGGCTGTTCGGGATACATCAGCGTGTCGCGCTTGCGGAAGCCATGGCTAAACACCATGACCAGACTGCGAATTTGTGTGTACAGCCCCAGTAGCAAATGTTTCATTGTCGTGTACTCCCTGGGCCTAGACCGGTTGCTGCAGCAGAATCACTGCACCGGTAATTAACAGATTCGCCAGCGAGAGCGGCAGGCACACTTTCCAGCCAAAATTCATCACCTGGTCGTAGCGAGGACGCAACAGCGCACCACGGGCCAGCACGAACATCATGACAAAGAATCCGGTTTTCATGACAAACCAGAAAATGGGTGGCACAAACGGAATGTTCAGGTTAAACGGTGCCAGCCAGCCACCAAAAAACAGCACGGTAATCAGGGACGAAATCAGCACGACGTTGATGTATTCACCGACAAAGAACATCCCCCACTTCATACCTGAGTATTCAATGTGGTAACCATCCGCCAGTTCCTGTTCGGCTTCGGGCTGGTCAAAGGGATGACGGTGTGTCACCGCAACACCCGCGATCAGAAACACCAAAAATGCCAGAGGCTGGGTAAGCACGAACCACCAGCCATTCGCCTGATGTTCTACGATTTCGCGCAAGTTAAAACTACCCGCAATCGCCACGATGCCCATGAGCGACAGGCCCATAAAGACTTCATAACTGACGGTTTGTGCTGCGGAACGCAGGCCACCCAGCAGGGAATATTTGTTATTTGACGACCAGCCGGCAAACAGAACCGAATACACTGCCAATCCAGCCATGCCGAAGAAAAACAGCAGGCCGACGTTCAGGTCATAAATGCCCAGGCTTGGTGTAATTGGCAGCACCAGAAAGGACAGTAACGCTGTGGCCATGGCAATCGCAGGGGCCATGCGAAAAATCAGCTTGTCGCCAAAAGACGGTGTCCAGTCTTCCTTGAACATCATTTTCAGCATGTCTGCCACAATCTGGAAAATACCAAAAGGGCCCACGCGGTTAGGGCCATAGCGGTCTTGCCACCAGCCCAGTACCCGGCGCTCGATAAAACTCATCAGGGCAGCAAACAGCACCACCACCAACAGAATCGCAATGGCCTGAACCACCAGAAAGGTCACTTCCCACTGCGACTGACTCAGGTACGGCGCCAGCAGCTCAGGTATGGAAGGAGTGATACGCATGCTCAGGCTCCTGCCGCAGCCAGCGCGGGCTGAACGGAAACGGGTTGATCGGTCGGCATGGGAACCACCTGCCCTGCAGGATAGCCAATCATGCCGATGGGCAGATATTCCCGGATGCTTACCGGCAGAATCAGCGATTCAGCACCACTGCTCACCTGCAGCGCCTGCCCTTCTTTCACGCCCAGGCGATCGGCATCGGTACTGGACAGGCTAAAGTGCGCGGGTGCAATTCGGCTGTGCATCACGTCGCTACGCTGGGTCATTTCGCCAGAAGCAAAGAGATCGTACAACGGCAGCAAGCGATACACCGACTCGGCATCGGTCTGGGCGGCCGGTGCCACATAAGTGCGGGCGGGCACTTTCGGCAGGCGATCAAACAGTCTCACACCCGGATCACCGGCCTTGAGGTGGCCACCGACTTCGTCCTGAAACTTGTTCCAGGATTGCGGGGAATTCCAGCCCGGCGCCCAGGCAAACGGAATCAGCGCGCTATTTTCCTGCGGGCCGACATAGCCTTCCATCGAATAGGTCAGTGCGGAATCGGCATCCTGTGGCGCACGCGGCTCATGCACAGACAGGTTCGCGCGCATCGAGGTACGGCCAGAGTAACGACGGGGTTCCCGGGCAATTTTCAGGCCCTTGACGCGATAACCGGCATCTGGCGCGGCATCCTGAATGCCCGACAGCAGCGGTTGCGCGCGAGCGAGGTCTTCGATCACATCATCGAGTACCGTCCAGCTCACCGGCAGATTGGCCAGACCAGCCTTAATGACGTGCAGCCAGCGCCAGCCTTCGCGGATACTTATCTCGGGGTTGTAATAGGATGGATCATAAATCTGGAAATAACGCTGGGCGCGGCCTTCCTGTGACACGACCGTACCATCGCCTTCAGCAAAACTGGCAGCTGGCAGCAAGAGCGTTGCCTGTTTGGCCGTCTGGGTCAGCTGATGATCCAGCACCACGATGGTCGGACACTTGCTGAGCACCTGCTGGACAATCACCTTGGGCAACTGGCGATACAGATCGTTTTCCGCAATGATCAGGGCATCAAAATCACTACCTTCCCCAGCCAGTGCTTCTTCGAGTGGCTTGCCACCCAGCAGGCCCAGGCCAATGCTGTTGACCTCTGGCACCACCAGCGTCAATCCTGCCTCCGCACCCAGTGCCTGAGTCACCGCAGCGGCGGCTTCCAGCAGCGCGGGTTCCAGCAGGCTGGTACCGCTAACGATCAGCGGCTTTTTGGCGGCTTTCAGGGTGTCGGCGATGTCGCGGGCGAATTCCAGCGCTTCCTCGGACAGTCCAGTCGCGGGCGCACCGGACAAGTGGCTGGCGACCGCAAAGCCAATGCGGGCAATGTCCACAGGACTGGCGACGCATTCGCCGACCGCGATATCGCTGAGACGGGTCTCGGTCACGGACAATAAAAAGACGGGCGACTTGGCATGCTGGCCAATGCGGGAAACGGGTTCAGCCAGCCAGTCCTGAGTCTTGCGCTCGGCGGCCATTTTTTCGGCTTCCAGCTTGGCAGCCTGACGAATGGCCAGTGCGATCCGTGGGGCAGTCTGGGTCACATCTTCGCCCAGCACCAGTACGGCATCGTACTGTTCCATTTCACGCAGCGACGGCACATGAATGCCTTCAGTGCGTTGAAGCTGAATCACTTGTTCAATCAGCGCCTGCTCGCGTCGGGTCATGCCGGTCGAAAACTGCTCGGCACCGACCAGATCTCGCAGCGCATGGTTGGTTTCCAGACTGGCGCGTGACGATCCGATACCCAGAACTTTTTTGCCTTTCAGACTGGCAATAGCCTTGTCCAGCGCAGCATCCACACTGAGGTTGACCAGATTGCCCAGCTGTTTGTGCTGGGGCTGGCGAGGGCGATCGTCCCGATTAACATAGCCATGGGTAAAACGACCCTTGTCACACAGGAAATAGTGATTAACGTCACCATTAAAGCGGTTTTCGATCCGGCGTAATTCGCCGTAGCGTTCACCCGGCGAAATGTTACAGCCTACTGAACATTGCTGGCAGACGCTGGGCGCAAACTGCATGTCCCATTTGCGGTTGTAGCGTTCGCTATGGGTTTTGTCGGTAAAGACACCGGTTGGGCACACTTCGACCAGATTACCGGAAAATTCACTCTCCAGCACACCGTCCTTTTCCCGGCCAAAATAGACATTGGACGCAGAACCGTACACACCCAAGTCGGTACCACCTGCGTAGTCCTTGTAATAACGGACACAGCGATAGCAGGCGATACAGCGGTTCATTTCATGGGAAATAAACGGCCCCAGATCCTGATTATGATGGGTGCGTTTGGTAAAACGATACCGGCGGCGATCGTGGCCGGTCATGACTGTCATGTCCTGCAAATGGCAGTGACCACCTTCTTCACACACAGGGCAGTCATGCGGATGGTTGGTCATCAGCCATTCCACCACGCTGGCGCGGAACGCCTTGGCTTCAGCATCGTCAATCGAGATATAGGTATTGTCTACCGCAGGTGTCATGCAGGACATGACCAGACGGCCCTTTCCGGCGGCCTGATCGTCGGCATTGTTGTATTGCTTGACCGCACACTGGCGGCAGGCTCCGACAGAACCCAGCGCCGGGTGCCAGCAAAAATAGGGAATATCCAGACCCAGTGTCAGGCAGGCCTGCAACAGGTTGTCCGCACCGCTGACGGGATACTCTTTCCCTTCGACATAAATTGTTGCCATGTTCAGGGCCCCTTAAGCCTGGGTAACCGGAGGGAGACTGGCTGCATCATCACGGACGCAGGCGTCAAACTCGGGTCGGAAATACTTGATCGCACTCTGTAGCGGCTCCATGGCACCGGGGGCATGGGCACAGAAGGTTTTACCGATCCACAGATTTTTGGTCAGTTCCTGCAGCAATTCCACATCGCCGGTACGGCCCTGTTTTTGCTCCAGATTACGCAATAATTTGACACCCCACGGCAAGCCATCCCGGCAGGGAGTACACCAGCCACAGGACTCACGGGCGAAAAACTCTTCCAGATTGCGCACCAGCGCCACCATGCTCTGGGTTTCATCCACTACCATGATCAGCCCCGTGCCCATACGGCTACCGGCTTTCATGATGGTGTCAAAATCCATCGGCAAATCCAGATGTTCAGGCAGCAGAAAGTCGGTAGAGGCTCCACCCGGCAGCCATGCTTTCAGGCTCAGGCCATCGCGCATGCCACCTGCGTATTGCTCCAGAATCTCGCGGCCTGTGGTTCCCAGTGGCAGTTCCCACAATCCGGGGAAACGCACCTTGCCCGAAGCACCGTAGATTTTGGTACCCGGATCGGGGCTTTTGCCTGCTGACAGGCTCTTGTACCACTCCGCACCCCGAAGCACGATGGCGGGCACATTATTCAGCGTCTCGACGTTATTGACGATGGTGGGACGACCCCAGGCACCGGCAACCTGTGGAAAGGGCGGCTTGGTACGGGGATTGGCACGGCGGCCTTCCAGCGAATTGATCAGTGCGGTTTCTTCACCGCAAATGTATCGGCCAGCACCGGTATGCACATACAGCTCAAAATCATAGCCACTACCGAGAATGTTTTTACCCAGATAGCCTTTGGCTTTGGCCTGTTCAATCGCCTCATTGAGATGACGGGCGGCCTTGATGTATTCCCCACGAATAAAGATGTAGCCACAGGTCGCACCAATCGCAAACCCTGAGGTAATCATCCCTTCCACCAGCTGATGGGGCAATTTTTCCATCAACAGGCGATCTTTGAAGGTACCCGGTTCCATTTCATCGGCATTGCAGACCAGATAGCGTGGGCCGCCATCGGCCTTGGGCAACAGGGACCATTTGATTCCAGCCGGAAAGCCTGCGCCACCACGGCCACGCAAGGTGGCATTTTTGACTTCGGCCTGAACTTGCTCAGCGCCCATACCCAGCGCCTTTTTCAAGCCCTGATAGCCTTCCAGCGACTCATAGGTCTCGATATCCAGCACTTCATCCCGCTGGGCCAGTCGCCAGGTCAGGGGGCGGGTTTCCGCCGTACCATTGCCATGGATGGGAACTGGCAGGCTAGTGCGCAATTGTTCGCTCGTGCCGGTCGTGCTGCTCATGCATAGTCCTCCAGCAATTCAGGTATCTGCTGAATGCTCACCAGATCCAGGGTATCTTCATCAATCATGATGGTTGGGGCTTTGTCGCAGTTGCCGAGGCAGCAAATAGGCAATAATGTAAAACGGCCATCAGGCGTCGTCTGGCCATAGCGAATGCCGAGATGATCCATCAGACCAGCCGCCAGATCTTCCGAGCCCATCAGGTAACATGCGATAGAGTCGCACAGCAAAATCACATGTCGGCCCACCGGCTGACGATAAATCCTGTTATAAAACGTGGCGACGCCTTCAACATCGGTAACGGCAATCCCTAGCATCTGGGCCACACCAGCGACTTGCGCATCGTCCACCCAGCCATTGCGTTTTTGCACGATTTTCAGGGCGTCCAGACTGGCCGCACGCGGGTCTGGATAATGGTGCATGTAATGCTCGATGTCGTGAATTTCCTGTGCAGTCAGGATGTTTTCTATCTGCACACGGGGTTTTTTATCAGTCAAAATCATCATGTTGGCACAATCCCCTTAGCGATCCACATCAGCCATAACAAAATCAATGGACGCCAGATAGGCAATCAGATCCGGAATCATGCTGCCATTAATCACCGACGGCATTTGCTGCAAGTGCGCAAAGCTAGGCGTACGAATACGGGTGCGGTAACTCATGGTGCTGCGATCACTGGTCAGATAGTAGCTGTTAATGCCCTTGGTGGCCTCAACCATCATGCTCGACTCGCCTTCTGGCATCACCGGCCCCCATGACACCGACAGGAAGTGGGTGATCAGGGTTTCAATGTCTTTCAGTGTGCGGTCTTTCGGTGGTGGCACCGCCAGCGGATGGTCGGCCTTGTAAGGTCCGGCCGGCATATTGTCCAGACACTGGCGAATGATGCGCAATGACTGCCGCATTTCTTCAATCCGTACCAGACAGCGGTCATAGGCATCGCCGTGATGGCCCAGTGGCACCTCAAAATCAAAGTTTTCGTAGCCGCAGTACGGGCGTTTTTTACGCAGATCGTAATCAACTCCGGTCGCACGCAGGCTCGGGCCGGTGACACCCCACGCCAGCGCCTGACGGGCATCGTATTGTGCAACGTTGCGGGTACGACCAATCAGCACGGTATTTTTGATGGCGGCCTTGGTGTATTCATCCAGTCGCTTGGGCATCCAGTCCAGGAACTCGCGCACCAGCCGATCCCAGCCTTTGGGCAGGTCATGAGCAACACCGCCAATCCGGAACCAGGCCGGATGCATGCGGAAACCGGTCACCGCCTCAATGACATCATAGGCTTTCATCCGGTCGGTAAACATAAAGAAGATCGGCGTCATGCCGCCCATGTCCTGAATGAATGTCCCGAGAAACAGCAAATGCGAGGTGATGCGGAAAAATTCCGTCATCATGATGCGGATGGTATTGACCCGATCCGGCACCGTGATGCCCGCCAGTTTTTCCACCGACATCACATACGGCAGGTTGTTCATGACGCCGCCGAGATAATCGATCCGGTCGGTATAGGGAATATAGGAGTGCCAGGTCTGGCGTTCCGCCATTTTCTCAGCGCCCCGATGGTGATAGCCAATATCGGGGATACAGTCGAGAATCTCTTCGCCGTCTAGTTGCAGCACAATGCGGAAAGCCCCGTGCGCTGACGGGTGGTTTGGCCCGAGGTTCAGGAACATAAAGTCCTCATCCCGATCGCTGCGTGTCAGCCCCCATTCTTCCGGGTTAAAGCGTAGCTGTTCCTGCTCAAAGTCCTGCTTGGCAGCGTTCAGGCGGTAGGGATCAAATTCAGTCGCCCGAGCAGAGTATTCCTTACGCAGCGGATGACCTTCCCAGTAACGCGGCAGCAAAATGCGATGCAGGTGCGGGTGGCCCTGAAACACAATGCCAAACATGTCCCAGACTTCGCGCTCGTACCAATTGGCATTGGGCCAGATACGGGTCGCGGTGGGACAATTCAGATCGCCTTCTTTCAACGCAACCTTGATCCGAATGTCGCTGTTACGCTCGATCGACATCAGGTGATAAAACACCGTGAAATCAGACGCTGGCAGTCCCTCGCGATGCTGACGCAGGCGTTCATCGACCGCAGACAGGTCATACAGCATCACATAAGGACGCGGCAGGGTACGCAGGAACATCAGTACGTCAGTGAGCTGCTCACGCGACACCCATACGGTCGGAAAATCTTCCCGGGTCGGCTGAAACTGCAGGGTGTCCCCAAAGCGGTCACGCAACTCATTAAGCACGGCAAAAGCCGGGCGAGCATCGTTCACCACGGGCGTAGACGACGCTGCACTCGGCGGGGTTAGGGTCTCGGCCATCGATTCAGGCGTCCTATCAAAGTCAAACGGTGCAAATCAAAGTCAAACAGTGCATGGCGTTCCAATAATCCTTAGGGACAATGCCGGTTTGGATCCATCGGATCGCGTCCCCAGAATCGAGGGGACAGCGATTGGTGTCACCACGTTTCCAGCGTGCAACACACGCCAGCCCTGCCCTTCCACCCAGGCATCGCCTGCGGGGAAGCTGGCAGGAAAAAATCAGATTTCGTCGGGTGAGCGCAGATTGGTCACCGCAATGCGCTCTGCCTGTTTGCGGTCGCGTTCTGGCTGCATAACAGGACGATACAGATTTTGGTCGCCAACCACTGCGGACAGCGGGCGACGCTCTTTGCCAATCGATTCCTGCAGCAGCAACAGCGCCTGAATGAAGGCTTCAGGACGTGGTGGGCAACCCGGCACATACACGTCCACTGGGATAAATTTATCCACGCCCTGAACGACGGAGTAAATATCGTACATGCCACCCGAGTTGGCACAGGCACCCATGGAAATGACCCATTTCGGCTCCAGCATTTGCTCATACAGCCGCTGCACAACCGGGGCCATTTTGACAAAACAGGTACCCGCAACCACCATGAGGTCAGCCTGACGGGGTGAGGCCCGGATGACCTCTGCACCAAAACGCGCCAGATCGTGTGGTGCGGTAAAAGCGGTGGCCATTTCAACATAGCAACACGACAAACCGAAGTTGTAGGGCCAGAGCGAATTCTTGCGCCCCCAGTTGACGGCCAGATGCGCCATGTCTTCCAGACGCGTCATAAAAATATTTTTACTGACTTCGTCTTCTGTGGGATCAGAGACTACCTGACGATCTTGCGCCGGATATTGGGGTGCATCCAGATTGGCCTTGGTCAGGGTGTATTTCATGACTGGGACTCCGGTGCAGCATTCAGCTTGCCTTTGGCCTGACGGCTGGCGCGGGGATCATTAACTTTACCTGACAGCTGTGCAGGCACTTTGCCCGTCGGGTCCAGCTCCAGAATTTCCATGGGGATAAAGCGGGTTACTTCGGCCAGATCCAGCTTGCCATCAATCGGACTGCCATCGACGGCAGCGCGGGCTTTATTGGCCGCAATGATGCGACCCTCAGGCGCCCAGTCCAGCGCACCTATACGCCAGACATAGACCAGACCTGCCAGTAGCACCAGAATAAATACCAGCACTTCGATATAGCCCGCCCAGCCGGATTCACGGACGGCGGTTGACCAGGCGTACAGGTACAGGGCTTCTACATCAAAAATCACGAAAAACATGGCCACCAGATAAAACTTGGCGGACAACCGCATGCGGGCACTGCCCACACTGACCACACCGGATTCGAAGGCCTCGTGTTTGGCCCGGCCTTTCGTGCGACCTCCCAGCAGCTGGGGAACCGTCAGCATAAAGACGCACAGGAACACTACGCCAATGCAGAAAGCAATCAGTGACCAGTTGGATGCGGTAAGGGTACTCATGCAGAAAACTCCTGACAGGCCAGTCTATCAGTCGACTCGGAATGAACGTCTTGTCTGTGCCTCATCAGAATGCAGCTACAGCTTCGCCGACCACTGGCCAATGCCGCGAACTATACCTGATTTATTCCCTTTTTTTCTAGGGACTCTGCCCTCATAGCATGCAATTTGCACGGATTTAAGCCGCATTTTCAGCGACTGCCTGCTGCCAAATACCCCTGACAGGGCAAGCGGGGTACGAATTGCCCCATGACGGTGAGTAATACATGGTGAGAAAAACGACTCGCTGACGCCAGAGCTTAAGGCACAAAAAAGCCACCCGAAGGTGGCTTTAATGCACAACTGGAAGTGCAGTACCTGTAGGCAATATCTACAGGCAGATCCTGAGCAATCAGGCTGCCAGTGCGCCTTTGGCTTTTTCAGCCAGTGCGGTAAACGCGGCGGCATCGTGCATGGCGATGTCGGCGAGCACACGGCGATCGAGCGCGATATTGGCTTTTTTCAGGCCATTGATCATGCGGCTATAGGACAGGCCATTCAGACGCGCACCGGCGTTGATACGGGCAATCCACAGCGCACGGAACTGGCGTTTTTTCTGACGGCGGTCACGATAGGCATACTGACCGGCTTTCATCACCGCCTGTACGGCAACACGGTACACACGCGAACGCGCACCATAGTAACCTTTGGCCAGAGCCATGACTTTCTTGTGACGACGATGAGCCACTACACCACGTTTTACACGAGCCATTCATCCTCTCCTTAAATATACGGCAGCATACGGCGGACACGGGCCACGTCACTTTCGTGAACCATGGTCAATGGACGCAGTTGACGGATGCGCTTGGCAGATTTTTTGGTCAGGATGTGGCGTTTGAACGCCTGCTTGCGCTTGAAGCCATTCGCGGTTTTTTTAAACCGCTTGGCAGCGCCACGCTTGGTTTTGAGTTTCATAAGGGCCTCTTTAGGCACCCTTTTGGCTGGACTGCCCCATTGCAGACCACCTGAGGGTAAGGGGCGCACAGTGTAGCCACAGTTGGAGTCCTTTGCAATCCCGCCTGCACCCAATTCAACCAACACCGATTGTGGAATAACGGTCGAACACTCTGCCAAACACTATGCCAAACACCGCAAGCTTCTGTGAAAGCCAACAGATCAATCCTGCAGAAAGCGTTCCAGTACGGTATTCAGATAACGCAGGCCCTGCTCCGTCGCCACCAGTCGCTGTGGATCCATGCCCAGCAAGCCCTGTTGCCGCAATTCCACTACCGTTGAGGCAAGGCTTTCCCACGGCAAACCCGTTCGCTGCTCCCAGTACGCACGGGGGACGCCCTGTGTCAGCCGAAGGGCATTCATCATGAATTCGAAGGGCAGTTCTGTTTCAGTCACCTCCTGCCACTGCAATAGGGGTGCCGGAACCGTTGCCAGATAATCTTTGGGTGAGCGGCTCTTTTGAAAACGGTAAATGCCCTCAGGCTGGGTAATTTTCCCATGAGCACCGGCGCCAGCGGCCAGATAATCGCCAAACTGCCAGTAATTCAGATTGTGACGGCACGGTTGCTCGCCTGCCCAGGCGGACACTTCATACTGCTGATAACCCTGACGCCGCAGCCAGTGCTCACCCATGTCCTGAATTTCCCCCAGCGCATCGTCTTCTGGCAGCACCGGCTGAGTACGAAAAAACACGGTATTGGGTTCGATCGTCAGCTGATACCACGACAAATGCGTCGCCCCTGCCGCATGGGCCTGCTGCAAATCGGCCACTGCCATCGCGGCATCCTGACCCGGCAAGCCGTGCATGAGATCCACATTGACCCGTTCAAAGCCAGCCTGTCGGGCCAGCCGGATGGCCTGCTCGGCCTCCATGGAAGAATGCACCCTACCCAGTGTTTGCAGCAAATGCGGCTCAAAGGTCTGTACGCCGAGCGACAGCCGATTAATACCGACCTCTAAATACGACTCAAAGGGCGCATGTTCCAGCGTACCAGGATTGGCCTCAAGAGTAATTTCACAATCGGGCTCAAGAAGAAACTGCCGCCGGATATGCTGAAACAACTGGCGATAGCCCGCAGCAGAGATCAGCGAGGGCGTGCCGCCGCCGATAAAAATACTGTGAATCGGCCGTCCCTGTACCAGTGACTGCTGGGCCTCCAGATCCGCGCACAGCGCCTGAATATACTGACGCTCCAATTCTGCGTCCAACACCCATTTCCCAGCGGAAGACGGCGGCAGGGCATGCGAGTTAAAGTCGCAGTAGGGGCATTTTTTGACACACCAGGGCATGTGCAGGTAAAGGCTAAGCGGAATGACACTCGGCGTCAGTCTCACACAAACACCCCTTGACTGGTAGAACTGGTAGAAAGAGTGCCAAGAATACGGCAAGTCCGTTCTAACACCAATCCAAAAACCCTGAGCGCTGATGTCCGCAATTGGGGTTTTTCCGCTAGAATCGGGAGCAGAACCGGAGTGTTTTTTCCGTTGTTACTGTCCCTCCTCCGCCAGCTCCCTGCCTTTCGATTGTCTTTAAGGAATAGTGCGTGCTGCGGTTTAACTGGAATCCTTGCCATGTCTTCCCTAAACCATAGTCCCACTGCAGGCTGGTCTGCCCTGCTCATGACATTCACTCTACTGAGTGGCTGTGGCGGCGGCGATACCGCCCAAACCAGCAAACCGATGCAGGGCCTGGGTGGCAACTATGTCGGTTTTTACCTCGAACGGGGGGATGGCAATCCGAACGATATCGATGCTGGCATGCTGTATCTGAATGTGCCCAAGGATGACGGCACCTATACCGGCTACCTGAGCTTTCAGCAGGACGATTGCCTTGACAGCAATCAACTGCATCTCTCGGGCACTAAAGACTGGGAAAAACTGACGGGAACAGCCACCGGTCAACTGAATAATTATTCAGCCACTTTGCCCACCGATAAAGTGGTCTATCCCACGCTTGCGGGCAACTTTGCCACGAACAGCGTAGATTACATCGGCTATTACGGCAAATACACGGGCAGCTTTGGTCAGACCCCGCCGACCTTTAGCTGTGGAGCCACCACACAGACACTGGCCCCTGAAATTGAATGGTTTGCCTTTATGATTGGTACACCCTATCCCTCGACCGCGTATACCCTCAGCAATACCGGCCTAACCCTGAACTGGACACAACCCACGGCAAGCAGCGCGATCCATCCCTCAAAAACCCTGATCAGCGTGATTGATGTGGAGAAATTTGGCAATGCAGCGGAAAGCGCCTTTGTGCTGCAGCATCAACAGGCTGCCCAATCCACCACCTACACGCTGCCCACCAATCGCGTGCAAGCCGGTAAAGAATACCTGGTGACGGTGATTGTGCTGGACGTTGACAGCAAGGTCATCGCCAAAACCGACGAATTATTGAGATTTTGATGCCCTCACTGTCCCTGCACAGTCTCCGTGACCTGATAATGAAGGATGCCTAGGGTGTCAGCCCAGACCGCATCTGCTGGCCAGCCAGTGAGCTGGCGTCAGGAATGGCGCCCACTACTGCGCCTGATGCTGCCAATCCTGTTGACTCAAGTGGCGCAAGCGGGGTATGGCCTGATTGATACGCTGATGGCTGGCAGGCTTTCCCCTGCCGATCTCGCCTCCGTGGCGATTGGTGCGGGATTATGGTTGCCGGTGGTGCTGTTTCTGAGCGGCATCCTGATGGCGACTACCCCACTGGTTTCCGAAGCGCTGGGGGCCAAACGCCCACAGGATATCCCGCCGGTGACGGCGCAAGCGCTGCTATTGGCCGTATTGCTCGGTCTGGCAGGTTCGGCCATTCTGAGCGGCCTGCCGTGGCTGTTTCCCTGGATTGGCATTCCGGAAAGTCTTGCGCCCAAAGCTGCCCTGTTCCTCCGTTGCATCGCCTGGGGCATGCCCGCTGTAACCCTGTACGCTACCCTGAGAGGCTACACCGAAGCGCTAGGCCACCCTCGTCCGGTAACCCTGATCAGTCTGGCGGGTTTGATACTTGTGGTACCCCTTAATGCCGTGTTTCTCTATGGCTGGGGACCCTTTCCTGCCATGGGCGGCGCAGGTTGTGGCGTGGCTAATGCCATTACCCAATGGATTTTGCTCGGCGTGCTGGCCACTTATTTAAGCCAGTCAAGTGACTACCACTCGGTACGCATAACATGGTCAGGCCAGCGCTGGGATGCACCGGCCCAGCGGCGATTTTTGGCCATTGGGCTGCCCATTGGGCTGGCGATACTCTTTGAGGCGAGCCTGTTCTGTGTCGCCGCACTGGTGCTGAGCCCGCTAGGCGACGTGGTGGTGGCGGCGCACCAGATCGCCCTGTCCGTCACCTCACAACTGTTTATGCTGCCGTTATCACTGGCCATTGCGGTAACCATACGGATCGGCACTGCGTATGGTGCTCAGGCATGGGAACAGATTCGCGCGATTCAGCTGGCTGGATTTACGCTGGCAACCCTGGTGTCCGTGATCACCATGACCCTGTTATTGCTCTGTCGCAACTGGATTCCACAGGCCTATACCCCGGATCACGCCGTGCAGCAACTGGCGGGACAATTATTGCTGTTCGCAGCGATGTATCAGGTCGCCGATGCCTGGCAAGTGACCGCAGCGGGGTGTTTACGCGGATTACAGGAAACACGCTGGCCGATGTGGATCACCCTTATTTGTTACTGGGTGGTGGCGTTACCACTGGGCATTTATCTGGCTCATCATACCGGTTGGGGAGCGCAGGGGCTTTGGCTGTCGTTGCTCACCGGCTTATTCATGGCTTCCGGGGGATTGCTGTGGCGTTTGCGCCTGCACACGCAGCGTCTTGGTCTTAGTTCCATGCCCCACTGACTGCCACTGACTGCTTAAGACCCGATCCATGACGAAACCAACACCCTGTTCGGATGTGACTCATGCCAATGAGCCTGATTCAGCCCTCAACTTAAGCCAATCCATGACACCTTCAATTGGCAAGGGGCTTGCGCTGCTGTCCTTGTCGGCGTTTCTGTTTGCCACCATGGGTGTGCTGATCCGGCTAGCGTCGCACAGTGTCGATAATGCCTCGATCGTGTTTTTTCGTAATCTGACCGGATTGCTCATGCTATTACCCTGGTTTGCGCTGCAGGGCTTTGACCAGCTGCGCACCCACAAATTCCCCATGCACCTGTGGCGGGCACTGGTGGGACTGTGCGCGATGTATGGATTTTTTTATGCGATAGCGCATCTGAAACTCAGCAATGCGATGGTATTTACGTATTCATCGCCAGTGTTTATTCCCGTGGTTGCCTGGCTGTTTTTAAAGGAAAAAATCACGCCAATGATGCTATTTGCCGCGGCGCTGGGACTGGTGGGCGTGCTCTTGGTAGCCAAGCCCGATTCTGGCATGGTTAATCATTTATCCCTGATCGGGATCGCGTCCAGTTTTCTGGCCTCCATGGCCTTTGTCACCGTTCGCGCGATGACACCCACCGAGCCGCCGACCCGAATTGTGTTTTACTTTTGCCTGATTGCGACTCTGGTGTCTGCCATTCCGATGGTGTGGTCCTGGCGGAGTTTCAGCCTGCATGAGCTGCTGCTGGTAACCGGCGCAGGCGTGCTGGCAACGCTGAGTCAGATTAGCCTGTCAACCGCCTATAAATTTGCCCCTGCCGGCCAGATTGGGCCGGCGAATTATCTCGCGATTCTTTTCGCCGGGTTCTGGGCCGCACTGCTCTGGCAGGAGTATCCGGATCAGTGGAGCCTGATCGGCATGGGTATTATTTTGCTGGCGCTACTGATCTGTACACCAGCAATTACACGACGACTGGGCTGGCAGGGTGGAGGGTGAACAGTCCTGATTAATGGTTAGGGTTTCTTTAGGCCCGGCATCCAGCACCTAAACCGTTGCCAAGAGCACTCAGCGAACGCAGTGTGCAAAGGGTTTTGCCGAGTACGATTACAATGCCTTGTCATAACGTACTGTCATAACGTACTGTCATAACGCACGGTGCCGCAACCTCAGTGCATTGACGATGACCGAGGTGGAGCTAAAGGACATCGCCACCGCCGCCAGCATGGGCGACATCAGCCAGCCGGTCAGTGGGTACAGGACGCCAGCCGCAATGGGCACCCCAATCAGGTTGTATACAAAGGCAAACACCAGATTTTGCTTCATATTGGCCACAGTCGCTGAGGAAAGGCGCTGCGCGATTGCCACCCCCCGCAAATCCCCCTTGACCAGAGTCACTTGCGCACTGTGCATGGCCACATCCGTCCCCGTTCCCATGGCAATGCCCACATCGGCCTGTGCCAGCGCGGGAGCATCATTAATGCCATCGCCCGCCATCGCAACGCACTGTCCCTGTTGCTGAAGCTGACGGACCAGCTCCAGCTTCTCCTCTGGGCGAACTTCGGCATGGTATTCACTAATACCCAGCGTATTCGCTACGTACTCGCCAGTTTTCTCGCCATCACCTGTTGCCATAATGATGCGAATACCGTGCTGTTTCAGCACCTGAATGGCTTCGGCCGTGGTGGGTTTGAGCGGATCGGACAGTACAATCATCCCTGACAACTGCCTGTCGATGGCGACAAACAGCACGCTGCTGCCCCGTTGACGGTAGGTATTGACCTGATCCTGTAATGGCGTGACGTCGATACCCGATTCCTGTAGCAACGTTGCACTGCCCAGCAGCAGAGGCTTGCCCGCGACCAGACCCGTCACGCCCAAACCCGTCAGTGACTCAAAGCCAGAGGCGTGAAGCATCGCCAGTCCCCGATCGCGCGCTGCCTGCACGAGCGATACCGCCAAAGGGTGCTCACTGAATTGATCCAGGCTGGCGGCATACTGCAACAGCACGTCTGCATCCTCCGGGGAAGAACCCCGCAGGCTAATAGCAGTTTCAAACAGCGGTTTCCCCTGCGTTAGGGTTCCCGTTTTATCAATGATCAAGGCATTAATACGCATCAATTGCTCAATCGCGGCGGCATCGCGAAACAATATCCCCTGAGTCGCTCCTCGCCCGCTGGCGACCATGATCGACATCGGGGTAGCCAGTCCCAGCGCACACGGACAGGCAATGATCAGCACCGATACCGCATTGATCAGCCCATACAGCCAGTTGTGGGCCAGCACGCCCCAGCCGATCAGGGCCAGCAACGCTACCAGCACGACCCCACCGACCAGAATTCCGGCAAATCGATC
>CAUJHL010000139.1 GCA_963204705.1 Pseudomonadota bacterium | reverse complement strand
TGGCGTACCCGTGACATTATCGCCTGGGAGAAAGCTGGAGGACTTAAACCAAAGGGTAAGGGGCAATGATGCCCCAAAGCCTATCGCACCACTTCTGTAATGCTTCGGCCTGCTCTGGCAAATAATCATAATGATCATATGTCCTACGGACGATAGGCTGAATGTGGCCCAGCATAATCTCGGCCACATGAGGCTGAGTAAGGCTTGAAAAATGTGTTCTTGCTGTCCGCCTTAAGTCATGGATAGACCAGTGCTCCATCACAAACTTTTCATGCTTCGATAACCACGACATCACGTCCCTCGGATAGCACAGCGTATTGTTGCGTGGCAGTACCGTAGTGCGATTTCTCGCTGCTGTAAACACATATTGGCACTGTGAAAATATCTTCGCCTGTTCAAACAAAACTCGCGTTTCTGGAATGATCGGACGAACCAAAGGTTTTTTCGTTTTATCCCCTGTTTTATGGTTCTCTGGCGGGATCGTCCAGATTCCCGCTTCAAAATCCAGATGCTTGGCTTCAGTCAGTCGCAGCTCACCGTTGCGGCAGCCATAAATCAGACATAGCTTTAGAAAGGCAATTGTACGCGGATTGGTGTTGCACAGAGTCATGTAGCGCCATAAAGCGGCTATTTCTTCGTTACTTAGTGTCCGCTCCGAGATGTTGGGGCTCAAATTCAGATCATCGCCGGATCGGATAAGCTGCAGTGGGTTTGTACTGATGAGCTCACGCCGTATGCCCCAGTCGTACATCTGGCGACCGTTTGATAGCAGACGCTGGACAATCGTTGGGATGCGCTTTGATAGGGGCAATAGCACTTCCAGCCATTGCGCCTGCCTCAGGCGATCAGCAGGCAACGAACCCAGCACAGGGAAAATATATAGCTCAAAAGACCTCTTCACTTCCTTGTGACTGCGCTTATTCTGAAGCAAATAGCCGTCATAAAATTGCTGAAAAAGCCCGCTGGTTGACAACTCATTTTGCCGCTGATGCCGCTCTATTTCCCGTTCGATACGCGGATCAAGCCCCTCATCTATCATTGCCCGATAGCGACCGGCCAGTTCACGGGCCTGCTTAAGCGAAGTCTGAGGATAGCTTCCCAAGTCGATCCGAGCCGCCTTGCTGGCGAATCGAAACCGAAGCTGGAACGTCAGTTTGCCCTTTGCTGAGGCGCGAACACTGACGGCATCCCGATCAACAAATTCCTCCACACGCTCGCGTGCTTTGCCGTGATTGGCTTTGAGCCATGTTTCCGTGAGTGCCATGCGTACATAATCTCCTGGACATATTATTGAGCCACTGAATCTGTACGCGGTGGTGTACACAATAAGTTTGGCTTTGCACGTCCGATTATGTCCTTTTGTGTCTTGTCGTGACAGTCTAAAACATAGCAAAAACAATAAAAAAGGCCGGATATGACCGGCCTTGTCTCAACCCGACTTATCTTTAATCATCCATATGGATGATAATGGCATCACCAAATTCCGAACACCTCAACAGTCGTGCATCCGGCATCAGGCGTTCAAAGTCATAGGTCACGGTTTTCGCCGCGATGGCATTTGACATACCCTTGATGATCAGATCAGCCGCTTCCGTCCAGCCCATATCGCGCAGCATCATTTCTGCAGAAAGGATGATGGAGCCGGGGTTAACCTTATCCAGACCCGCGTATTTGGGCGCTGTACCATGGGTGGCTTCGTACATGGCGATAGCACCGCCGATATTGGCACCCGGCGCGATGCCGATACCGCCCACTTCAGCCGCCAGCGCATCCGAAATGTAGTCGCCATTCAGGTTCAGGGTGGCGATCACGGAATATTCTGCAGGACGCATCAGAATTTGTTGCAGGAACGCATCCGCGATCACATCCTTGATGATGATGTCTTTGCCGTTTTTCGGGTTTTTGATTTTAACCCACGGCCCGCCATCAATCAGCTCGCCTCCAAAACGCTCGACCGCCAGTTCGTAGCCCCACTCTTTGAAGGCACCCTCGGTGTACTTCATGATGTTGCCTTTATGCACCAGCGTGACGCTCGGCTTGTCATTATCGATGGCGAACTGGATGGCCTTGCGCACCAGACGCTGGGTACCTTCTTTCGATACCGGCTTGATGCCAATACCACAACCTTCAGGGAAGCGGATTTTTTTGACGCCCATTTCTTCCTGAAGGAATTTGATCACTTTGATCGCTTCAGGACTGTCGGCTTTCCATTCGATACCGGCATAGATGTCTTCGGAGTTTTCGCGGAAAATCACCATATCGGTCAGTTCAGGATGCTGCACCGGACTCGGCACACCCTCGAACCAGCGCACAGGACGCACGCATACATACAGATCCAGCTCCTGGCGCAGCGCCACGTTCAGCGAGCGGATACCCCCACCCACTGGAGTAGTCAGCGGTCCTTTAATGGAAACCACAAACTCCCGCAGGGCTTCGAAAGTTTCTTCCGGCATATAGGTGCCATAAATGCGATTGGCTTTTTCACCACAATACACTTCCATCCAGATAATGGAACGCTTGGAACCATAGGCTTTCTGAACAGCCGCATCCACCACATTTTTCATGACCGGGGAAATATCAATGCCGATCCCATCGCCTTCGATAAAGGGGATAATCGGATGATTGGGGACATTCATTGACAGGTCGGCATTAACGGTAATTTTGTCACCATCTGCCGGTACCACGATCTTCTGATAACCCATTATAAAGGTACTCCCTGAGTAAAGCGTCAGGCTGGAATTTCCAGCGGTTGTGATAGCATTAAAACGGCTTCCACATGGTAAACAATGTCAGAAGAAATGGTAATTTAGATAGCAAATAGGTCCATTTTTATTGATGATAGTACGTCTCATTCCTGATCCTGCTGGCATCGTTTTGTTATGGCACGCATCGTACTCTTAAACAAGCCCTTTCAGGTACTCTGTCAATTTCGTGCAGAAGCTGGCGCGGCCACTACTTACGGAGAGTCACGGCTAACGCTGGCACACTTTGTAGATGATCCAGCCCTGCGCATCGCGGGAAGGCTGGATTACGATTCAGAAGGACTGGTACTGCTCACCGATGATGGCATTCTCAATGCGCGCCTTACGCAGCCCGACTCACGTACGTTTAAAACCTACTGGGTGCAGGTAGATGGCGTACCCAGCGAGTCCCAACTGCAGACCCTGCGCGGTGGTGTGCTGCTAAAAGACGGCATGACGCTACCAGCCAGAGTCGCTGTCATGGACGAACCCAAGGGAATTTGGCCCCGCAACCCACCCATTCGCTATCGGGCGTCGCTTCCCACCAGCTGGCTGTCCATTGAGATTTGCGAAGGACGTAACCGTCAGGTCAGGCGTATGACCGCTGCCGTTGGGTTGCCGACGCTCAGGTTAATTCGTATGCGGATTGGTGATTTCGAGCTAAATACGCTGCCACCGGGAGAAACGCGAACTCTCGAGCTACCGGCTCACCGCAGCACCTTAAAAGCAGAGAATTCGCCAGAGACTTCCTCTAGGAGCAGTACCAGATGAAAGAAGCCATCAACACACACCATTGCTTCTCCTGACACAGCAAGGCGTCATCACCCGAGGACCGCCACTCAATCGCCACGTCGGCCAAGAGAACGTTAAAGTTCCCTGCTCAAGAGCGAGCCTGTCGAGTGCAGTCCGTTTTAGGAATTGAGCTCTTTTTGCTGGGCGCTCAGCGAATCCTGTTGAAAAGACTCTCGGAAAACGCGGCGCTTTAATCGACCTAAAAAATTACGATGCCCTTCTTTTGTAATGACAATTACATGCGGCTGCGCTACTTCTGGCAACTTTTGCTGTAAACGCTTTTGTAAATACTCCAGTTGAAAGTCAGAATTCACGGTCACCAGTAACTTAATTTTAGGCTCACCATTTTCAGTGAGCCCGACTGCGACACTGTCCAGCACGGAAGGGTCCTCCTGAGCGACTCCTTCGATCTGGTCGGGAAATACCCATTGCTCCCGAACCCAGAACGCATCCTGACAGCGGTCATAGGCGATCAGGCGCCCCTGTTCGGTAATTTTGACCAAATCCCCTGTTTTCAACCAGTGATCCGACTGCAGCACTTCGTGATTGGCACCGGGCAATCGCCAATAGCCCTGCATGACCTGTGGCCCCCGTACCCACAATTCACCAATCTGATCAAAGCCCAGCTCTACACCGGTGTGTGGGTGCACCACCCGCATTTCGATCCCGGCAAGGGGATTGAGTGCAGGAGGTTCATGACTGGATTTTGGGGGAGCAAGCGCAATTTCCCGTGAAGGAACACCATCACTGTGATACTGACCCAGGGCCATGGCAGTGGTGGTTTCCGCTTGCCCATAGCCTCCGATCAGATCGGTATGGGTGATCTGGCGCCAGCGTTGCCTTAGACTGTCAGACGCATGGGAGCTTCCATACAGTGGCAGGGTCAGTCTGCTTTGATCAAACTGAAAGCGCGAACTCAGGATTTTTTCATACAGCGCCGGCGTACCCATCATCATGACAATGGGATACTTTCTAAACAGTTGCGGCTGCTCCAGCAGCTCTTTGATACGACAAAAATACACCCTTCCGCCTACGGCCAACACCGTCATGACAAAACTGAAGGCCATGCTGTGATGGAGCGAAATGGGCGATAAGGCTTGAATCCCCAAGCCAAGTTTGCCGTCAAAATGGGCAATTTGCTGAAAGGTATTGGTCAGTAAATTACGATGGCTGAGCATCACACCTTTAGGATTACCTACCGTTCCAGAGGTAAATTGAATCACTGCGAGCGCATCCGGCTTTAACTCAGATTCAGGGTGATCCAGGTAACGGTCTGCCAATATCCGGCCTGTCGAAACCGTAGGAACTACCCCCATGATTCGCCAGCTCTTTTCCATCCAGAACGCTGCCGTCCACCAACGGGAAAATCGCTTGTGAATACTGGTGAAATCCTCAGTGGTTGCCATGACCACATGGCGAACCATGGTATTGAGCAGGAGCTTTTCGATTCGTACCAGCTCACTCGCCGTGGTGATCAGGATTTTGGCACCTGTGGACTGCAATTGATCCAGTACCTGATCATCCACACTGCGCTGACTCAGGTTAACGATCGCCATTTCCGCCGCCCAGGCAGCAAACGTCCAGATCACATAAGCTATCGACGAAGGACCAAGCAATCCAAGCCGGTCACCTGGACGTATTCCTGCTTCATGGATCAGCCAGCCAGACAACAGCCTGACACAATAGTAAAAATCGGCATAATGGATATCAACGCCATTTTCGCTGAGAGCAATACTATCCGGATGAATTCCGGCATTTCGTTTCAACAGATCCAGAAAATGGGTTGGCAATTCAGCCGAATCATTGGCATTCCGATTTTCAGGGTAAAAATAATCGTGCAGCCAGCGTTTATTAAGCTCAGGCGTTTGAAACAGTGCGGTCTGGGTATTACTCGACAACATGGAATGTCTTGACTGGGTTGCAGGAGTATCTGTCTTTTTACCAAAGGAATCAAAGGTAGACGCATCCGAACTAACGCCCCCTAATGAAATATCCTGAGGTGGCAGAAAATCCTCCCCGCTGCTCATGGCGGTGCTCCCAGCCAGCGGTGGACATCACGCTCACAGGCCAGTGTGAGTCTGGCAGCATGCAGCGTACTGACCGCGGGCATTAGTTGAAACTGATAGAGTTCATCGCGCCGAAATAAATGCACCTCTACTGCACCCGGTTGTGAAGGATGCGAATACTGGGAAGGGGGTGAAGGCGACAGTGTTCGTGAGGCATCAACCTGCGTGGGCGGCTGCCGTTCGGCGAGTTTTTGCAGTTGTGCCGTACTGGCTTTGAGACCATTGGCAGCCAGAATCACATCATTGGCAGATATGCCGGCTTTGCCAGCAGCAGAATCCCGTAACACCTGAATCACCTGCACCCCTTGGGCAGAGTCACTCACTTTCATGCCAAAAGGCCAATGCCGGTTATCCAGTTTTACGAGCAAGCCAAATTCCCCAAGCAACTCAATGAGGGGCAATGGCTCCAGACCGTACACATAATTGGCGAAGAAATCCGGCATGGCGTCGCCAGTCAATTCTGCACACAGTAACGGCAGGGTATCACCGGAAACCGATTGACCCTGTTTCGCCTGCACATACAGTTGCTGAACCAGCGCATCCAGTGAGCTGCCTCGTTTGCGCAAGAGTAGATCCAGCGTCAGAGCGACCAGCGCGCCTTTATTGTAGTAACTGGTGCCTGCATTTCCGGAGTTTTCATCGGGTCGGTAATATTTGATCCAGGCATCAAAACTCGACTCACTGACACTCTGAACATCCCTACCGGGGTTTTGATAATACCGGCTCAGCTGCTCTGCCAATAAGTCCAGATACGACGGCTGATCAATCACACCACTGCGATACAGCAACAGATCATCGTAATATGAGGTAAAGCCTTCAAATACCCACAGCAAATCAGTGTACGCTTCCTGATCCAGCGATGCCTGAATCAATTCCACTGGGCGAATGGTTTTTACCATCCAGGAGTGAAAATATTCGTGGCAACACAAGCCAAGAAAGCGACGATACGCCGGCGAGGGAATCGCCTTTTCACCAACGATCGGCAAATCATCACGGGGCGTGATCAGACTGGTACAGCGCTGATGCTCAAGTCCGCCGTAGAGACTCCCGGTCGCAATAACCATAAACAGATAGTCATCAAATGGTGCATCTCCAAACAATTCAATAACGGTGTTGCAGATAGCTTTAAGGTCGCGGCTTAGGCGCACCATATCGGTTTCGTGACGGCCAGAAATACTGATTCGATGTGTTTTTCCCCCTGCATCAAACTGGCCTTCCGTCAGCTGGGCGATTTCAAAAGGGTTATCGATCAATTCTTCATAATGGCTGGCAGACAGGTGCCAAATCGTGTCGTTGTCGTTTGTGCTACCAATGGCCTTTAGCGATGCTTCTGATTTAGGAGAGTGCATTCGCAAAGCAGTGGCGATAGAAGCCTGCCTAAATGCAGGGCCAGAGATAAGGGTCAGTGAAATCGGTCGTAATTCCTGCCCTGCTACCGCCAGACAGACACAGGCGGGATTGGCGTAGGCACGGGTATGATCCAGATAGGCGCCTCGGACGGAGAGGTCATAACTGTAAACGAGGTAACGCAGTGTGATGGATTGACCCTGGTGCGACTGAAGCTGCCAGCGATTTTTGGAAATCTTTTGAATCACTATTGGAGACAGTGAACAACCATCAGCCCGTCGTTCAAAGGCCTGTATCCGATCCAGATGGCGCGAGAAATCCCTAATCATATAACTGCCGGGAATCCAGGTGGGCAACCACACCTGTTGATTGGCCGTGGCGGTAAATTGCATGTCCACCTGAATCAGGTGCTCACCAAAACGGGAAAAATCGACCACATACTGAACTATTGCAGTGGGCGCTGAACCATTATGCGGAGCATGTAAACCATGTAGTGCATGTAAACCGCTGGCATTCAGGGAAAGATCGGCAGCTGGCAACACAGGCGAAAGGCTGTCATCTTCCTGATGACCCGAAGAATGTCGATCCCGTGAATGTTCCATACCCTAACCTCACATTTACCCTTGACTACGCCTGGTCTTGTCCGTCTAGTCCTGTCTGGCACGTCCGACAATAATAAAGAGACTATCTGTCCGCGACCTGTCCGCGACCTACTGTGACAACAAAAATTAGCTGTCGTTGCTTAAAGCCTTACTGGTGATTAATTTACCGCAGTCTGCCTCAATTTTATCCCTGTTTTGCCACGACTGGTCAGTATTCAGACTATACCTCTGCTGCTAAAGACGCAATTTCCCAAGTACTTTTATCGTGAAAGATCAGTAGCATTTGAGTTTTTAAGTTTACGGCACTGCATGAAACATCCTCTTTAGCAACTTTTGGAAATCCCTGGTGATCAGCTGAAACCTATCTGCGATCATACCCATTAATATGGATCGTCATGCCGCGATTACAATCCAGCACTGACTTTCTCGCATAAACACTGCCTTGTTTGTCTATATGTCAGACACTCTGCCGAGTTCCCTCACGGTGGACACGACACAATGCAGTGAGTCGTCTTAAACCTTGTCGCAAATCAATGTCACAAATCGTTGTCGCAAATCATTGTCTTTTGCCGTAGAGCGGCTTCCGCCGCATCGTTAATTTGCCTGATTAACTCACATCGTTAAGCCGCCTTAGGCACAGAGGTCGCCATGTCTGCATCCTTAATGTCATTAAAGCCTGAAAAGTTTCCTGAAGATCAGCATTTATCCTCCCCGATACCACGCATTGTGGTAGTTGGCGGCGGTGCAGGCGGTCTGGAACTGGTGACGCGGCTGGGTAATACACTGGGTGCCAAGCATCAGGCTGAGATCTTCCTGATTGATGCCAGCCTAACGCATATCTGGAAACCACTTTTGCATGAAGTAGCCGCCGGCAGTCTGAATGCCTTTGAACAGGAAGTGGATTATTTCAGTCATGCATCGCGTCATCATTTTCAATTTATCCCCGGACGATTGGCAGGACTCAACCGAAAATCGCGAACAATTTTGCTCGCTCCCATGCAAACACCCGCGCTGCCTGCCCGCGAAATTCCCTACGATGTCGTGGTACTGGCAATCGGTTCTCAGTCCAATGACTTTGGCATACCGGGTGTGCGCGACCATTGCCTGTTTCTGGATAGCCGCGAACAAGCCGATGCGATTCGCCAGCGCCTATTGGCAGAATGCCTAAAGCGTCAGGCCAGAGACTGGTACCATTTGCCTGAAACAAGATTAACGACCGAACTTCCTGAGCCTGACGGCGTAAATGCCGTTGCCACTCAGTTGGAGACTGTCCCCACGGTCGGTAACCATACACCACACACCGAATTCAGCCTCTGTATTGTGGGGGGCGGTGCCACTGGTGTCGAACTGGCAGCAGAGCTTAGTGAATCCATCCGTCAGCTTCAACGCCACGGTTTTGCAGAAATTCAACCGCACCAAGTCAGCATTACCCTGATAGAAGCCAGTGACCGCCTGCTGCCACCCTTGCCAGAAGCCGTTTCACGCCGTGCCAGAGCAGATCTTGAGGCGATGGGCGTTCAGGTATTGACGCAGAGTACGGTTCGTGAAGTCTCCGAAGAATCCCTTACGCTTAGCGATGGTCGAATTTTGCCTGCAACAATGTGTATCTGGGCAGCGGGCATCAAGGCTTCCCCAGTGCTCAGTCTGCTGGATGGTCTGGAAACCAATCGCCTGAATCAATTGGTGGTCGGTGCTACGCTACAGACTAGCCATGATCCCAACATTTTTGCCATGGGGGATTGCGCCAGCCTGATTCCGGATGGTGACACGCGTGCCCTGCCACCACGGGCACAAGTCGCCAATCAGCAGGGGATTTATCTGAGCAAGGCGCTTCGGGATTATATTCAAAACAAGCCATTGAACGCATTTCACTTTCTGGATCGGGGTTCGCTGGTTTCTCTGAGCCATCATTCAACGGTGGGCAATCTGATCGGCAACATACAGGTTTACGGGCTGGCGGCACGCCTCATGTACATTTCGCTGTATCGGCTACATCAGGCGGCATTGCATGGACTGCCGCACATGGTTCTACTACTGGTACGGGATATGCTCTCCGGCCGGACACGCCCGATTCTGAAATTGCATTGAGTAAATTATGTACTGCTGTGGTGTCTGATCACGCATTCGTCACGGGAAAACCGGTATGATGCCTGCACATTTTTTTTCGGAACAGGACCCAAGGGCCATGACGGATATCCAAAAGGATAAAGTAGTTTCCTTTCATTACACCCTGAAAGATGAATCAGGCACTGTCATCGACAAATCCGAAGGTCAGCCTCTGGTCTACCTTCATGGTGCGAGCAACATCATTCCCGGTCTGGAAAAGGCTCTGGTAGGCAAAAAAGTTGGCGATACGCTGAACGTCACCGTAGAGCCTGAAGAAGGCTATGGCGAATACTCCGCCGAAGCCGTTCAGGAAGTGCCACGCAACCTCTTTCAGGGTGTGGATCACATTGAGCCGGGGATGCAGTTTCAGGCTCAGACCGATGATGGCATGCAAGTCGTCGTGGTCAAGGATGTCACCGAAGACAGCATCATTGTCGATGGCAATCACCCGCTCGCTGGCCAGCGCCTGAACTTTGACGTGCAGGTTGTTGAGATCCGTGATGCCACAGCCGAAGAACTGTCACACGGCCACGCTCACGGCGCTGGTGGTCATCACCACTGAGTGTGCTGCAGTTGCAGTGTTGCAATTGGTATGATGCCTCGCTGTCACGCTTTGCTGCAATCAAGAGCCTTTCGGGGCTCTTTTTTTGTCTGGCCTCCTGATGAGCCGGGTAGCAGGTCTGTCGGGTTTGCACCCAGAGTCATAAAACGGTACATTGCCTGCTTTGTTTTAGACAGACGTGCCGCATGACGCACGCGGTCTGGCTTATGATTTTTTTGTCTTGAGAATTGTGTATGAGTTTCCTCATTTCGGCTGCCCATGCCGCCCCTGCCGCGGCTCCTGCTGGTGCTTCCATGATGTCCCAATTGCTGTTTATGGCAGCGATTTTCGGGATTTTTTATTTTCTGATCATTCGTCCGCAATCCAAGCGTGCCAAAGAGCATCGCAGCATGATTGACAGTCTGGCGGTAGACAGTGAAGTGATCTTTGCGGGGGGATTACTGGGCAAAGTGATTCGCCTTGAAGGGGACTATGCGGTGATTGCCCTGAATCGCAGTACGGAAGTGAAGGTACAAAAAGCCTCGGTCATCTCGGTATTGCCTGCTGGAACCCTTGCCAGTCTTTAACTTGCCCTCTCGCCTGCAGCTGCTTTAGGGTGTGGGCATCAGGAGGTCAACGCGTGTTGCGCTTGGTTTAATTTTAACTGCCCATAGAAGAATTCAGATGCGTTATCCCGCCTGGAAATATGTGCTGATACTGCTCGTCATGCTGATCAGTACGCTGTATGCCCTGCCCAACCTTTACCCTGACGAGCCAGCCGTGCAGATCAGTGGTGCAAAAGCTGGCTCAACCATTGACCAGAGCGTGTTGACGCAGGCCCAGTCTGCCCTCAAGCAAGCTGGATTAAGCAGTCATTCCGATAGTTTTGATGGCAAAACGGCCATCCTGCGCCTAAAAACGGGTGAAGAACAGCTCAAAGCACAGGCGGCGATTTCGACTGCCCTGGGCGAAAACTACGTCGTCGCGCAAAACCTGGTACCAACCACACCCCAGTGGTTACGGGCCATCAATGCCAAGCCCATGAAACTGGGTCTGGATTTGCGGGGCGGTGTCCATTTTCTTCTCGAAGTAGACATGAGCAAAACCATCGAACAGCGTCTGGAAACGGCTGCTACCGATGTGCGCCGCTTTCTGCGCGATGAAAAACTGAAGTTCCGTGCGGTAAAAGCCGATAAAACCCAGCTAGAAGTGGTGTTTGATCAAATTGCCGATCGCGATGCAGCAATTGACTCCTTGCGTCGTAAATTTCCAGAATTTGCCGAGCAGCAGCTTGCCTTGCCCGATGGCTACTCCCTGATCCTCAGCTATACCGATGCCAAACGGCAGGAAATTAATCAATATGCGGTAGGTCAGAACCTGACGACTTTGCGCAACCGGATCAATGAATTGGGCGTGGCAGAAGCACTGGTGCAAAGTCAGGGCAGCAATCGGATCGTGGTTGAGCTGCCGGGCATTCAGGACACCGCAGAAGCCAAACGGGTGTTAGGCCGGACAGCCAATCTGGAATTCCGTCTGGTGGCCGATGATGCCGCAACCTATACCGGCGGAACTCCTCCGGTGGGCACTGAAGCCTTTCCCTTTGAAAAACTGGATGGGCCACCGGTATTGCTGAAACGTCAGCGCATCGTTACGGGTGAGCGCGTACAGAATGCCAGCAGTGGTTTTGATGAAAATGGTCAGGCTGAAGTCAACATTACACTGGACACCGCTGGCGGCAAGCTGATGGCCGATGGCACCCGCAATGCCGTTGGCAAACAGATGGCCGTTTTGTTTATTGAAAACAAACAGCGTATTGGTTACAGCACCGATCCGGTGACCGGCAAAACCATCGAAACCCGTACTCCTTATGCTGAAAAAGTGGTGATTAACCGCGCTACCGTGCAGGCTGTGCTGGGTTCCCAGTTCCGGATTACAGGCGTTGGCAGTCCCCAGGAAGCCGCTGAACTGTCCTTGCTATTGCGTGCGGGGGCGCTGGCGGCTCCGATGTATTTCGTCGAAGAACGCACCGTCGGACCATCACTGGGTCAGGAGAATATTGACAAGGGCATGTTATCTACGCAGATCGGCTTTGCGCTGGTCGCGATTTTCATGATCGTGTTTTATCGGGTGTTTGGCCTAATTGCCAATGTCGCGCTGTTCCTGAACCTTGCGATGATTCTGGCCATCATGGGTGCCATCGGTGCCGCACTGTCGCTGCCGGGGATTGCCGGTATCGTACTGACCATTGGTATGGCGGTGGATGCCAACGTCCTGATCTTTGAGCGGATTCGCGAAGAACTACGACGCGGCGCCTCGCCGAAACAGTCCATTGTGGCGGGTTATGACCGCGCTTATGGCACTATTCTCGACTCCAACATTACGACATTGCTGGTGGCCTTTATCCTCTACGCCATTGGTACCGGTCCCATCAAGGGATTCGCGGTCACGCTGTCGATCGGTATTATCTGCTCGATGTTTACCGCAATTACCGTCACCCGTGGTCTGGTGCAACTGGTTTACGGCAAACGCCGTATCGAAAAACTGAGCATTTAAGGAGCTGACTGTGAGCAAAAACACCGCAAAAACTTCGGCTCCAACGACTCCGGCTCCTGCCAACAGCCAGCCCTCTGAGCAATTGCCACTGGCTTACGATGAGCCGATCATCCGATTCATGAAATACCGCCGGTTTATTACCATGATCACGATTCTGGTAACGCTGGCTGGGCTGGTTTCACTCGTTACACGCGGCCTCAATCTGGGTCTCGATTTTACGGGGGGTGTTTCTGCTGAGCTACATTACGCCAACCCTGTCACTACCGCTTCCGTCCAGTCTGCCCTGAATGCTGCAGGTTTCAAGGAGCCGGTCGTTCAATATCTGGGTACTCAGCGCGAGCTGCTGGTGCGGATGCCTGTACAGGAAGGTGCCGATCTTGCTGCCCGACTGAATAAAGCCGTTCAGCTGCCCAATAACACCGCGACCGTGCACAAGGTCGATGCCGTGGGCTCACAGGTGGGCAATGAGCTGTATCTGCGTTCGCTGGGTGCGATCGCGCTGGCGCTGGTGATGATGCTGATCTACGTGGCCGTGCGCTTTGAGCTGAAACTAGCCGTAGGCGCCGTGATGTCCCTGCTCCACGATACGCTGTTTACCGTCGGGCTGTTTTCAATCTTTTGGTGGCCTTTTGACCTGACAGCCCTGGCGGCGGTGCTGGCGCTGATTGGTTACTCATTGAACGATACCATCGTGGTCTTTGACCGTATCCGCGAAAATTTCCGCAAGATTCGCGGTGCGACTCCGGTCGAAGTCGTGGATATTTCCCTGACTGAAACCCTGCGCCGTACCATCATGACCGTAACCACCGTATTGCTCGTGGTGCTGTCGATGATGTTCCTCGGTGGTGATGGCCTGTACTGGTTCTCCGTCACCATGCTGGTGGGTCTGTTTGCGGGTACCTATTCCTCCATTTACATTGCCGCGAACTATGCGCTGATGATGGGTCTGAATCGTCAGGATTTTCTGGTGACGGTCAAACCAGAGTTTGAAGAAAGTCTGACCTGATCGCTCTTGGCGCGGATAACCCGGCTTAGTCCGGGTTATTTTTTGCTAAACCCTTACCCTTCCTAATTGATAAAATAGTCTACGGGCTCCATAAATTCACCCAATCGCACGCATTATTAATTTAGGAACTCTCATGACGGATTCTCAATCGCCCAACTCAACCGGCAACTCTAGCCCCATGTTGAATGAAGCCCTGTGGCAATTTCCCATGGACTATCCGATCAAACTGATTGGCGATGCCGGGGATGAGTTGCTGCATGCCGTCCGTGCAATCATTGTCCAGCATTTCCCCGATTTCGATCTGGCGACACTAGAAGTACAGCCCTCGCGTACCGGCAAATACCACGCCATTCGCGCAACCTTGCCCTTTGATCATCGCGATCAGGTATTGGCAATTTACGCCGATCTGGCAGCCTGCCCGCTGATTAAAACTGCGCTCTAAGGTGTGTACTGCCCCGGCTAAGCCGCTGCCCGATGTGACTCAACATGCCGAACGCTCTGGTCATGATGGCCTTGAAAATCATGAAATGGGCGAGGACTTTTGCTGGGAGAGTTTTTTGTCAGAACAGTCCAGTTGCCAGCGCGTGGTCGAGTATTTGGGACGTGAGGCGGCGCGTGCAACAAACGTCGATATTGCCCCTGACCCTGACAATCTTGCAGCCCAATTCAGAGTCCGTCAGTTTAAGGGCATTCAAGCCTACTGGCCGGTTTTTCAGGCGATGAAATCCTTTACCGAAGCCCGACATGACCATTCACCGGATGAGCTGTGGCTGGTGGAGCATCAATCTACATTTACCCAAGGTCAGGCGGGTAAACCAGAGCATTTATTGAATCAGTTTCCAGACATACCGGTGGTGGCGACCGATCGCGGCGGCCAGATTACCTGGCATGGCCCCGGCCAATTGGTTCTGTATTGCCTGCTGGATCTCAATCGGCTGGGATGGAATGTCCGTCAGCTCGTAAGCAACACTGAAACTACCCTGATTCACACCCTGCGTCGCTTTGACATTGAGGCTGCTGCCCGACCCGATGCGCCCGGGGTCTATGTCAGACCGCATACTTTCGACTGCGAAGTGCCTCTATCACTTTGGCCCAAAATTGCCTCACTGGGATTTAAAATCCGCCGGGGCCGTAGCTATCACGGTCTGGCGCTTAATCTGGACTGCACGCTGGCATATTTTGACCAGATTAATCCCTGTGGTTATGCGGGCCTGCCCATGGCTCGATTGAGGGATTTCGTCACCCCTGAGCCTAGTCACGAAGCAGTGGCACACACCCTGATACAGGAATTTTTCTGCAACTATCCCGGACAGGGCGATTTTTTCCCACGGTGAATCTGCTATTGTTGACGCCACTTGGTGTGGTTATCCAACCCGTCCCGGATTCGGTAGCCTGATTTTAGCCTGATTGCGGATCAGTGCCGGTTGCTGTCTCAGCATCGGGACGGAAGAAAACCGTTCATAATAAACTCCACGACGGATGAGCGAGAACACAGGTGATCACGACTACAGCCCAACACATGGCCCAGACGCATTTGCCCAAACTGCATCGCCCCTATGTGGCATTGATGATGCAAATTATTAGCCGTGGACTGGTTTCTGCCAGTCAGGTCGATGAGGAAATCCAGCGCGAACTGAGCGGATTTCCCAAAGGCTTTATCCTACAAATGACGGTGTTTCCGTCTGGCCCCGGTTTTACTCTGCAAGTACAGCCCGATGGTAGCCTAAAATCCCTTAACGATTTTCAGGGCAAACCAAATCTGGTCATCAAATTCAAACACATGGCACATGCCTTTTTGGTGTTCAGTTTTCAGGAAGGCACGGCGCGCGCCTTTGCCAATGACCGAATGGTTGCCGATGGTGATCTTGCATTTGCAATTCGACTGGTGAGGATTCTGGACAAAATGGAAGCCCTGATCCTGCCGCGCCTGGTCGCTGGCCTCGCGGTCAAACGCTACCCTGCCTCACTGGGTCTGTCTGAAAAAATCAACAAGGCTGCCCGTATTTACGGCAAGGTAGCCCAATCCTTTGTACAACGGAGCTAAGCATGGCCAAGTCCTATTACGAATTTTTTTGCCCTGTCAAAATAATTGCCGGCCAGAACGCGCTGGAACACATTCCCTTTGAACTGAGCACACTGGCTGCCAAACGTGCCATGATCATCACCGATAAAGGTGTGCGCAGCAATGGCCTGCTCGAACATCTCGAAGCGGCTTTTGCCGAAGCCGATGCCAGCATCGCTGTGATTTATGACAATGTCCCACCCGACAGTAGCCTGCAAACCGTTCGGGATGCGGCGCAGCAATACCGTGATAATAACTGCGATGCCATTATTGCTGTTGGTGGTGGTTCCGTGATTGATACCAGTAAGGGCGTCAATGTGCTGGTATCTGAAGGCGGTGACGACCTGTTGAAATATTCAGGCGCGCACAACCTGACCCGGCCCCTGAAGCCCTTTTTTGTAGTACCGACCACTGCGGGTACAGGCTCTGAAGTCACGTTGGCCGCTGTCGTTTCGGATACCGAAAACAACGTTAAACTGCCATTTGCATCGTATTACCTGATGCCCAATGCCGCCGTGCTCGACCCGCGCATGACGCTGACCCTGCCGCCCCATATCACCGCCATGACCGCGATGGATGCGCTGACGCATGCGGTAGAAGCCTACACCTGTCTGGCTTCCAACCCGATCAGTGATGCCTATGCGATCACTGCCATTCGTAAAATCACTGATAACCTGCTGAAAGTTCTGGATACTCCCAAGGACGAACAGGGCCGGCTGGAACTGGCACAAGCCTCTACGATGGCTGGTATTGCCTTTTCCAATGCGATGGTTGGGCTGGTGCACTCGCTGGGCCACGCTACCGGTGGTGTCTGCCACCTCCCACATGGCCTGTGCATGAGCCTGTACCTGCCCTACGTGCTGGAATACAACCTCGACACCAATGGCGCGAAAATTGGCGAGTTGCTGTTGCATCTGGCGGGGCCGGATGTGTATGCAGCGACCCCGGCCAATCAGCGGGCACAGCGCGCGATTCAGTTTATTCGCGACTTGCGTGACACACTGTTCGAACGCACCAAGCTGCCGCGCACTCTCAAGGAAACCGGCAAAGTGGAAAAATCCCAACTGGATGCCATTGCTGACAAGGCGATTGATGATGGCTCGATCATCTTCAATCCCAAGGAAGCCGATCGTGCTGACCTGAAAGCCATACTGGAAAAAGCCTGGGGCTAAAGCGCACAGTTTAAGCACTTTGCACGATTAAACAGGAACCTTCAGGGTTCCTGTTTTTTTAAGGACACAATTCGACTGCTTTAAAGCAGAGTTAAACAGGATTCTGGGGTTTTTTGAGGTAATCAGACGATGCAAGTGCAAGGGCAACCCCTTCCCATTTGCGGTACACTACCGGCTTTGACCTGACTGGATCACCATCGTGACTGCCGCCTCTCCCCGCCGTACTTCCCGCCCAACATTACCGATTGCTGCCGGGATGCTGGCACTGTGCCGGACCGGCTTTGAACGGGATTGCGCCCAGGAACTGCAAAACTGGCTGGGTGCACAGGGTGCCAATGGCTATTGCCAGTTTGAAAAGCTGAGCGGACTCGTGATTTGGCTGGGTGAGAGTGAACGCTGGCCACAGACCCAGGAGCTGATATTTGCCCGTCAGGCGATCCCTTTGCTGCAAGCCATGCCTCTGGACATGGGAGGCTATGACCGGATTTCTCCGATTCTGGGAGCACTGGATGGCCTTGAAGTCAGTGCACTCTATCTGGATCACCCCGATAGCAATGATGGGCGGTCAATGACGGACTTGTTCCAGAAACTGCAAAAACCTCTGCTTTCCGCCGCTGGAAAAGCGTCGATTCTCAATCGGGAAGCACCCCTAAGGGCGCATCTGGTGTTTGAAAGTGGTTCCCGGGTCTGGCTGGGCATGAGCTCTGCCGGTCAAACCCTGCGCTGGCCGATGGGTATTCCCCGTCTGAAAATGCCGACTGATGCGCCGAGCCGCTCGACGCTAAAGCTGGCCGAGGCATTTGCCTATTTCATGAGTCCGGAAGAGCAGTCCGAATGGCTGCGTGAAGGATTAACGGCAGTCGATCTCGGTGCCTGTCCAGGCGGCTGGACGTATCAATTGATCAAGCATGGCCTGCAAGTCACGGCGATTGATAATGGCCAAATGAGTGAAGTCGTCATGCGCAGTGATCTGGTGGAACATGTCGAAGCGGATGGGTTTATCTGGCGACCTAAACGTCCGGTTCACTGGCTGGTGTGTGACATGATCGAAAAGCCCGAACGCGTCGCCCAACTAATTGCGCAGTGGCTAGCCGATGGTGATGCCAAACGGGCGATTTTCAACCTGAAACTCCCGATGAAAACTCGCCTTGAAGAAGTCGAGCATTGCCGTGAAGTGATGGAAACCGTCATGGCCGGTGCGGGAAAATCCTTCAAGCAGCTCTCCTTCCGGCAGTTGTACCATGACCGTGAAGAAGTCACGGGTTTTGCGGTTTCCTGAGTCTGTCGCTTCAGTCATCGTTAGAGAGGTTATGGCCATTGCACTGGCTACAACCCTCGATAATAGTAAGGAAGCTCGGTGAAGGTAAGAGAAGGTCAGTCAGATGGATAAGGGTTTTAAACGACTGGGTTAAACAAGCCTGTCTAATGTTTGGCGCGACTATGGTAAGCTGCCTGTAGACAAGCTGAAGACCTCCTAAAGACACGTAGGTGAGCTATGGGTTTGACGGAGAGTCTCCCCTTCAAAAATTTGGCAAACCCACTGTATTGAGTGCACTGCAAAATGGATCTGGATCCCCGACTGAATCGCCTAAACGTATTGGGCGAACCTTTGTCCAGTTGCTGCTTCTCTCCGGTTACAGGATTTTATCGGGATGGCTTTTGCCATACCGGCACTGAGGATTTTGGCAGCCATACCGTTTGCGCTCAAATGACCTCGGAATTTCTCAGTTTTTCACTGCAAATGGGCAATGACCTGACTACCCCCTTGCCCGAGCTGGGATTCCCGGGATTGCAACCCGGTGATTTCTGGTGTCTGTGCGCTCTCCGCTGGAAAGAAGCGCTGGAAGCTGACGTTGCCCCGCCTGTAAAACTGGCGGCCTGCCATGCGGCGGTATTGGCATTTATCCCTCTGGAAGCCTTGCTGGCACATGCGCTGCCTGTCTAGCGTTATTGAAGCGCTAATTCGTGCATTTTGCTGATAGTGCTCGCCCCTGACGATTTCCCCCTATTGCAATTGCTTAAGGAAAAGCCATGAACAGTCCTCTTGAACAGTCTGTGATTGCCCCGCCTGTCATCGCCCAGACTGGAATAGGCACAACGCCATCAACGCTCCCTTCACCGCATCATTCCATGGACACCGCATTGCTGGGTTTTAGCGGAACAGCAATAGGAAATCCAGCCGAAACCCATCAGGTGCTGAATATTGGCAGTGAATTGCCAGATATCAATCTGTTTGATACCGACCTGGCCTTGCAGGAAGCTCTGACGCGGGAAGGTGCCGACTGGGCAAAAAATACCCTGCATGACTTTGGTGCCCGCATGGGTAGCCAGCATCAGGCAGAATTGGGCGCGATTGCCAATAAAGTCCTGCCAGAA
>CAUJHL010000138.1 GCA_963204705.1 Pseudomonadota bacterium | reverse complement strand
CGCACACGGACAGGCAATGATCAGCACCGATACCGCATTGATCAGCCCATACAGCCAGTTGTGGGCCAGCACGCCCCAGCCGATCAGGGCCAGCAACGCTACCAGCACGACCCCACCGACCAGAATTCCGGCAAATCGATCTGCCACCCCCTGCATCGGTGCGCGGGATCGCTGAGCCTGACTGACCAGTTGGACGATCTGTGACAGCAGGGTTTGCGATCCGACCTTTTCCGACCGCAGGGTCAGTGTGCCTTGTGTGTTGAGTGTCGCGCCAATCACGGGATCGCCAGGGCGTTTAGTGACGGGCAAAGGCTCGCCTGTCAGCATGGATTCATCCACCGCGCTGGAACCATCCACCACCACTCCATCCACCGGAATACTCTCCCCCGGCCGGACTCTCAGCAGATCGCCTACATGGACATGGCTCAGCGGGATTTCTTCTTCGCTGCCATCGGCGTAAACACGACGAGTGGTTTTGGGCGAAAGATTCAGCAGGGAACGCAGCGCGCCCGAGGTTTCGGCGCGTGCTTTCAATTCCATGAGTTGGCCCATCAGCGTCAACGAGATGATGACCACTGCCGATTCAAAATACACCGCGACCCGATGCCCATGATGAAAACTTGCGGGAAACCACTCGGGTGCCAGCGTTGCCACCACACTGTAGAGATAGGCCGCTCCAGTACCCAGCCCAATCAGCGTCCACATGTTGGGACTGCGATTCCAAATTGATTGCACAGCGCGCACATAAAATGGCCAGCCTGCCCACAGCACCACAGGTGTCGCCAGCAGCAGCTCCAACCAATTTTGTCCAAGCCCCCACAATGACACTTCACCAAAACCATGCACGAGATGCTGGCCCATGGCCATCACAAAGACCATGAACGTCAGTGGCAGACTGAACCAGAAGCGACGACGAAAATCGGTCAGTTCCGGGTTCTCGCCTTCGTCCAGACTGGGCATGACTGGTTCCAGCGCCATCCCGCATTTGGGACAGGTGCCGGGCCCAGACTGCACGATCTCAGGATGCATCGGGCAGGTATATTCCCCTTCACTCTGGGAGCCAATGGACAAGTGAGATGCTTCGTGTGTCGCTGAGCTTGCAGGCATCGGGGCGGTACGCACAGAGGTCGGAGCCACAGGTCTAAACATCGCGGGTTGCCCAGCCGCTGCTGACTGGGAATGCCCGCCACAACAGGAGGATTTGGCAGGTTCAGCCGGAGATGAAAGCGGAGCATTAAGCAGTGAGTCAGGTCGAGAAACAGACACCGAGCCAGACCCAGCGCCAGCCACCACATACCGCTGGGGATTGGCACTAAAGGTATTAAGGCAATGGTCACTGCAAAAATAGTAGCGCTGACCTTGCCACTCCGTTTGTAAGGGAGAGTGGGGTTCCACCGTCATATGGCAGACAGGGTCAGTATAGGCCGGCGAGTCGTTGGTGGGCGCTGCTGTATTCTGCACAGCTGCAGACGACTGCAGCGCATTGACCGTGATGGGTTTTTTGCCATCCGGACTGGGTGATGGTGAATGAACGGTACTCATAGGCTCTCCCCTGACAGGCGCTGGTCTTTACGCAGACCGGGTATGTGGCATTGTTCAAGTATAGCGTCACTCGGGAACAGCGTGAAGAGGGCTTGGGTGACCAGTTTCTAGAAATACGTTTTTAGAAATCTGTTTCTAGAAATCCGGCGTTGAAAGCCATTCTTGATTTTTTTCCATAAAAAACCCTGCAAATGTGCAGGGTTATGCAGCTTGGCAGGGCATGACATTGCCTGTCGCCGTCCTACTCAATGGACACGCTGAATCGACACGCTGTATCGGAAAATGGAATCGATCAACCGATCGGCTTATTTGCGCTTTTTCGGGCCAATCAGCATACCGACCTGACGGCCTTCCAGCTTGGGCGCCTGCTCAACGGTACCAATCTCCGTCACATCGACTTCGATGCGCTGCAATTGCTTCAGACCAATTTCCTGGTGCGCCATTTCACGGCCACGGAAACGCAGGGTGATTTTCACCTTGTCGCCATCTTCCAGAAAACGCTGAATGGCACGCAGTTTGACCTGATAATCCGCTTCTTCCGTTCCCGGACGCAGCTTGATTTCCTTGATCTGCACCTGATGCTGCTTTTTACGGGCTTCTTTTTGCTTTTGTTTGATATCAAACAAATGCTTGTTGTAGTCCATGACTTTGCAGACCGGGGGTTCTGCATTCGCCACGATCTCAACCAGATCCAGCTGGGCCGCTTCGGCGACCTTGAGCGCATCGGCCAGGCTCACGATCCCGCGCTGCTCGCCTTCGGCGTCTACCAGACGGACTTCGCGGGCACGGATTTCCTGATTGATGGCAGGACGATTGCTTTTCCCTTTTTCAGGGCTACGTTCAGGCTGTTTAATTGCTGTTACTCCACTGTATACCGGCCCCGCTGGGCAACGGCTGACTGAACCAGCCCGATGAAATCATCGAGCGGCATGGTTCCCAAATCTTTACCACCCCGTGTACGAACGGCCACGGTGCCGTTTTCTACTTCACGATCGCCCAGTACCAGCAGATACGGAATCCGCTCCAGCGTGCGTTCGCGAATCTTAAAACCGATCTTCTCGTTTCTCAAGTCACCAACGGCACGCAAGCCCTGATCGTTGAGTTTTTTAACGATTTCCTCACAGGCCGCGGCCTGATTGTCGGTGATGTTCATCACACAAGCCTGTACCGGTGACAGCCATGGCGGCAACAGTCCAGCATAATGCTCGATCAGAATGCCAATAAACCGCTCAAAACTGCCCAAAATGGCCCGATGCAGCATCACGGGGCGAGCGCGCTGATTATCCTCACCAACATAGCTGGCATCCAGCCGTTCTGGCATGTTGGGATCGACCTGAATCGTTCCGCATTGCCAGACACGGCCCAGACAGTCTTTCAGGCTGAATTCGATTTTCGGGCCATAGAAAGCCCCCTCACCCGGCTGCAACTCCCAGGGCAAACCGGCAGCATCCAGCGCGTCGGCGAGAGCTTTTTCAGCCAGATCCCACATTTCCTCAGTGCCCACCCGTTTCGCCGGACGCGTGGAGAGCTTCATCTGAATGTCTTCAAACCCAAAGTCCCGATACACCTCCAGTGTCAGCTGGATAAAGTCAGAGACTTCCTGCGCAATCTGATCCCAGGTACAAAAAATGTGCGCGTCGTCCTGGGTAAAGCCCCGTACGCGCATGATCCCGTGCAGCGACCCCGAGGGCTCATTGCGGTGGCAGGAACCAAATTCTGCTAGACGCAAGGGCAGATCGCGATAGGATTTCAGGCCCTGATTGAACACTTGCACGTGACAGGGACAATTCATCGGTTTGACGGCGTAATGACGGTTTTCGCTGTGAGTGGTGAACATGTTTTCGGCGTAATTCGCCGCATGACCGGAACGCTCCCACAGGCTCAGATCCACGATCTGCGGTGTGCGAATTTCCTGATAACCATGGGTGCGCTGCACGCCCCGCATGTAGTTTTCCAGCACTTGATAAATAGTCCAGCCGTTCGGATGCCAGAACACCATGCCGGGCGCTTCTTCCTGCATGTGAAACAGATCCAGCGCCTTGCCGATCTTGCGATGGTCGCGCTTTTCCGCTTCTTCGATACGCTGTACATAAGCGGCGAGCTGCTTTTTGTCCGCCCAGGCAGTGCCATACACCCGCTGCAACTGCTCATTTTTGGCATCGCCGCGCCAGTAGGCACCAGACAATTTGGTCAGTTTAAACGCCTTGAGAAAGCGGGTATTGGGTACGTGCGGCCCACGGCACATATCCACGTATTCCTGATGGTAATACAGCCCCATCGCCTGCTCGTCCGGCATGTCATCGACCAGACGCAGTTTGTAGTCCTCACCACGCGCCTTGAATGTCTCAATGACCTCGGCACGCGGCGTCATTTTTTTAATCACGTCGTAATCCTGATCCATCAGGGCTTTCATGCGGGCTTCAATCGCCGCCACATCGTCCTGGGTAAACGGACGCGGACTCTGGATATCGTAATAAAAGCCTTCGTCGATCACCGGCCCGATGACCATTTTGGCTTCGGGATACAGCTGTTTGACGGCATGACCCACCAGGTGGGCACAGGAATGCCGAATGATTTCCAGCCCTTCGTCATCCTTTGGCGTGATGATCTGCACCGTCGCATCGTCAGTGATCAGATCGGAGGCATCGCGCAGGACACCATTGACCTTGCCGGCGAGGGTGTTTTTGGCCAGCCCGGCACCAATACTCTGGGCGACTTCCATGACGGTTACGGCCTGATCAAACTGTTTCTGATCACCATTGGGCAGGGTAATAACGGGCATGTTCCGGTTTCCTTGTGCGTTCCTTGGGGAGTGATGGCCTCTACCAAAGGCCATATCACCGCGAGAAAGATGCCGTTAGCGATGTCTGCACTGCGTATCAACGACCATAACCACGCGACACCGGCGACACCTTGACGGGCAAAAAATTGACCCGTTATTTAATCAGAAAAGCCTGCTATAGAAAAGGATTAAACAGAAATGCCACCCCTGGATTCACAAACGTCGTCACTTCTTTTGGGGAGGGTTTCGATGGTCGGATACTACTTCATGTTGGACAAAAACCTGCTATTCTTGTGACCAAATGCCAGATTTGGCAGCAATTAGCCTAAAAGACCATAGACAGGCAGGATTCAGGATGTCCATTTTGACGCACGAACGCCTTCGGCACGCCCGCCCCGTAGAATTAAAACGCATGCTGGAATGGGACATTCAGGAATCTGCCGTAGATACCTCTTTTGTGCGCACGCCCGACGGATGGGAACTGGCGATTAATCATTATCGACAGGCAGGCCATCCAGCCCGTCACGAACTGCCCGTCTTGCTGTGCCACGGGCTCGGTTCTAATCGGCTGGCCTATGACATTCAGCCAGACCTTTCGCTGCCCCGCTGGCTGGTGGAACAGGGCTATGACGTTTATGTGCTGGAATTACGCGGACATGGCCTGAGCCAGAAGCCCTCCACCGAAGCGGATCACCACTGGGGCTGGGGCATGCACGATTACAGTGATCTGGACATTCCCACTGTGATTCAGTTTGTGCTGAAACATACCGGCAAACCCCGTCTGCATTACATTGGCCATAGCATGGGCGGGATCTTGCTGTACAAACACGCCGCCCAGCAACGTTCTGGCGTCCAGAGTGGGATTGCCATTGGTTCCAGTTTAAACTATGCCGGGCAACCGACCCTGTTTCATACGATTGTGCCCCTCGCGCCACTGACGCATTTGTTCCGGGCGATTCCGCTGCACTGGTCGGGGTTATTGACCGGAAAACTGGCAAAACTGCATCAGGGTCTGGTCGATCCCAGTTTTGTTAACCCAGCCAATATTGATCGCACCGTGTTCAGCAAACTGATGCACAACGTGCTGCATCCCGTCAGTCCGCGGGTGCTACGCGATCTGTCCCACGCGATTACCGGTAAGGGCATGCGCAACCGTCAGGGCAAAAAGTACGAGTCGCTACTCGCTGAGAATGGCTATCCTTTCCCCATTCTGGCGATTTCCGGGGAGGCTGACACCCAGTGTGCGCCCTGCACCGCCGCCCGTTTTGGCACTGCACATCAGAGTTTTGGGAAAGTGCACGGGCACCGCGAAGATTATGGTCACCACGATCTACTGGTCGGACGTCATGCGGCCAAAGAAGTCTGGCCGGTCATTCTGCAATGGCTGGATCAGAACGACGAACTGGCAGAACAAAGAACCTAAACACTTACGCAACGGTGCCTTGCACTCCCGACAGACAGTCCCCATTGTCAGCAGATCGTTTATCTGTTGGCATTCAGGAGCCTGTCATGGGTCAATTTCTTTCGCCCGCTGCATTGCCTTTGCCCAATTTCCCAGAGCTCACTCCTGACTCTTTGGCTCACTCGGTTAAACATCAATTAGCAGCAGCATCTGCTTTAGTAGCTGAGGCGGAATCGGTGGTTGCGGGTGGGGAGCTCGGCTATCTGGAGACGCTGGAACAGGCAGAAAATCAGCTCCAGCAAGCGTGGGGCCTGCTCTCCCATCTGAATGCCGTCCGAAATACCCCAGAACTGCGCGATACCTATAATGGCCTGCTGCCTGAACTCAGCCGGTTTTACACCGAACAAGGCCAACATCAACCCCTGTACCGCTGCTATCAGCGTGTGGCGCAGTCGGCGGCATTTGCCCAGCTCAGTCCCGCCCGTCAGGAAGCCATTAGTCTGGCCTTGCGGGATTTTGAATTGTCGGGGATCGCGCTGGAAGGCGATGCAAAAACGCGTTACGCCGCCATCAGCGAACGCTTGTCACAGTTGTCCTCGCAATTTTCCGATCATTTGCTGGACGCCACACAGGCCTTTGTCCATCCGCTGAGTGCTGAAGAATGCGCTGGCCTTCCCGAAAGCAGCCTCGGCATGTTGCGCCAGCTGGGTGAAGCCCGCGGTTTTCAGCAGCCTGTGGTAACTCTGGATGGGCCTGCCTATCTGGCAATCATGACCTATGCAGATCATCGCCCGCTGCGTGAAAAGGTCTATCGGGCCTATGTAACGCGGGCATCTGAAACTGGGCCTGCGGAACAGGACAATGGCCCGCTTATGGAGGAAATACTCGCTCTGCGGCTCGAAATGGCCCAATTGCTGGGCTTTGATTCCTATGCAGCCTTGTCACTGGCCACCAAAATGGCCCCGGACGTCAGCGCCGTCACGGAATTTTTAGAGTCACTGGCCAATCGGGCGCGCCCTTTTGCCCTGAAGGATCTGGAACGCCTGAAACAGGAAGCGACGACCCTTGGGCTGGCCACTGTGGAACCCTGGGACAGTGCATTTTTGGCGGAACGCATC
>CAUJHL010000137.1 GCA_963204705.1 Pseudomonadota bacterium | reverse complement strand
GAGGGGTAATACCATCCGCCTGTAGGAAATCCACCACACTTCCTGCGGGTAAATTGGAGCTTTGCAGGCTGAGGTTAAAGGTATCGGAACGATTACCGGTATTCCAGACATACTGATTAAACGTCACCACACCACCTTGTGGAACGCTCGGGAGGGTTTGCGAGTCGGTGCCACTCGAGCTGATGGCACTGGCATTCAGCGAAACGCCATAGATATCCGGGATCTGGATTGCCGCGATATTGCTGGAGCCGGTAAGCACTGGGGTGCCAGTGTTATTATCGTCATCGTATTGCAGGGATGCCTTATTTTGCTGAACACCAGCAGGCCCTGTCACAGTAACCTGAAACTCAATATACCCCTGACTGTTGGCAGGAATGGAACTGAGTGTAGCGCTAACTGTTTTGGTAACAGAATCATAGGAGTAATCAATTCCGGCTGGATCTCCTCCTGCCGCGTCGGTCATTCCAGAAGCGCTGTAGGACCAATAGCCCGTTCCAGTCACATAGCCCAGGCCAGTACTCAGATTGTCCAGCTTGTCGGTGATGACGGTAGCGCCACTGGCAACACTGCCGGTATTGGCATAACTGAGCCGTATCGTTACCGTTGAGCCGCTGGCCGTCTGTGCAACCGAAAAGGATTTTCGCAAGGCCATAATGGCGTTGCTTTTAACTATGGTGGTATCAGTATTGCTTAGTGTCAGGAGTGTGTTGTCACTGGACGATGTTGCGGAAACCGCCAGATTGCCGCTTAGGCCTGAAGTGGTACCCACCGGTACGACGGCAGTGATCAGTAGTCCAACAGTTTCCCCTGCCTGTGCGCTGATGCTGGCCAGTTGGGCAGCAGTTAGCGCCAGACCATCGGCAACGCCATTATGATCCCGATCGTAATAAACTTGCAGGTTCTGATAATCAAAGCCATCGCCAGTGGCATTCGCCAGGGTTAGCGCATAGCTATCCGTCGCATTCCCGGTATTACGCAAGTCATGATAAAAGGTGACTGTGCTTCCAGCGGCGGCTTGTGTGGTCTGATTGCTATCCAGCCGGAAGGCATAGACGGGCAGAATCGTGGTTTGTACCAGATTGGACTGGCTAGTCTGGACAACCGTACTGCCAGCCTCGGTATATTCACCCACAGCAACGTTACTGATGAGAGCGCCTGCCAGAGGGGAAGTTGCACTGGCAAGGCTACCGGCTGCCTGTGCCTGACTCATGAACCATGGAGTCAGGAAGGTGGCGGCAATGGCTAAGGCAAGGGATTGCCCACGAAAGTGCTTGGCTCGCATGCCGTCACTCCTTGACTAAATGGACGAGAGTCGCTGCGACTCTCACGAGCTTAGAACCGGAATATACGGCCAGTTCAATCCCATTCATGGCTGCACCCTTATGGCAAATTGCAGGTAGGCACTCTGGCCGGAATTGAGTGTGCCAATCTGGCCCTGAATACTGCCCTGTGCCCCATTGGTTGAAATACTTCCAGCCGCGAGCGTGCCCTGTGAGACTGTCGGTAATGTCGGGCCACTGGCCGGTACTGCCAGCGTGGTGTAGGAAGGCGTTGCGTCACTAATCGCTACCTGGGTTACCGGAGTCGCCCCTTCATTCGTGGCTGTGAGTCGATAAATGACACACTGGCCCGGCTTTACCTGTACCGGACTGGTGGATAAAGCATTATCTGCAGTGCCATCACAGGCCTGATCAATGGATTGGGTTTTGACCAGTCGCAACTGGCCAACCGCTACCACAGTGGTATCGCGGTTGATCAGCGGTGACAGGCTAACGCCATTAACGGCAGTCGCGGGATTGACGATCAGTTGCACCAGACCCGTGATACCCGAGGACAGAGTCGTAGGAGCCTGAACTTTGATGAACAGCCGGAGAGCTTCACCATAGTCCAGGCCTGGGGAGCCACCAGATGCAGGGGTATTACCCAGACTGGCAAGATCGCTTCCCGGTGTGACTATCGGATCTGTGCTATCGAGCACTCCGTTGTTATTGGCATCGTAATAAACCGTCGTGACCATGCCCTGCTGGCCTGAAGTATCGACATTCAACAGAATGCTTCCAGCGGTCGTACCTTCGGTCACATTGCCCAGATTGGTCAGTAAATGGGTATAAACAACGGTTCCACCCGGCTCCACCTGACCTGTCTGATCGGACTCCAGTTTGAGCTGACGCAGGGTACCAATAGTAATGGCATCTTTCACCATATCTGTCTGGTCATTAATGAGCGACCGCATGGCAAACCACAGGGGAATGGTGGACGGAGCGGCTGAACCCGGCAGGTTGACGACAGCACAGTAATTAAAGGTAGCGCCTGCAGCAACCAGTCCACTCTGGGTAATTTCGGGTCCGAGAGTGGTACAGGTGGCATCTCCGGTAAAGAATCGTACCGTCCAGCCATTGGGCAAATCATTGCCTCCGCTCAGGGTACCGTCTTTGTCGGCAAATAGCAGAAAATTGTTGGCAGTGGTGGGTGTCGTATTAGTAATGGCAAGCGGAAACACCACCTGCGTTCCCGGCTGGGCACTGAGTGTTTTCCAGGGATTTCCGGCGTTGTCATACGCACCGATCCCTGTGCCCGTAACGGGACTGCGGTTAGTCAGGTCGCCACTCAGTACGGTGAGCGCGGTCAAACGGTTGCGAATGGGGTCGCTGCGGCCGGGGTCGGTGACTGAACGCGCGGTGATGTCGATATCGACGGCGCTGCTCAGGGTGCAATCTGCTGCGGTGGTGACAATCAGTTTGACCACGAATGGTGCCGAGCTGCCGGAAGCAGGAATCAGACCCGTGTCTACGATGCCATCACCTGAGGTGTCCCTCAGAGGGATACCCTGAGCATCCGCAAGCTGGGCGCTGGCACAGCTAGGCAAATTACTGCTCACCCACTGCAGATTGAAGTTGTCACTCAGGTTGCTGGTATTCCACAGATAATTGGTAAAAACGATACGCTGTCCTGCAACCCCGGGAAGCTGGATCAGGTTGTCCGGAGCGGCATTCTGCGGATTGGTATTGCTGGTGGAATTCGACTTATTGTTTAAAATCACGCCATAGGCTGATTGCAGGGTAAACAGCACGGTATTGGTGTTACCGCTGTTCACTGATGTTGAGGTACCAGGCGAAAACTGGGTAAAGTTTGCCGTATTCGGAATCTGGTTGACGCTATACGCGGTACTGGTGCCCGTGTAGCCATTCATGGTGACCTGAAAACTCACCGTGCCCGCACTTCCTGCAGGGATTCCATTAACACGAACAGTTACGGTATTCCCGCTGTATGTATAATCCAGCTGGCTGTTGGCAGCATTTTCGCCAGCCGTATCGGTCAACGCAATCGCCGAGTTACTGCTTTTACCCGAGCCAGCCACATAGCTCACCAGATTGGGGTCCAGTACATCGCTAAACTGCACATCGCCTGCAGCGTTACCGGTGTTCTGATAGCTCAGGGTATAGGTGACGACTGTCCCCGTGGGGCCACTAGTGATGTTTTCGGCCTTGCCTACTTGCAGAATGGCACCTGTAGTGACCGTGGTGGTATCCGTCACGGTAGCGCTCAGGCCACTTTGTAACTGACTTGTGGCGGTCAGTGTGATCAGAGACTGGTTGGTATTGGAGCGGTTCTGGGGAATCGACCCTGTCACCACCACAGGGAAAGCCTGGGAAGGGTCAAGGGTGATGGTGTTACCCGTGACCAGTAAATTAATGGTGTCGTCAGGAATGCCATTTTGATCGCGGTCTGCATAAACAGCGACCGTATTAAGATCGAACTGATCCGAAGCAGACTGGGCTAGGCTTAACTGATAGCTATCCCGCACGTTACCGGTATTGGTCAGGGTATGCGCAAAACTGACCTGTCCCCCGATCAATCCAAGCTGGGTCTGATTACTGACCAGGGTCAGGGCTCTGACATCCGACACGATCAGGTCTACCGGGTTACTGTCTATCGTTGACAGGGGATTTCCGGCGGCATCGAGAATGGTTCCCATGGCAATATTGGTGAGATGGGTACCGGCAGCCAGAAAATTGCCGGATGCTGAGGCGACTTGGCATGCCAGAGCGAGAGGGGAAAGCAGCAGCACCGGCAGCCAGCGTGAGCTTGCCTTTGAAGCAAAGCCGGATGGAGCAGCAGAACGGTACTGCGCGTGCACTGGTGGTTTTCTTGCTGCCAGCATGTGGACCTCGATCAATTCAGCCTGCCCCACAGGGTGGGAGTCGCAGGCAATGCAGGTTAGCGATCCTGCTCAAAACACGTTTCCAAAATGTCCGGCTACTCGCTTAGGAGCTCTAGTATCAGACATCCATGTTATCAAGATATTTCTAAACAGCCATATTAGTATAGTTTATGGAGTTGTTGGCGGTCTCTCAGACTATCCAGTACCTTAAACTGACAAAAGGCACAAATTGGGTCAAGAAGATGCACTTTACCCCCTGGATCATGAAGAATTCACGTAACGGTTTTTATCCAGTGTGAATATCTTCATAAAATAACCTGTGCACGGGTCTGGTCACTCGCCCAGTCTCCCCATGAATGGCGGGATCAAAACTCCACTCTACAGAACTTTCCTACTGAGCTTTGGCCTTCTTTATGTATTCCACTACTGCTTTACCACAGTGGCATGCATCATTCGCGGTATACTGGAGGGGCTTCGCAAAAAATAGCCCTGTTCGTGATCCGTCACTGAGGATGGATTATAGCTGTTCCTTGTGTTTATTTTGAGAAAAACCCCCATGCGTATCGATCAACGTGCGGCGAATCAGCTGCGCCCTCTCACCTTTACCCGCCAGTTTACCCGCCATGCAGAAGGGTCGGTTCTGGTCTGCTTTGGCGATACGGAGGTGTTGTGTACGGCCAGTATTGATTCTAGCGTCCCACGATTTCTGAAAGGAACTGGCCAGGGGTGGATTACCGCCGAATACGGCATGCTGCCGCGTGCTACCCACACCCGATCGGATCGTGAAGCGGCCAAAGGCAAACAAACTGGCCGTACCCAGGAGATTCAGCGGCTCATCGGGCGGAGTCTGCGGGCCATGGTTGATCTGAAAAAACTGGGTGAAAACACCATTACCATCGATTGCGATGTCCTTCAGGCGGACGGCGGTACACGTACCGCTGCGATCACAGGAGGCGCGGTCGCTCTGGTGGATGCGCTGGGTGTTCTGATCAAACAGCGCAAATTACCTCAGGATCCCCTGAAAGGGCTGGTCGCTGCCGTTTCTGTCGGTATGTTTCAGGGTGAGCCCTTGCTGGACCTGTGTTATGAAGAAGATTCCAACTGTGAAACTGACCTGAATGTGGTCATGACACAGGGCGGAGAATTCATTGAAATTCAGGGCACTGCAGAATCCAAACCCTTCAGCCGCACCCAGTGCGATGCCATGTTGGCACTCGCTGAAAGCGGGATTGCTACCCTGATTCAGGCGCAACAAACGGCGCTGGGCTGGTAGATTTACACGTCCGTATCAGGGCGTTATCAGGCGCATGGACAGATCAATGGCCTTCACGTCTTTGGTTAGTGCGCCCATCGATACAAAGTCCACGCCGGTTTCGGCAATCGGTCGCAGGGTTTCGGCTGAGACATTCCCGGATGCCTCCAGCTTGCAGCGGCCAGCAACCTTTTGCACCGCTGCCGCCATGTCCGGTAGGCTGAAATTATCCAGCATCACAATGTCGGCGCCGGCTGCTAGTGCCTGATCCAGTTCGTCAAAGGTTTCAACTTCCACTTCAACGGGCTTTCCCGGAGCGAGCTGGCGGGCGGTTTCGATCGCTCCAGCAATACCCCCACAGGCCATGATGTGATTTTCCTTGATTAGGAAAGCATCGAATAAGCCCAAACGGTGATTTTTCCCTCCGCCAATCGCTACGGCATATTTTTGAGCAACACGTAATCCGGGAATGGTTTTACGGGTATCGAGCAATTGGGTCTGGGTGCCCGCCAGCTGGCCGACCAGCCAATGAACTTGCGTGGCCACTGCCGAGAGGGTCTGGACAAAATTCAGCGCGGCACGCTCTCCACTCAACAGGCTGCGAGCGGAGCCGTAGAGTTCAAACAGCGTTTCGTTGGCCTGTACGAGCTGACCTTCCGTCACTTTCCAGTGAATCTGCACAGAAGCGTCCAGTCGGCGGAAGAGGGCATCCACCCATGGCCGTCCTGCCATGATCATGGTTTCGCGAGTGATGATTCGGGCATGAGCCATTTCCGATTCTGGGATAAGCTGTGCCGTGATGTCGCCCGTGCCCAGATCCTCAGCCAGGGCCGCAATCACATTATGCTGAATAGCGTCTTCAAGTTGATCCGCAGCGATCATGTCACATTCCCCTGTTGCCTACGGGCATTTTTACTGGCTGTTCATTAAGGGCCATTTGTTAAGAGCTGTTTCCTAAAGGAATGTCATGAGGCTGCTCATGAGGTTCCCATATAAGCCAGGCCGACGAAAACAGTAGTGTATCAGAGCTCAATTTGAAACCCGTCATTGGTATCGACCAGATATTCTGGTGACCAGAGTTTATTTGCCAAATGAGAAATGTTATACATTTTGTCGGGTGTACGTTGCATCCATCCCGTATATAGTATCTGTACAGGACTGATAAATTTGTGCATGACGCCATGACCAGTAATACCGCTAAGCCCGCTACCAATGTTTCGTCACTGATCATTCGCCTGAATGATGCGGTGCGTGGTGCATTGATTGATCTGTTACGCCAGCAGTTACCTCCCTATTTTGACACCCTGCCGTCTCATTTGGTGACGGCAGCCTCCAGTCTGCCCGATGCTGAGCAACGGAAGATGATGGACATGCTGGTCGAAATTCGTGCTGGTCGTGCCCGCATGGAGGGCTCAGTTACGGGCCTGATTGATGAGCAGTTACGTCGCTTTGTGACCAAGGCACAGGCTGCTGGTAGCGCGGGCGGAGGGCTTGGCCTGGGTGAAATGTCGCTGGTGGGCACGGATGAAATGGACGTGACCGTTGCGCTGGATACGTCTGGCAGTCGTTTGGCGACAACGATGGAGCCAGTGATTGGGGATGCCTATTCCCGGTTACAGGTATTAATTCCCACCCTGACTGATCCGGGCCAGATGCCCTTTCACCCACGGACACTCTTACAGGTGTTTCTGGATGTTCTGGCTCCACTGAATCTGGACAGTGCGCAAAAAATTGAATTTTTACGTTGGTTTATTCAGGATTTTAAGGTCGAAGGACTCGCGGAGACCGTCGATCAGGCAATGACTCAGGCAGGTATCCCCGAGCTGAGCAAAACCATTCGCAATGCCGATACGGGCAGTGCACGTCCTGAAGAAAAACCCGATCTGGTCGATGTGCTGAAAGACATTCGCGATCTGAACTCCAAAACTGCTGGCGGTGGTGGAGCAGGGGCAGGGGGCGGCAGTACGCTGGGATCCGGTCCCAGTGTCGATGAAAAGGGTGTGCCGATTCTGCATACCGCTCCCGGCGGCGGCATGGTGATTGACCCCAGTGTACTGATTCAGCAAGCCGAACGCTTTGCCCAGATCAGCGCCAGTGTGGCCAATGTTCCATTGGCACCTCAAAATGTCAGCCCGCTGGCGGTTGAACAAACCGTTCAAACCAATGCCTTGATGGAAATCCTGACCCGGCTTCAGGACATACAGCCGCGTACCCACGTCGATATTGACCCAACGGCACCCAGTGTCGGAGAGGTTCGTGACAGCATCCGTAATCAGCTGAAAAATGACGACGATCACGTCGAAATGATCAGCAAAAAAGACACCGATGTGATTAACCTGGTGTCGATGCTGTTTGATTTTATTCTCGATGACCAGGATTTGCCGACGGCCATGAAGGCGCTGCTGGGTCGTTTGCAGATTCCCATGCTGAAAGTGGCGATTCTGGATCCGACGTTCTTCAAAACGGAAGATCATCCGGCCCGCTTGCTGCTCAACAGTCTGGCCAAAGCAGGTGTGGGCTGGGATGAAAATGCCAAAAGTAGCGACCAGCTCTATAAAAAACTCGAAGAAACCGTTTTCACGATTCTTAATGAATTTGAAGGTGATCTGAGTCTGTTTGACCGGCTGCTAGAGGAATTTGAGCGGTTTTATGCCGATCAGCAGGTCAAAGTGACGGCGATGGATCAGCGGACGCGTGAGTCTGAAGAATCCCGTGCGCGTGCAGAAATGGCGCGTACCATTGTGCAGCAGGGCCTGAATCGCCGGCTCAATGGCCGCAAGCTCCCCTTTGCTGTCGTCCGTCTATTGCAGGAAGGCTGGCGTCATGTTCTCTATCTGGCCTGCCTGAAAGAAGGCACCGAGTCTGAATCGTGGAAACAGGCCATTAAGGTCGTTGATGCCCTGATCTGGTCGATGATGCCCGTCGAAGGCGATGCCCAGTGGATTGAGCGCCTGAAAAGTGTTGCGCCGAAACTGATTAACAGCTTGCGTAAAGGGCTGGCTTCGGTGCATTTCGATACCCTGCAGACGGAAACCCTGTTACGCGAAATCACCCGCGTCCATCAGGAAATCATCGAAGGGTATGAAACCGCGATGGTGGAAATCGTCGACCAGGAAACGGCCAGCACCCAGTCAGGATTTGATGGTGTCTCTGTCGATCAGGCACTGAAAGCGACCCAGCCGAATATGAAAGCCGTGGTGCTACCTGCTTCAGAAGCACAGGAATATCAGGGCGAAACGCTGCCACAAACCGACCGCAATGTCGTCGCTGTGAAAAATATGGTGGTGGGCACCTGGATTGAGTTTATTGCCAGTGAACGTCGTGACCGTCATAAACTGGTGGCTAAAATCCGCTCCAGTGAAAAAATGATTTTTGCCAATCGTCGTGGTATCAAGGTGGCAGAAATGTCCCAGATGCAACTGGCCGTTGAGCTGAGTCAGGGGCGTGCCCGGATTGTCGAAGAGCAACCACAGATCATTGACCGCGCATTGCAATCGGTTGTGGGCGGCCTGAGACAGTTGAGTGCCTAACCCCGCTCAGGTGCCTTCACTGATTTCTGCTGATGGCGAGGCATTCCATAGTCATGCCACTAATAGTCAGCCCACTAATAGTCAGCCCATCAATAGCGAGGCCTTTCGTGAGGGCTGGTGGCAATCTGCACTTGCCATGCCCAGCCCCAATTTTAATCAACGGCCCGATGACATACCGGTTCGCCTGATTGTTCTTCACAACATTAGCTTACCGCCGGGAGAGTTTGGGTCCGGCGCGGTCGTGCGTTTCTTTCAGAATCAGTTGGATTCCCAAGAGCACCCGTATTTCAGGGAAATAGAAAGCTTGCAGGTTTCGGCGCATTTCTTTATCGAACGAGACGGAAGGGTCATCCAGTGTGTTTCCTGTGATCAGCGGGCTTGGCATGCTGGCCGTTCCAGTTATCTGGGGGTTCCTGACTGCAATGATTATTCGATTGGCATTGAACTGGAAGGGACGGATACCGTGCCCTTCACCGATGCCCAATACACCAGCCTGCAACACTTGGTGTCCGCCATTCAGGCGCACTATCCGGACACTAGTCATCAGCTGACAGGCCACTCCGACATTGCGCCAGGGCGTAAAACCGACCCCGGTAGCTGTTTTGACTGGCTGCGCTTTCGTCGTCACCTTCAGGGCTAAAAAATTGAAGTTGTGGTGGTGGTTCCACGTGGAACACACCCTGATCTTTTCTAAAATTCATTCAATTTGGACAATCTCTCTCCGGTAATCCCTCGGAATACGCCTATAATTCAGGCCAATTTCCCTATTCCGGATGAGTAGCATGGCTCAATCCCTCTGGCGTTCAACCATGATCGTCAGTTTTATGACGTTGATGTCCCGCATACTTGGTCTGGTGCGGGATATGGTGCTTCTGAATGTGTTTGGCGCGGGCGGCGTGATGGATGCGTTTCTGGTCGCCTTTAAGATTCCCAATTTTTTCCGCCGACTATTTGCCGAAGGGGCATTTTCACAGGCCTTTGTTCCCGTATTGACGGAATACAAGACCCAGAAAGATCATCAGGCCGTCCAGATTCTGATCAGCCGGGTGGCTGGCGCTCTGACCATGATTTTATCCCTGATGTCAGTGTTTGCTGTCGTCGCAGCACCGCTGATCATCACGCTATTTGCGCCAGGATTTCAGGGCAGTCCGGATAAGTTTGAACTGGCGGTTGAGCTGCTGCGTCTCACCTTCCCTTATTTGTTGCTGATGTCGCTCACGGCCTTTGCCAGCAGTGTGCTGAACAGTTATGGGTCATTTGCCACGCCATCAATTGCCCCGGTGCTGTTGAATCTGACCATGATTGCGGCGGCGTTGTGGGCCAGACCCTGGTTTAGTCCCGAGATTCTCTCTCTGGGATGGGCAGTGATTGTGGCGGGGATATTGCAGCTGGCGATTCAAATCCCTGAGCTTTGGAATCGTAAATTATTGATTCCGCCCAAAGTGGATTTTCAGCACGAAGGTGTGCGGCGTATCCTGAAGCTGATGACGCCGGCTTTGTTTGGCGTCTCTGTTGTACAGATCAATTTGCTGCTCAACACCATCTGGGCCTCGTTCATGCAAACGGGTTCGGTGACCTGGCTCTACAGTGCGGAGCGCATGACCGAATTGCCATTAGGGCTGATCGGGATTGCCATTGCCACAGTGATTCTCCCTGCGTTGTCGGCCAAACATGCCGAACAGGATCATGAGAAATTCCGTCAGATGATTGACTGGGCTGCGCGCGTCATCCTGTTGGTAGGGGTGCCTTGTAGTGTGGCCATGTTCTTTCTCTCAGAACCAATTATTCATGCCTTATTCATGAAGGGTGAATTTGGGCCGACGGACGTTAGCAAAACGGCATTAGCCTTACAGGGCATGTCGCTCTCCATTCTGACATTTATGCTGATCAAGATTTTTGCACCTGCCTTTTATGCACGACAGGATACCAGGACCCCTGTCCGTATTGGCCTGATTGCTGTAGCGGTCAACATGGTGTTGAATGTGGTGCTGATTGGCCTGTTTAAATGGGCTGGCTGGGCGAACCCTCATATCTGTCTGGCACTCTCCTCGACATTGGCCTCCTGTGTGAATGCCGGGCTGCTATATTGGCATTTGCATCGTCAGGATGTGTATCGCTTTGGATCGCACTGGAAGCGCATCAGCGGACAATACCTGATCGCGAATACTGGTCTCGTGTTGACCCTCTGGCTGATTTTGCCCTACTACCCGGAACACGCCCATCAGCTGGTCAGGGCGCTGGCCGTGATTGCGATGTGCGCGGTCGCAGGCGTAGGCTTTAGTGTGGCGCTATTTGCCAGTGGCTTTCGGGTGCGTGACTTGCGTCATCCCTGAGGCGATTTTCTAAATTTTCCCCGGATACACCAGGAGAATGCTCCGTTATGACCGTGATTCGTCTGCATGCCCTCGACACCGTGGCGGATTTCCCGGCCAGCGTCATTACCATAGGCAATTTTGATGGTGTGCACCGTGGGCATCAGGCCATGGTGGCACGCGTGATGGCGCATGCACGGCAGGAGAGTTTACAGCCGGTCGTCCTGCTGTTTGAACCACAGCCGCAAGAGTTTTTTCGTGGACTTGAGGCCCCGCCGCGCATCACTTCCTGGCGGGAAAAAGTTGAGCAACTTTACCAGTTGGGAATACGAACGATAGTGCTCATTCGCTTTGACTCGGCATTTCGGCACCTAAGTGCTGCGCAATTTGTCCAGTTGCTGCGAGCACGGCTGAATGCCCGGCAACTGGTGATTGGGGATGATTTTCGATTTGGCTGTGATCGGGTGGGGGATCAGCATTTTTTACGCGAAGCCGGCTTTCGGGTGGAGACGCTGGATACCCTGATTGAAGGCCCTGAGCGTATCAGCTCGACCTGGATTCGACAGGCACTTGCCGCCGGAAATTTTCCGCTGGCGGGTCAGTTATTGGGCCGACCCTATGAGATCAGTGGGCGGGTCGTGTATGGCGATCAGATAGGGCGAACTCTGGACTTTCCGACCGCCAATATCGCACTGAATCGCCCACAGCCGTGCCTTGAGGGAATCTATGCAGTGGACGTGATGCTGTGTCATGCCAAGCAGCGCTGGCAGGCAGTGGCCGAAGGAGGCATTTCAGGTTTTAGCCCGAACAGTCTGTTTGGGGCTGCCCATGTGGGTAAGCGCCCTGCCATCCACAAGGAGACGGCGGACGAATGGCGTCTGGAAGTGCATTTGCCTGGTGTCAGTCAGGCCATGCTGTATGGGTGTCGGCTGACCGTGCGATTTCGACATTTTCTGCATGGCGTTCGGCCCTATCCCTCTCTTGCGGCGTTGCAGCTTGGCATTGCACAGGATGTACGTGAGCTGGTGGCATTGCAGGCCCGTCATTCTTCTTTGTATTGGCCGATACAGAGCTAAAGCATGAACTTGGTTAAGGGAATTCTGGGCATTGCCATGGGTCTTTTGCTCGGCATGTGGCTACTGAATCAGCACCATGTGCCCAGTGCTTCGGGTCAGACTTCTACCACCCCAAGCTGGTCGAGTCGGTTGTTTGGCGATGGCAAAGTCCATTATCGACTGGGTGCCATTGATGCCCGTTTTCACCTAAGCCGTGCCGAGCTCTCCCTTTTGACCCGCGAGGCGATTGCCCTTTGGGAAGGCCCCATGGCAAAGCAGATGTTTGTGGAAGACGAAGCCGCACCCCTGACCATCAGTCTGGTGTATGACCAGATTCAGGAAACCTCCAATCAGCAAGTGAGTGAAGAAGAACAACTGAGCCGGGACCACTCGAGCCATGAGTCCCAGCAGCAGGAATATGAGACTCAAAAAGCCCGCCTGCAGTCACAACAACAAACCTTTGAAGAGCACCTGTCCGAATTTCAGCAACGCCAGCAGCAGTATCAGGATACCCTCAGTCAGCTTCGTGGACAGGGAGCCGATCGCCTGGATGAGGCACGCATGGAGGTTGCCCGTGTCCAGCTGGAGCAACAGCAGCAGAGCTTGCAACGTGAACAGGACGATCTGAATCAATCCATACAAAGCTTTAATGCCAACGCTTCAGAACTAAATCAGGCAGCCAGCCAATTTAATGAAAAAGTCGATCGTTACAATCAGCGCTATAGTGGCCGTAGCTTTCATAAGGGGGTTTATGATGGCAAATCGATCACAATCTATGAATTTCGCAATCGGGATGAACTGCGACTTGTGCTGGCGCATGAGCTGGGGCATGCCTTGGGTCTTAACCACAGCAACGACCCTCAAGGGCTCATGTACCCGGTACTGCAGGCTCAAAATCTAAGTAATTTTCATCTGGCGTCGAGTGATATTTCGCTGGTACTTCAGCGACACTAGACGTGTTGGATTGCAGCAGAATTTGAGAAATAGGGATAAAGGCAGAAAAAATAAAGCCCTACAACGTAGGGCTGTTGGATAGGGCCGTTGGCATTTCGGTAAGTCATCACCACGCTTTTCTCGCCAAGAAAATAGGATAAGACAGTAGGAAATGATGAGGGTTGTGGAAAGCCGTGTTACATACCGTGTTTGATGCGCTGCCGGCGAATAAATGTATAAATCGCCAGAATTACAATCGCGCCGATGACTGACATGATAAATCCGGCGGATTCTCCGGGTGCATACATGCCCAGGGCCTGACCCAGAAAGGTCGCCAGCAGCGAACCACCAATTCCCAGTGCCGCAGTTACCCAAAAGCCGGCAGGGTCTTCTCCCGGATGGATGGCACGGGCAATAATCCCGGCAATAAAGCCAATCACAATGGCCATCAACAGTGACATCAGCATGATCGTTCTCCTATACAACCGAGTTCAGCATCGTGGATGACAGGAAAAAAACATCCTGTCAGATGGTTGCAGAGTAACCATCACGCTAGCAAATAAGTAGGCATCTTTTACGATGAATGCAGCAGTGTTTTGCGTCTATCGTAACGTTGCGTTATCGGACAGACTCTGCCAATGCCTTCAGCAACGTGTGATGCAACCCACCAAAGGAGCCATTGGACATCACCACTACCACATCGCCGGAACTGGCACGTTGCTGAACCTGCTGGACAATGTCCTCAAGGCTTTGACTGACCTGAGCAGGGTTGCTGGCAGCATCCACCACGGGCTGCAAGTCCCAATCCATCCCTGCAGGCTGATACCAGATCACTTCATCAGCCAGACGTGCTGACTCTGCCAGTTGTGCACGGTGGCTTCCCATGCGCATGGTGTTTGAACGGGGTTCGATAATGGCCCACAATTTGCGCGAACCAAATTTTTTGCGGGCACCATCCAGCGTGGTTTCAATCGCTGTCGGGTGATGGGCGAAATCATCGTACACCGATACCCCGCGTACTTCACCCAGCAGTTCCATACGGCGTTTCACCCCACCAAAATGGGAAAGCGCAGCGCAGGCTACACTGACAGGCACATCGACATGATTAGCCGCAGCAATCGCCACAAGCGCATTGGCTACGTTATGGTTGCCCGTCATGGTCCATTCGACCGTGCCCTGCCAGATACCCTCATGTGTGATGGCAAAATGACTGCCATCTGCTGCCAGTAATTCGGCCTGCCAGCCTGCTGTCGGATCGTTTTGCAGTGCGGTGCGCTCTACACGAGTCCAGCAGCCCATCGTGAGTACAGCTTCCAGTGCAGGCGTTCCAGAGGGGAGAATAATCCGGCCTTCACTGGGAATAATGCGTACCAGATGATGAAACTGCCGCTGAATGTCTGCCAGCGAGTCAAAAATATCGGCGTGGTCAAATTCCAGATTGTTCAAAATGGCAGTACGGGGCTGATAGTGTACAAATTTTGAGCGCTTATCAAAGAAGGCGGAATCGTATTCATCTGCCTCTACCACAAAATAGTGGCCGCCGAGGCGCGCACTCTGGCTAAAACCCAGAGGCACCCCACCGATCAGGAAGCCAGGGTTGAGCCCTGCCTGATCCAGAATCCAGGACAGCATGGTGGTGGTGGTGGTTTTGCCATGTGTCCCGGCAACCGCGAGGACATGCTTGCCCTGCAAGACATGCTGAGCCAGAAACTGCGGCCCGGAAACATACGGCAGCCCTTGGTTTAGCATGTATTCGACTGCTTCAATACCTCGCTTCATGGCATTGCCCACAATCACCAGATCCGGATGTGGCTGTAAATGACTGGCGGCGTAGCCTTGCATCAATTCAATGCCCGCTGCCTCCAGCTGGGTTGACATGGGCGGGTAGACATTTTGATCCGAACCGGTCACGGTATGCCCAAGCTCTCTGGCCAGTAGTGCCAGTGAGCCCATAAAAGTACCGCAGATGCCCAGTATGTGCAGATGCATGGCCGGATCCTCGTCGCCAGATGACCTCAAAAAATGAGCTGCAGGGTAACAAGCCTGTGACCGAAAGGAAATACATGGAGCGGCATAGCGTATTGGCCGGAGTCTGGATGCAATGTTTCGCGGCGTATAATCGATCAGCGTTCTGGCAGAAATTTGGTGATTGCGGCATACTATTTGGTCATTTTTGCTTGGTCATTTTTGTCAGTCGTTACTGGTGGCCACTTTCGCCGGTCATTGGTGAGGCAGCTTTTTTGATACGCGCTGGTGTAAGACCCTGACTTCAGGTTAGTTTCAGACCAGCACAATGACCCTAACACTTTGCACTACCGATCATCTGGAGTCGACATGCACGCAGTGACAGCTCACGCGGGGGAAGAGAAAGCGGGCACGACCGCTTTACCGCCACGGGTCGGTCTGATCATGGGTTCCCAGTCGGACTGGGCCACCCTCGAGCACGCCGCAACCATGTTAACTACGCTTGGCGTGGCCTTTGAAGCAGAAGTTGTGTCGGCACACCGTACTCCGGACCGTTTGTTTGACTATGCTGAAATGGCTCGTGCACGGGGGATTCAGGTCATCATCGCAGGTGCAGGAGGTGCCGCGCACTTGCCGGGCATGTGCGCGGCAAAAACCGATTTGCCGGTATTAGGAGTTCCTGTTCAGTCGTCCATCCTGAATGGTGTGGACTCGCTGTTGTCAATTGTGCAAATGCCTGCGGGTATCGCCGTGGGTACGCTGGCGATCGGCAAGGCCGGTGCGACCAATGCCGCATTACTGGCAGCACAGATTATCGGGTTGACCGATCCGGTCGTGGCGAATGCGGTGTCGGTTTTCAGACAAGCGCAAACCGATAAGGTTCGGGCAGCACCCATCCCCGGCGTAGCCTAGTTTTTGATGTGTAGTTTTTGATTAGATTGAAAGGCGTGCTCCTGTGACTACTTCCTTGACGGCCCATGTTTCCTTGCCCACTCTGGGTATTTTTGGCGGTGGGCAACTGGGCCGTATGCTGGCACAAGCCGCGTTGCCACTGGGTATTCGGTGTGCCTTTTTGGAGAATGCCGAATCCTCACCGGCCGCGGTGTTGGGGCCGGTGTTTGGCTCTGGCCAGCTCGCTGAATTTCAGCAGGCGGTCACGGTGCTGACACTGGAATTTGAAAACACCCCGCTCACCGAAGTCGATCAGGCACTCACTACACAGCTGATGCATCCCCCAAGGATTGCCTTGGCTACTGCGCAAAATCGCCTACTTGAAAAAGGGCTCTTTGACCGCCTGTCCATTCCGACACCCGCTTACCGTGCCATTCAGACTCACCGTGATCTTCAAATGGCAGTGCAGGAACTGGGCTTGCCGCTGGTTGTGAAAACCGCAACAGGAGGCTATGACGGCAAAGGCCAGTGGGTCATCCGCGAGGCATCCGCCATCCCAGAATTGTGGCAGCAGATGCAGCCTGCTGTCCCGCTGATCGCCGAGGCCTTTATTGCCTTTGAACGGGAAGTGTCGATTATCGCCGTGCGTAATCAGTCCGGTGAGATTCGTTGCTGGCCTCTGGCGGAAAATCACCATCACCAGGGCATCTTGTCTCACTCAATTGTCCCTGCACCGCGAAGTGAGCAGCTGGAGCAGCAAGCACAGGCTCACATGTCAGTCCTGATGAATGAGCTGCAGTACGTCGGCGTCATGACACTGGAACTCTTTGTCACGGCGAATGGCTTGCTGGCAAACGAAATGGCCCCCCGCGTTCACAACTCGGGCCACTGGAGCATTGAAGGAGCTGTGTGCTCACAGTTTGAAAATCATATTCGGGCGGTCGCAGACCTGCCTTTGGGGAGTACCGCGCTGGTTCAGCCCTGTGTCATGGTAAATGTCATTGGTCAGCATCCTGATTTGGCAGCGGTTTTGGCGATACCGGGCGCTCACGTGCATTTTTATGGCAAAACCGAGCGGGAAGGGCGCAAGCTGGGTCATATTACCCTCATGCCCGTGCCTGAAATGACTCAGTCTCAGCAAATCTCAGCTTTAAAAGCCATTTTGCCCAATAAATTGTCACTGCCCGATTAACTGCAGTCGATTCATCGCATTTTCTGGGTATTTCAGGATAAATTTTAGGTGTAAGTGATTTTTACTATGGATTGCCTGACAATTATACAGTACAGTACAAACATGACAGTGTAGACTGTCAGTGTCAATTGGGGGAATTTTCTCTTGGATTGAGCACCCTTCGATGGGGCTACATCGACCAAACCCTCTTATAGGCAGCGCAAGCTGCCTTTTTTTCCTGCCTTTTTTGTCTGCGGCGGCCCTCACGCCGTGACCACGTGCTGCGTATAAAAAAGCCCGACACATAGGCCGGGCTTTCGCTCTAAAACAGGCACAATCGCCTGATTTAGAATAGGGAGATCCTATGCTTAGGCAGCAGGGGCTTCCTGGTTATCTGCCTTTGCAGTCTTGCGGCGTGTGGCAGCTTTCGGTGCAGTAGCAGCTGGGGTGGCGGCTTCAGCGCTTTCTTCAGCTTTGGTTTCTGCAGTGGTAGCGGGCAGCAGGCTGTTCAATTTGCTCAGAAGTTGCTGGACATAAGTTTTCAGCTCGCTGCTGTTTTGCAGTTCGACCAGCGCATTACGGAATGCATCAAAATCCGCTTTCAGCGCCTGCAGGGCAGTTTCGGCTTCCTGTTGGGCTTGCTTCAGCAGGGACAGAGCATCGTTCAGGCCATTTTCACCCGCTTTACGGGCTTCGTCGGTTTGCTCTTCGACTTTGGTGGTAACGGTTTTGCGAATGTCCTGATAAGTGATCTCAGCGCGATCAATCAGGCCTTTGGCTTTATCCAGCAGCGGAGAAGCTTCTTCCTGCACGCGCTGTACCACTTTTTGAACGGCTTCGTTAGCCGCAGTGGACACTTGCGCCAGTGTATCTGTAGCAACAGGGGCGGTGGTTTCAGTTGTTGCAGTAGTTTGTTCTTGAGTAGACATGGTGGACTCCCGGGAAAAGAAATTTACAAGTAACTTGGACAGCTTTAAAAAAAGGCTCATGAACGAGTGGTTCATCGCTTCGTCATAGGATAAAAACAGGCTTGTTTTCCTTCCCGGGATACAGAAAATTCCTGTAAAACACTGGCCTGCCACTCACATGGCGAAACACAAATTTAAAATTCCGTTTTTAATCATGCACTCAGACTGCTAGTGCCAGAACTGACTGGCGTAGGTCATGACCGGTGCTGTTGTGTGTGATGTCGAACTCATTCTGTGGCACTCACAAATCACTGTACCAAAGCTGGTTGAATAGCCTAGCTCAGCGCAGTGTAGGTATCCGTCAATTTTTGATGCCAGAACAGTAATCAAATAGTGAGACTTTGACACGGATTCGTTGCAGCATTGGCGGATGCTTTGGAGTATAGTCTGCCTCTGTACGCTGTCATGGTAACAAAGTGCCCAAAGCCCTAATTGGCTATTTGTCAGACAGATTATGATTTAATCAATGCATGGAATAGGTAAATGAAAAAAGCACTGCCTGTTGTGGTTGCTACGGCACTGACCGCCGCCGCCCTGAGCCCGGTAATATTTGCACATGCGGCACCGGCTACCCCCCAGTCAAAATCCAGCAGCAGCAAGGTCTCTGGTACGAGCTCCATGGCCACCAAGGTGGCCTATAGTTTTGGCTACCTGATGGGTAAGAGCAATCGGGAGGTCGTGACCGATCTGGATACCAATGCGTTTGTCAGTGGGTTTCAGGAAGGCTATGGTAACAAGGCTCCCCAGCTGACTGAAGAACAAATGCGCAGTACGATTCTTGAGTATAAGAAAAATCGTGATGCCGAAGAAATGAAGAAAACACAGGCTTTGGCCTCTGAAAATACTGCCAAGGGCACGGCTTTCCTCGCTGAAAATGCCAAAAAACCCGGTATCAAAACCACGGCGAGCGGCTTGCAATATGAAGTGCTCAAAGAGGGAACCGGCGCGCAGCCTGTTGCCACCGATCAGGTCTCCGTCAACTATGAAGGAACGCTGATTGACGGAACGGTTTTTGATAGCTCTTATGCGCGTAATGAGCCGGTGACCTTCCCGCTGAATCAGGTGATTGGTGGCTGGACCGAAGGCGTTCAGCTCATGAAGGTAGGCAGTGTGTATAAGTTCTACATTCCTTCGAATCTGGCTTATGGCGAAAATGGTGCTGGGCCGATCCCGCCAAACAGTGTGCTGATTTTTAAGATTGAGCTGCTGAAGATCGTTAAGTAAGACCGTAGCAAACGTACTCAATGAAAAGCCGCTGATGATCAGCGGCTTTTTTATGGTGTCATTGTTTCACGTGGAACATTACTACACGTCATTTTTGCTGGGTGTAAAAGCGAATTGCTCAAAGTCTTTTACGGAAAACCAGAGAGTTTCGCTGATAGTTGTACAGTGCTTGACGCGAGCCGGGCAAGGCTTCAACTGGCACGGTTTCAAAACCCTGCTCAATAAACCAGTGTGCCGTACGGGTGGTGAGCACAAACAATTCGCGAATGCCCAGGCTGCGGGCTTTTTCCTCCAGATAATCCAGAAGTTCTGCCCCACGATTGCCATTACGATAACTCGGGTGCACGGCCACACAGGCGACTTCGGCAGCAGGAGTTTCATGGGCACCAATCGTCAGGGGATACAGTGCCGCACAGCCGACAATCATGCCATCCCGCTCAATCACGGCAAATTGACTGATTTCGGTTTCAAGCCGTTCCCGTGAGCGATAGACTAGAATGCCTTCTTCTTCCAGTGGCCGCAGTAATTCGATCAATCCGACTACGTCATCAATATCGGCAGTACGGATTTCTTCATAAGGATCATGACTGATCAGGGTGCCCGAACCATCACGGGTAAATAATTCCTGCAGCAAGGCCCCATCGCGTGCGTAGGAAATGATGTGGACACGGCGTACGCCACCCCGACAGGCTGCCGCTGCACCCGACATGTGCAATAACAATTCAGAATTGATGGCTTTATCGCGGAGATATTGATCGACTTCGTTGGGAATCAGCTCACGTAGCAAGCGGTCATCGTCATCGGAAATCCCTTCTTTTTCACCGAGAAAAATCAGTTTATCAGCCTTTAGCGCAATGGCTGTTTTTACCGCAACGTCTTCGGCGAGCAAGTTAAAGACCTCGCCGGTGGTGGAATAACCAGTTGGCCCAAGTACCACAATATGGCGGTTATTCAGATTGCGATTGAGCGCCTCGACGTCTACCGAACGCACTTCTCCAGTGAGCTGATAATCCACGCCATCACGGATTCCGTAGGGCCTGGCGGTTATAAAATTACCCGAAACTGCGTCAATTTTGGCACCAAACATCGGCGAATTGGCCAGTCCCATGGACAATAGTGCTTCGATTTCCAGCCGGATAGAGCCGACGGCATCCAGTACACAGCGCAAAGCTTCGCGTGTGGTAATACGCAAGCCGTTGTGAAAAGGGGTTGTCAGACCGTATTCAATGAGATTTTCATCTATTTGTGGGCGGGCGCCATGCACCAGGACCAGCTTGATACCCAGTGAATGCAGCAAGGCAATGTCATGAATGATATTGCGAAAATTTTCATGACTGACCGCTTCGCCGCCAAACATCAGCACAAATGTTTTGCCGCGATGGGCATTGATATAGGGGGCAGAGTTGCGGAACCAGTGAACGTATTGTTCAGTCATGGTGTCCGGGGACAGAAAATCATCAGTCATGTTAGCCACACTTTACTGCACTGAATAAAAAATAATTGTCGTTCACCGCTAGGGAGTAACGATGGTTGCGCGTGTTTATACCTTAACAAATTCAGGGATGTCCTTGCACGCAATAGTGATTAATGAGTTGCTTTAAGATGGTCAGCATTGGGCCAATTCGCTCCAGTCCCAAATATTCATCAGGCTGATGTGCCTGTTCGATATTGCCAGCTCCTAAAATTACCGTGTCCAGCCCGGCTGAACGAAAGAAAGGCGCTTCTGTGCCGAAAGAAACGGCTTCGGCAGAGTGACCACTCAGTTTTTCCAGAGTACGGACAAACGGTGAGTCCGCTGGCGTTTCGGCAGGTGGAATCCCGGCAGTTACGGGTTCATAGACAACGGTGACTTCATGCTGCTCAGCAATAGGATGGAGGCGATGCTG
>CAUJHL010000136.1 GCA_963204705.1 Pseudomonadota bacterium | reverse complement strand
CAGATGAGCACCTTGCCGCGCCTGGGCCCTGATATTCCGAAAGCCAGTAATGGGATTCCCCGTCCTACGGCGGATGCTGAACCGATGGCGATGATTCCATCGTCGCATACGCCTGTTCCTTAGCGTTGTTGTCTAGAATCTATTGCGAGAGCTGGTCTTAACAGTTGTTTGTTAAAAATATTTCGCAGGCTTATGTTTAACCTTCCTCCTTGAGGCGTTACGTTACCGTGTTTCTTTAAGGCTTCACGGTAAGGCTTTTCGCTGAGGGCTTCTCGTTAAAGTTTCTGGTTGTTCAATCCTCAGGCTAAGTTTTTAAAGTAAGTTTTTAAACTCAGTATAAGGCTAAGTATTTCACTAAAATCTCCAGCGGTGTTTGATGCCCATGACTGCAGCAACAACAGAAGTGCCGCGTATCTGGCTGGTAGTTCCCGCCGCTGGAGCAGGCAGCCGAATGGGTGCCGGCATTCCCAAGCAATATTTACCGTTGGCTGGCAAAACCGTTTTTCAGCAAACCCTTGAGCGCCTGTGTGCGCAGTTCCCACACTCACGCTGTGTTGTCGCGCTGGCTGAAGACGATGCCACGGCGCGTTCGCTTCCGCTCAAGTGTGCGCTGCAGATCGACTGGGTAATCGGTGGTAACGAAAGAATGGATTCCGTCATCGCTGGGCTGAATGCCTTGATACCGTCTGCCTGTGCTCAGGATTGGGTGCTGGTGCATGACGTCGCCCGACCATGCATTCACCCGGACAGTCTGAGCCGATTATGCGAGCGTGTGGCTGGGCATTCCGTGGGGGGCATTTTGGCCATACCGGTTCGCGATACCTTAAAACGGGAGAATGCTGCCCAGCATATTGCGGTTACGGTTGACCGTAAGCATCTCTGGCAGGCGCAAACTCCCCAGATGTTTCGCTATGGGCTATTGAAATCCGCTCTGGAGACTGCGCGAGAGAAGCGGCTTGTTGTCACGGATGAAGCCAGCGCCATGGAGCTGGCTGGTCATGCCGTACAACTGGTGGAGGGGAGGGGGGATAATCAGAAAATCACCTTTCCAGACGATCAGGAGCTGGCGGAATGGATTCTGGCGGGTCAACAGTACCACTAAAATCCACACTTCCCAAGGCTGCAAAAAGCCCACCAATCGTTTGACACAAAAGGCTTGGGCATTAGCGCTGGCTTGGGTACTATTGGGGATTGTTTGTCCAGAGTGCTGTCTTCAGTGCTCGTTCCTATTTGCATTTTTCATGTTGCACTCTCCATGTCGCATTGGCCGTATCGCACTGGCCATCTCGCACTGGGAAGCACTGCTTGTAAAACCAAAGCAGGGAAAATTCGCAGGGAAGGACACCCCAGACGTCAATCAGGTACACGGAATGAAAGCGTCCCTCGGGCGGTATGCCCAACGAAGCATGATCACCATTTTTCTGGTAGCCCTGTCTGCCTATTTGTTTACAGCGATCGTGACGTACACACCCTTTGATCCTGGCTGGACGCATTTATCGAGTGACACCCAGAAAGTCACCAATGCGACAGGTGTGGCAGGGGCGTGGCTGGCGGATTTAATGGTAGGTTTCTGGGGAAAAGCAGCGATTTTATGGCCGCTGATTTTTGTGATTGAAGCGATCCAAATCTGGTGGCCGCATGGTTTGGCCAATCGCTGGTTCCGTTGGGCAGGTGAATATTTCTGGGTCGTGTGCATTGCCGCGCTGTTGTACTTATTGGTGCAACAGCCTGCCGATAGCCTGCAAAATGCATCGGGTGGCATCATTGGTTTTGAAATTGGTAGTAAGTTACTGGACGTGCTGGGCTTTTGGCTAGCCATTGGATTTTTGACGGCTCTGGGTATTGTCCTGCTGACGTTTGCCTTTGGTGTGCGCTGGGATCGGACTTTTGAAGCGCTCGGTGAATTGCCCGCTTTGCTGGGCCAGCTGTTTTACCGAAACGTGCCCGAATACGCGCATACTGGGCTGATTGGGGCACCTGCAAACCCACTCAACGCGGGCTTACTCAACGCAGATGAGTTGGCTACTCAGTTACAGGCAAGGGCAGCGCATCCGGCTTCGTCTCAACAGGGCTCCCGGGAAACCCTAGCTCACACCGCTACAGCAGACAATTCCGTAAGCATTCAACCAGATACCTATATCCCTTCAACGGAGCACGTTGTATTAACTTCAGCGGAGTCGAAAGCGCCTGTAGAGACGCCTGTGATGGCAACGGGTTCATCGCTACTGCCTGAAGTAATGCAGGATGTATCCGCGCGCCTTGGTGATGGCCAATCTATTTCGCAGACTAAAGACCGTATTGAGCCTCAGTTTAACTGGGATGACCCGGAGGATGTTTTTGCCGAGCTGCTTGCTGCTGTGCCCGAAAAATCCGCTACCCCTGTGGCGGCCTCGGCTTTGGTGGCTTCACCATTAACTGACAGTCTTCAACCTCCGCGAGTGAACCCCCCCTCGTCGGCTTCCACGGGTTCAGCCGTGTCCAGCAACACAGTGGAGGGTGTCGATGGTGCACAGGCTGAACATACGATGGAGGGTGATGATTTCTTCGCACATGCAATGGATGCGTTTGAGGAGTGGGATGAAGATACGTCACATTCTACTGAGTCAGACACTACGGCCAGCACTCATTCAACAACTTCTCTTGCAGCTTCTACTGCAGATACTGAGGTTGTTTCTGGTGTCATCACGACAGCGTCGGGCTTACGTATTGTTGCTCCACCGACCGTTGCAAAATCAGACCTGTCACATTCAGTCTTGCCAAATTCTGTACAAACAGAACCTCGAGCCGAGAAAAATCACGAGTCAGATGTTCAGTTGTCCGATCCGCACGATACAGAGCAACCAGCGGATTCACTGTGGGATGATGTAGAGGAAACCAAATCTGAACAGTCGGTGTTTTTGGACGAGACCATCCATTCTGAATTGAACTCCGACTCCTGGGACTCCTTGACGGACTTTAGCGACTCGACTGTGGAATCGAATGCAGAAACGAATGACGTTACCGCGCAGGCTGCACCGCATGCTTGGCCAAAGGAGCCTGAAACAGGGCAAGCACAGAACCAACAAAACCAACATCACCAAACTCTCGGACTTAAAGGCGGCTCGCACCCCACGCCCTGGCCGGCAGGGTTGCCCAGACCACAGGATGTTCAGAGCGCCAATCCAGCAATGGATGATGTCTTTGATGACCTGATGCCAGAGTCAACTACCCGTATCAATCCCATCGATGATGATGGATACACTTCCGGACGTCCAGTCTCGCGAGCCTTGCAGGTGGCTGAACAGCGTGCCCTGTTGTCGCCGTTGCCGGGAATGGATTTGCTGGATTTGCCAGACCCTAATCGCAAGCCCAGTTATACCGCTGAAGAGTTGGAGCGTTTGTCACGTTTGTTGGAAATCAAACTCAAGGAATTTAATGTCTCGGCCACAGTGATTGAAGCGCAGCCCGGCCCTGTTGTGACCCGCTTTGAGCTGGAGCTGGCCCCGGGTGTTAAAGCCAGCAAAGTCACCAATATTTCCCGCGATCTGGCGCGTTCCATGTCGATGGCGTCGGTGCGGGTCGTTGAGGTGATTCCTGGCAAGCCCTATATCGGCATCGAAGTGCCCAACAAAACCCGTGAAATGGTCCGCCTGATCGAGCTGCTGGATACTCCGGCCTATCGTGATCCCGCTGCCCTGATTTCCATGGCGATGGGTAAAGACATCGCGGGTCGTCCGGTACTAACCGATCTGGCAAAAGCGCCACACATGCTGGTTGCGGGTACGACGGGTTCCGGTAAGTCGGTTGCGGTGAATGCGATGTTGCTGTCCATGCTGCTCAAGTACACACCGGCTCAGCTGCGGCTGATTCTGATCGACCCCAAACAGCTCGAACTGGCCAACTATGGCGACATTCCGCATTTGCTGACGCCAGTGGTCACGGACATGAAAGATGCCGTAAATGCCCTGAACTGGTCGGTGGGTGAAATGGAGCGTCGCTACAAGCTCATGACGCTGTTTAAAGTCCGCAAGATTGATGAATATAACCGTAAGATTCAGGAAGCACTGGATCGGGGCGAGGAAATCGCCGATCCGCTGTGGAAACCGGATGAAACGGTGGCTGACCGTGCACCGCGATTGAAGCCCTTGCCTTTAATTGTCATCGTCGCCGATGAATTTGCCGACATGATCATGCAGGTCGGTAAGAAAGCAGAAGAACTGATTACCCGTCTTGCCCAAAAGTCGCGTGCCTCAGGTATCCATCTGATGCTGGCGACTCAGCGTCCGTCAGTGGATGTGATTACCGGCCTGATCAAAGCCAATATCCCGACCCGCGTCGGGCTTCGGGTAAACAGTAAAATTGATTCGCGGACTATTCTGGATGCGGGTGGCGCCGAGGACATGCTGGGCCATGGTGACATGTTGTTCCTGGGACCTGGCAAAAATGAACCGGAACGGGTGCATGGTGCCTTTATCAGCGATGATGAAGTTAACCGGATATGCGATGCTTGGCGTGAGCGCGGCAGCCCCGATTATGTGGACGACATTCTCACGCCGTACGATGAGGAAAGTCCCAGTAAGGGCGGCGGCTATGAAAGCGATAGTGGAGGCGATACCGAGCGCGATCCGATGTACGATCAGGTGGTTTCGTTTGTACTGGAAACACGCAAAGTGTCAGCATCCGCTATTCAGCGCAAATTTAGTTTGGGCTATAACCGCGCAGCACGTATTGTCGATGCGATGGAAAGTGCTGGTCTCATAAGCCCCATGGGCCCCAGCGGAAAGCGTGAAATTTTGATGTAAATCAATTTGCTCTGACGAGAGGAAGCTGCAGGAAACTCGCATGCCTCCTCTTGTTTTTGGAGTTCTACCATTCTAAGAACGGTGTTTTGGAGTGATAGATATACTTTCAAAAAGTCAAATGTCATTGACTTGCTTTTAAGAAAAAGGCTTTTGGTTTATTGGTGTTTATAAGTATAACTTGCATTATCGCTATTCTGGATGTTTTAATAAGTGCCTAAACAGAAGAGTTTAGCGGTCATGTCACAGGATTCTCCTGATTCTCCAGTTCAGCAAGGCCAGCGCATTCAGCAATTACGAAAGCAACGGGGTTGGTCTGCTGAACAATTAGCCTCCGCCCTCAATGATGCGGGTGCGTCGGTCAGCCGTGCAGCGATTTCCAATTGGGAACGCGGAAAAAATGGCATCGTTTTATCACGCTTGCCTGCGTTGGCCAAAGTGCTCGGTACCACGCAAAATTATCTGTTAACAGGTGCCCAGGATTCGCTGGAAGCCTTTTCGAATAAGCCTTTGCATGAAGAAAATTCTCTAACAATGCTGGGCCAGTATATACCTGGTGCTGGTTTAAATTTCCCAAGTCATCCCTCTCATACAACATCACCCACTGCCATTCCGAGTCCCCGTATGAAGCGCCCAATTGCCAAATCAGCCAAGCTGCAAAATGTGTGTTATGACATTCGTGGGCCTTTACTCAAAGCAGCGAATGCCATGGAGGAACAGGGCCACAAGATCATTAAGCTGAATATTGGCAATCCGGCACCATTTGGCTTTGAAGCGCCGCAAGAAATTCTTTCAGATGTGATTCACAACTTGCCTAATGCCATTGGCTATTCGGACTCAAAGGGAATTTTTTCCGCGCGCAAGGCAGTGCTGCAGTATTACCAGCAACGTGGTTTGCTCAGCGCCGTGGATGTGAACGATGTGTATATCGGGAACGGCGTGTCGGAATTGATCATGATGTCCATGCAGGGCTTGCTGGATAACGGCGATGAAATGCTGGTGCCTATGCCGGATTATCCCTTATGGACGGCTGCGGTAAACCTCGCGGGGGGTAAAGCCGTGCATTATCGCTGTGATGAGAATGAAAGTTGGTACCCGGACATTGCAGATATCGAGTCGAAAATCACTGCACATACCCGTGGGATTGTCATTATCAATCCGAATAATCCGACGGGTGCGGTATATCCGCGAGCAGTGCTGGAGCAGATTGTTGAGCTGGCCCGCAAACACGACCTGATTATTTTTGCCGATGAAATTTACGACAAAATTGTCTATGACCAAATCGAACATGTGCCCATGTGTACGCTGGCGCACGATGTGCTGTGTGTGACCTTTAATGGTCTGTCGAAGTCTTACCGGATTGCGGGATTTCGTTCTGGCTGGATGATGGTGTCAGGCAGCAAGGAGTCTGCGCGGGATTATGTGGAAGGGCTGGACATGCTGGCATCGATGCGTCTGTGTGCCAATGTTCAGGCGCAATATGCCATTCAAACGGCGCTGGGGGGGTATCAGAGTATTAATGATCTGATTCGTCCGGGGGGGCGGTTGTATGAGCAGCGTAATATCGCCTGGGAAATGCTGAATGAGATTCCTGGAGTGAGCTGCGTGAAGCCTGAAGGCGCACTGTATTGTTTTCCCAGACTGGATCCGGCGGTATATCCGATTGAGGACGATGAGGCCTTTATGATGGATTTGCTGAAAACCGAGAAGGTGTTGATGGTGCAGGGTACGGGGTTTAACTGGCCGACACCGGATCATTTTCGGGTGGTGTTTTTGCCGGCTGCGAGTGATTTGAAGGAGGCGTTGAGTCGGGTGGGGCGGTTTTTGGCCAGCCGGCGATGAGTGGGATGAGTTCACTGGGGTTGTCGAAGTATTAGCACGCTGAGCTTTGTCGAAGGGGAGATAATGGCCAAGGCTTCGACAAGCTCAGCCAACGGATTGTGCTCCCTGAGCTTGTCGAAGGGTGCGGTGTCAGGCTCATTTCGACGAGCTCAATGAGCCTGCTCGTTCCGTGAGCCTGACGAAGGGGAGGGTGATGAGGAACTTTGCTCGCCTTCAGCGGGACTGACTTTTGAAAGACCAAAAGTCAGCAAAAGTCTTTTTCGCTGGCAAAACTCGCGCGATTTTCGTTAGCGCATGATGTGTCGCTTACGTCACTTTGGGGATGACGGTTGATGTAGGGCTGGCTCGAACAACTGCCAGCGGTCAAGAGCAAAAGCAAAGTCAAAAGCGGTAAAGCAGGCTTCGTCTTCGCGGTTACTGAGCATGTCGAAGGGCGGCCAACGGGCCTAGCTCCCTGAGCTTGTCGAAGGGTGCGGTGTCAGGCTCATTTCGACAAGCTCAATGAACCTTCTTGCTCTCTGAGCCTGTTGAAGGATAAGGGACAAAATTGATCCTAAACCAGCTGACGAATCCGTTCTACCGCCTGCTCACACTGCGCCATGCTGGCGACGAGGGCCATGCGTACATGCCCGATTCCCGGGTTGCCCTGAGCAGTGTCCCGCGACAGATAGCGGCCCGGCAGCACAGTGATATTGGCTTTTTCGTAGAGACGCTGGGCAAATTGTTCGTCGTTATCCACTGGCAACCAAAAATAAAAACCAGCATCTGGCTGTTTTAGCGCGAGTTTTCCTCCAAGTTCACTCAGAAACAAGTTGAATTTTTCACGATACAACTGACGATTGTGCTCGACATGGGTTTCGTCATCCCAGGCCGCTATGGACGCCAATTGATTCTGAACTGGCATGGCGGCCCCGTGATAGGTCCGGTACAGCAGATAGGGCGCCAATAATGTGGCATCACCCGCAATAAAACCAGACCGCAGTCCGGGGACATTGGAGCGTTTGGACAGCGAATGAAAGACGACGCAGCGGGCATAATCCAAACGCCCCAATTGGGCGCAGACTTCCAGCAAGCCTACTGGCGGCGTCTGGTCATAGAGTTCGGAATAACATTCATCCGAAGCCAAAACAAAGCCAAAGTGATCCGCTTTGGCCATCAGCCACTTTAGGCGCTCCGCAGATAAAACAGCACCCGTCGGATTGCCCGGCGTGCAGACAAACACCAGCTGAGTCTCGGCCCAGACCGATTCGGGGATAGCATCCCAATCGCCCAGATAGTCATTGTCGGCGGTGCAATTCACCAGATAGGGCTCGGCACCCGCCAGCAGGGCCGCCCCTTCATAAATCTGATAAAAAGGATTCGGCATGATCACTCGCGCGGGTTTCTTGCGGTCAATCAGTGCCTGTACGAATGAGAACAACGCTTCACGTGTTCCACTCACCGGCAACACCTGCGTTTCTGCGTCCAGTGCTGGCAATTGAAAACGCCGCATGAGCCAGTTGGCCATGCTCTGCCGGAGTTGCGGCAAGCCTTTGCTGCTAGGATAGGTAGACAGATGATGCAGGTTGTTGATCAGCGTCTGAGTCACGAGTTCCGGTGCCGCATGGCGGGGCTCACCGATTGAAAACAGGATAGGGTCGATCACAGGAGGCTGAATGCCCTTAAATAATGCGGCCAGTTTTTCGAAGGGATAGGGGTGCAGGCGCTGTAGGTCGGAATTCATCATTGTGGCTAGTCTGTGTCTTTAGTCTGGGTCAGTAGTTCGGGGCCAAATTTGGATCAGTCCGGATCATTCTGCATCAGTCCGGATGCGTGTGGATCAGTTTGAATGTGTACTGCGCAAACGCACCCTAAAAATTGGCCGTTAAGGTACACCAGCCCTGACCCAAGCGCAATTCAGCCTGCCACTTGGACACACTGAACTGGTCACTCGTTAACAACACTCTTTTTCCAGATGTTCCCGCAGTTGCAGCCGCAATTGCTCCGCTTCTGCATCCGTCAAGGTTCGCTCTCCTTGTCCTGAGACAAAGAAGACGTCTTCTGCACGTTCACCCAGTGTGGCAATCCGTGCTGAATGAATTTCGATCCCTTCCTGCATAAACAGCGCGCCAATTCGCGCCAGCAGTCCCGGCATGTCCAGAGTAATGACTTCGACCGCATGATAGGGACTATTGGGCTGTCGGCTCAGCTGAATTTCCGGCTGGAACGAAAAATAGCGCAGCTGCCGGGGCATTCTGCGTTGTACCAGAAACGGAAATTCTTCAGGCCGCGACAAGGCATGCAAGAGTGCCGAACGCACTTCGTACTGGCGATCCGGGTCACTGATCAGCGTTCCCTGACGATCCAGCACGATGTAGGTATCCAGCGAAAACCCTTTGGTAGCCGTAATGATGCGGGCATCCTGTACGTCCAGATTCATCTGGTCAAATACTGCGACTGTCGCGGCAAACAGATTGGGCAAGTCACGGGTATAAATAAAAATCTGAACGGCATCCATCGCCAGCTGACGGTGTTCACGCAGCAGTACCAGCGGAGTTGGATCCTCTCCATGGCGCAAAATGGCCCCCGTGTGCCAGGCCACTTCTGTGGGGCGTTCACGCAGCAAATAATCATTACCCAGACTGTCCCAGAGCACATTGATCTGATCGGCCGGAAAGGCATTACTCATCAGTTGCATGGCCTGATGACGCGTGTCTTCAATCAGGGTCTGGCGATCCAGCGGAGTATCCAGTCCCGCTCGCAGCATGCGCCTGGCCTGCGTATACAATTGACGTAGCAAGGAAGCACGCCAGCTATTCCACAGGGTCGGATTGGTCGCATTAATGTCAGCAACGGTCAGGGTGTACAGATAATCCAGATGGATCAGATCCCCAACCGTTTCGGCAAACTCTCGAACGACATCGGGATCGGAAATGTCCTTTTTTTGTGCGGTCAGCGACATCAGCAAGTGCATACGGGTGAGCCAGGCCACGATGGAAGCTTCGCGCTGCGAAAGGCCATGTGCCAGACAAAAGGCAATGGCATCTTCGGCACCCAGCTCGCTGTGATCCCCACCACGACCCTTGGCGATGTCATGAAACAGCGCGGCGAGGTAAACAATTTCCTTGCGATCCAGTCGCTGAAACACCGTACTCACCACGGGAAAATCCTGAGCAAATTCTGGATCGGCAAAGCGGCGCAAATTGCGAAGCAAAATCAGCGTGTGCGCATCCACCGTATAAATATGGAACAGGTCGTATTGCATCAGCCCAATAATCTGGCCAAAAGCCGGCAGATAATTACCCAGCAGGCCATAGCGTTTCATGGCGCGGAAATTTTCATACAGCCGCAAGGGCGACCGCAAAATGGCCATAAACAGCGCTTTGTGGGCTGCCGATTGTCGAAATTGCTCATCAATGGATTTACACGCGAGCATGAGCAGGCGCAGTGTTCTCGCACGGATTCCGGTAATCGCGGCCTGATTGCCCATAAGATAAAACAGTTCGAGCAGTGCGCTGGGATTTTCCGCGAACACCCGGTGGTGCTTGACGCTTAGCTGAGTACCAATCAGATCAAATTGGGGACTCAGGTCGGTGCGGCCTGGTTGTTCTTCTGCCGGTAATCGCGGTTCGACGACAGATTCGTAAAAATACGCTAGCAGGATCTCGTTCAGGGTCGAGACTTTCATGGCGACGCGGTAATACGCCTTCATGAATTCTTCGACAGCCGCATTCGGATGGTCGTCTTCACTGAGGGTGTAGCCCAGCCGCGTGGCAACTTCCCGTTGATAATCAAATAACAATCGGTTTTCGTTGCGCTTGGTAAGCATGTGCAAATGATAGCGAATGAGCCAGAGGAAATTTTCACTTTCTTCCAGCTCATGAAATTCAAATTCACTGATAAAGCCCAGATGCACCAGATCGTACAGTCGCACCACACGATAATGCCGCTTGGCGATCCAGCCAATCTGATTGATGTCACGCAAGCCACCCGGGGCATTCTTGATGTCTGGTTCCAGATTGTATTCGGTGTCGTTGTGCTGGGCGTAGCGGGACTTTTGCTCCTGCATCTTCTGGTCGAAAAAGGTTTTGTCTGACCAGGTTTGCGACACTACGCGGCGGGGAATTTGTGCCAGATGGGTATCGCCAGCCACTACGCGCGACTCCACCAGACTGGTCGCCACCGTAATGTCACTGGCCGCAGCAAGACACTCTTCCAGACTGCGGACACTCACGCCGGGTGCCAGTCCAATATCCCATAAGCTCGTGATAAACCTGCCCACTTTATCTTCCAACTCAGGCGTCAACGGTTGGCGGCTCAGGATCATAATGTCGACATCGGAGTAGGGCAGCATTTCCCCACGCCCGTAGCCACCGACTGAAATCAGTGCCAGGTCGTGTTCTGGTAGGGCAAAGTGCTGCCAAAGTAATTGCAATACACTGTCAATGCCTTGCGATCGTGCTTTCACTACCCGGCGTATGGAAATGTTATCCACCAATAGGGCCTGATCGAGGCTCTCATTCAGCCGCTGGCGCCACTGGTTCAGACCGCGCAGTCCATCCTGAGGGGTGAGAAAATCCTGTGGATTTGGCAAAGTGGGCATACCGTCGTACTCACTCTCATTCAGTGGTCAATTAATAAAGAAAAGATTAAGCAAAAAGCATTCCAAACATTCAGAATTTCCCGATGCTCTTTATCCTTCTATTTGGGCGCCTTTCAGATCATAGTCAGGCTCTAACAAAAATGACTGGAACAATAAAAAACGCACCGAAGTGCGTTTGAAAACTCAATTTTGCAGAAAGCTCAGGTCTTCTTCAGGTCTAGCGGTGAGCACCTCAATGCCGGTTTCTGTGACCAAAATCGTGTGCTCCCATTGCGCAGACAATTTATGATCCTTGGTCACCACTGTCCAGTTATCGCCCATGAGACGGGTTTGCCAGGCGCCCACATTCACCATCGGCTCAATCGTAAACGTCATGCCTGCTTCCAGCCGCATGCCTGTCCCTTTTTTGCCATAGTGCAAAATCTGGGGGTCTTCGTGAAATACCTTGCCGATGCCATGGCCACAGTATTCCCGAACGACACTAAAACGCTCGGCTTCGACGTATTTCTGGATGGCTTCGCCAATATCTCCAATATACGCACCCGCCTTGACCACTTTCATCCCGCGATACATGGCTTCCTGCGCAATCTGGGTGATGCGGTTCGCCAAAACAGAACCTTCGCCAATCACGAACATTTTGCTGGTGTCGCCATGGTAGCCATTTTTAATGACGGTGACGTCCAGATTCATAATGTCGCCGTTTTTCAGAATCTTGGTGTCGGATGGAATGCCGTGGCACACCACATGATTTACCGAGGTGCAGATCGAGTTGGGAAATGGCTTGCGACCACGGGCACCTCCGTAGCCCAGACAGGCAGGAATGGCCTGTTGTACATCGACAATATAGTCGTGGCACAGTTTGTCCAGCTCCAGCGTGGAAACGCCTGCCTTTACATAAGGCGTGATCATGTCCAGCACCTCAGCCGCCAGCTTGCCTGCAACGCGCATACCTTCAATATCCTCTGCGGATTTAATCAGAGTGCGTGGTGGGGCATTCAGGCTATTCATGGGCGGCTCAAAAGTTGGAAAAGACAGAAGCTTATGGTATAAATAGCGCCCCGTTTTAGCAACGGGAAAAATCCGCACATATACCGACACTTCGTCTGGGTGCCCAAGTACATCGTCCCTACAGGTACCACCTGATGAAATGCGATGTCAACGGGTGGACGACGCGGGTATATGGAGGCCTAACCCACACTTAGTTAAGGTACATTCCCATGGCAGACTATCAAGTCAGCATGCGTGATCTGCTTCAGGCAGGCGCACACTTCGGACACCAGACCCGTTTCTGGAACCCCAAAATGGCTCCGTACATTTTCGGTGCCCGTAACAAGATTCATATCATTAACCTGGACAAAACCGTTCCTGCGCTGAACGATGCCCTGACCTATGTCAATGGTCTGGCCAGTAAAAAGAACAAAGTCCTGTTTGTGGGTACCAAGCGCGCTGCCAGCGCCATCATCCGTGAGCAGGCGACTCGTGCCGGTATGCCTTACGTGGATCACCGCTGGCTCGGCGGCATGCTGACCAACTGGAAAACCCTGCGTCAGTCGATCAACCGTCTGAAAGATCTCGAAGTTCAGTCTCAGGATGGCACTTTTGCCAAACTGACCAAGCGTGAAGCCCTGGAACGTACCCGTGAAATGGATCGTCTGGAAAAATCGCTGGGCGGTATCAAAAACATGGGCGGTCTGCCAGATGCGCTGTTCATCATCGACGTGGATCACGAAGCGATTGCCATTAAAGAAGCCCAAAACCTGGGTATTCCTGTGATCGGCATCGTTGACACCAATTCCAGCCCAGATGGTGTGGATTACATCATCCCTGGCAATGACGATGCGATTCGTGCAGTAACCCTGTACGCAGAATCCATGGCCAATGCGATTCTGGCTGGCAAAGAGTATGCCCAATCTCAGAGCAATGCTCAGGCCAAGGCAGAAGAAGCACCTGCTGCTGAATAATTGACCGGCTGACCAGTGGTGCTGAGGGCGGATGTCTGGACATTCGCCTGTCATCTCGCTCCGCTAGTCTGCCACCCTGCAAACGGCCCTCATCCCTGTTGATACGAGGGTCGTTTTGTATGGTGTCTTTGATTGTAAATCTTTGAATACTAATCTTTGAATGACCAAGTTGTCCGTCAGGACACGATGAGGAAATCAACATGGCCGCTATTTCTGCAAGCATGGTAAAAGAGCTCCGTGACCGTACTGGTCTGGGCATGATGGAGTGCAAAAAAGCACTGGAAGAAGCCGGTGGCGACATCGAAGTGGCGATTGATAACCTGCGCAAGTCGGGTCAGGCCAAAGCCGCCAAGAAAGCAGGTAACATTGCTGCTGACGGTGCTATTATCATTGCGCAGGAAGGCAACCGTGCCATCATGCTGGAAGTGAACAGCCAGACTGACTTTGTGGCCAAAGACTCCAACTTCACTGAATTTGCCAATAAAGTGGCTGCTGTGGCGCTGGCCAACAATGCTACCGACGTTACTGCGATTGCAGCACTGCCTTATGCAGATGGCCAAACCGTCGAAGAAGCCCGTGTTGCACTGGTTCAGAAAATCGGTGAAAACATTCAGGTACGCCGTGCGGCGATCGTTGAAGGTAACCAGCTGGCGACGTACAAGCATGGTCTGAAAATCGGTGTTGTGGTTGCCTACACTGCGGGTAACGAAGAAACCGGTAAAGGCATCGCCATGCACGTTGCAGCGTTCAATCCGCTGGCAATCAATGCCGAAGACGTTCCTGCCGACATTTTGGCCCGTGAAAAAGAAATTTACGCTGCCAAAGCCCGTGAATCCGGCAAGCCTGAAGCCATCGTTGAAAAAATGATCACTGGCTCGCTGGACAAATACCTGAACGAAGTCACCCTGACTCGCCAGATGTATGTTATCGACAATGAAAAGAAAGTCGACGATGTACTGAAAGCCGCCGGTATGACGGTTAACCAGATCGTCCGTATGGAAGTCGGCGAAGGCATCGAGAAGAAAGAAGTCAACTTTGCGGAAGAAGTGGCTCAGGCTCAGGCCGCTGCTGCTAAATAAGCGGATATCCTCGTATTGAGCACGGTCTTAATAAAACCGTGCGCTGTATCGAAAGAACCCCTGATTTGTGATGAATCAGGGGTTTTTTTATGCAGAATTCAGTGGATCAGGATAGACTGGCTTTAGCATGAGCACAGTCGTGTTCGTTAATTGCACTGCTCAACACCATCGGGAGGCCGGGACAAGATGGATTTGCAAAACAGGGGGCGTTTTTTTGGTGGGATTGGTCGGGCGGGCCGTGCGGGTTTGCGGGTATT
>CAUJHL010000135.1 GCA_963204705.1 Pseudomonadota bacterium | reverse complement strand
GGAGATGGAAAAACAGTCCGCTCTGGGGCTGAAAAGGCGGATTTATCAGCAGAAATTGATCTGAGACGCGCGCCAGCAGTGCACGACTGGCTCCAGCAGCGGGAACTGCTTGATGACGAAGACTCCGTCGTGCGATTACGCCGTGTACTCTTGTCCAGCGGACGCAGCAAAGCCTGGATCAATGGCACGCCTTCCAGCCAAAATGAATTACGCGAGCTGGGTCAGCTACTTGTTCAACTGTACAGCCAGCACAGTCAGCAGCAATTATTGCAAACGGGTTTTGCCCGGCGCTGGCTGGATCAGGCGGCCGGCTTGCAGCCACTGGCGAAAACGGTGGCGAACCGATTTCAGGCGTGGCACACCCTTCGGCTTGAGGAGAAAAAAGCCCATCAGGCTCAGGCAGAACGGGAAAATCGACTTCAGCTGCTGGCCATGCAATTGGAGGATGTGCAACCCTTAGCCGCTCAAGATTACGCTTCGCTGGAGCAGGAATACGACCGGCTTAGCCATTTTGAAACCATGATGCAGGAAACCAGTGCGCTATTGGATGGACTCGATGAAGGTGAGGACAACATTCATCAGAAGCTTTCCAGCCTGCTCAAGCGTGCTGAGCATCAGGCAACCCGTGCGCCCGCGCTGCAAGCCACCGCGCAACTGCTTGCCACCGCGCGCGAGGCCATGACGGATGCGGTGGCGGAATTGCGGCAATTTGTGGATCAACAAAGTTTTGATCCAGAGCGGTTACAGGAACTCGATAGCCTGTTGGGAGAGTTTCACCGGCTTGCCCGCAAATACCGGATCAACCCTGAAGAACTGCAGCCACAGGCCATTCGTTGGCAGGAAGAATATCAGCAGCTTCAGATGCTGGCCGACCCAGAGGCACTGGCTGAACAAGTCCGGCAGGCAGAAGCCGACTATCGTGCAGACGCCACTGAGCTTCAGAAACAGCGGGAAGCGTTGGCACCAGAGCTCATGCAGCAACTGCAAGCGCAAACCCGCCCACTGGCATTACCAGAAGCCCGATTTGAATGTCAGTTTTCCCCCTTGGCACAGCCAACAGCGGACGGACTCAGCGATATCCAGTTATTATTTTCTGCCAATAAGGGCATTCCGCCTCAATCACTTTCGAAAGTAGCTTCTGGCGGTGAATTGTCCCGCATTGCGCTGGTCATGCAGGTGATGGTCGCCCAGCACGCCGAATCGGACGTGTTGTTATTCGACGAAGTGGATGTGGGGATCAGTGGCGGTACGGCAGAGCTGGTGGGCAAACTGCTACGCAAACTGGGGGAGCGGGTACAGGTGATCTGTATTACCCACCAGCCGCAAGTAGCCGCGCAGGGGCATACCCATTTTCTGGTGCAAAAGCATCAAACAGACCCTGCGCTGAGTACCATTCATGCGCTCGCCGAGGAGGATCGAATCCTGGAGCTGGCGCGCATGTCCGGAGGTGTCGACATTACGCCGACCACACTTGAGCATGCGCGTAGCCTGCGACAGCAAGCGAATGCTTAGGGGCGGTATGGGCCGTACCAGACGCGGTCTGACTGTTTAGGGAAAAAGCGTGGTGACATTTTTTCGAACTTATATCGGCTAAAAGCCCGAAATGCCTGCTTTTTGGTCTGACCAGTATTAATGCGCCAGATGGCTCCCAGCCTTCCTTTAGCAAACAATGGAGCACGAGTTGCCAGCCAGACATCCTTGAGTACTGCATAATCATCCGGATCCTTTAATTGATTGACTCCACTTGCACGGGAGATCAAGTAATCCATCGAAAATGAGCGTTCGAAATGGCCCTGCCGCCAAAAACCAGGCCGCATGGGATGTTGTGCCAGAAATGGATCCGATAAAGCTAGTGGATCAATAAAAATGGCCGAATCTGGGGCTAGATAAGGAAACATGCCGATATTCGGAAGCGGTGCCAGGACATTGGGACTTAATTTCTGAGGATCAACATACCAATGAAACATGATTTTTTTGGGGATGGCGGTTCCATTTATTACCCGCCATAACCCGGTCCCAAAATAATAAAAACCCCTTTCATCTGCCATACCATTATGTACATTGATACTACCCCTGAAGACCGATGGATTCCAATTGGGCAACTGACGAATCGTCAAGATAGCTAATAATGAGACAAAGAAATACCGGCCATATTTAGAAAAGGGAGTCTCCCTAAAACTTATTTCTGCATCTACGGCCAAATCAGCGATCATTATGACCAGCAAGACGCTTAGAAACCTGCCATACATATAATCAGCACCAATCGAGGCGATGTAGCAGAGCGTAATAAAACATCCAAGTCCAATCAGTTTTTTAATGGAGTGTCTTGAAACCAGAGCCATTGCCATTAAGATTGTCAGAGCACACAAGGTTACTGGATCAAACACAAGGTTAGCCCAATAATAGTCAAAACCCTGAGCGAGTAATTGGCTTTTCCCGATGCCGGTATTCAATTTTGCCCAGGCAGTATTCGGGATAAAAGAACCAAAATAAAAAATTGAAAATAGTGACCACCCAATCGCAGGAAGCGCACCCAAGAGTAAGGGTGCCAGTTGCTTTCCAAACGATCGTGCTGATAGTGATGAAATCACGCAATATAAATACGGTGGTATAAATAGCAAAATGCTGTCCATCCGCGTGATAAACAACAAACTCATCAACAGGGTTAGTTTCCCAAGGCCTGATTGCGTGGAATTAGAATAAAAGCCTCTGAGCTGTAGCACCATTAATGTACCCAGCAGATACAACAGCGGGTTTTCCAGACCCGAACTGCTGAAATCAATAAAGGCACGGGAGGACAGCAACACTAATAAGCCAATAATCAGCTGCCACTGGCTGGCTGCATGGCGATACAGTAAGATTATCGTGCCAGCCACACAGGCAGCGCTTAACGCCAGACTGCTGTAATACAACTCCCGGAAGGGGTAGCCCACGATGGATAACAGCATCATCCAGAGTGGATGGGTAAATACCTGGACTCGCTCATCAATATTCCAGCGTAGGCCATAGCCTTTCCAGAAATGGTCAATGGTGCGAAACGTAATGTACGCATCATCCGCCACCCAGGCAGTTAATATCCAGCCGGCTGCCAATAAGACAATTAGCAGCCAAATAGTAATCTTGAGCTCCAATCTACTACTTAATGGTATTTTATTCGATGCCACTTCATTCATAATAAGGATCCCAGTCATTAGTTTCCATACCACACTCTGGCCCCATGATTGGGGATGCCTACAGGATATACTGAATCCCTAGTGTACTGATGAAAAGCTTTTTCAGCGGCAATTTTTGTTTTTCCTGTATTTAAGCGAAGGATGGCACCCCAGCGATTTTCACTCCAAACAGGATATCTGCTAGCAGCCCAGACATCATCAAGAACCTGACGATCAAATGTATTATTCATAACATTTTTATGAAGTACCAGTGACTCAATATAATCCTTGGGAATATGGCGCTGAAAATGGCCTTGACGCCAGCGACCGTACATTATTGGATGTTGAGCTAAAAAAATGTCTGACAAAGCCAGAGGATCAAGCACATAGACACTGTCATCCCAGCCATAAGGGAGTTTTCCTATCATTTGAAAAATAACAATTTCATTTGAAGCAATAGAATTTTCCTCGTTATGGATAGATGGCTCGCCACCCCTAATCATCTTATAAATATTATTAAGAAAAGAGTTATCATCCATATAAAAGGCCCTTTCATCGGCTAAACCATTTTTCATATCAATTTCACGTTTACCACCTATAATAAAATCAACCACAGTAATTTTATAGAAAACAACGATACCAACTAAAAAAATTAATGGCAATTTTACACTATCAGGAATAAAATTTTTTTTTCCCAACAATACACTATTGTTTTTAAAAACAAAAAATCCCACGCACACCACTAACAGGGCACTCAAAAACCGGCCATACATATAATCTGCGCCAATCCACAGTATATACATAAGATTGAGGAATACCCCCAGCCCCAGCAGTTTCAGTACCGGGGTAACTGAGCGCAACAAAAAAATCAGACCACAGGCAATCACAAAAAGCGTGATCGGATCAAACTTAAGATTGGCGATATAATAATCCATGCCCTGTGCAATGAGTTGCCCCCGACCAATTCCCGTATTCAGCTTGGCCCAGGCTGTGTTCGGCAATAACATTCCGTAGTAGACCAGTGCAAAGCCTAGCCAAATAAGCGCCGGAAGACTGCCTACGAGTAGACAATGAAACGTGAAGGCAAATCCCCGCTGGCGATACACCATGGTGATGTAAAAAAGAATTACCGGGAAAAATACCAGAATGCTGTCCATTCGCGTGATAAACAGCAAGCTCTGCAAAAGCACCAGTGCTAACAGCGAAAATCGGGACTCTCGAAGATCACGCACTATTAGCAGACAACTTAGTGTACCCAGCAGATACAACAGCGGGTTTTCAAGACCCGAACTGCTGAAATCAATAAAAGCACGGGAGGACAGCAACACTAATAGGCCAATAATCAGCTGCCACTGGCTGGCTGCATGGCGATACAGCAAGGTTATCGTGCCAGCCACACAGGCAGCGCTTAACGCCAGACTGCTGTAATACAACTCCCGGAAGGGGTAGCCCACGATGGATAACAGCATCATCCAGAGTGGATGGGTGAATACCTGGACTCGCTCATCAATATTCCAGCGTAGGCCATAGCCTTTCCAGAAATGGTCAATGGTGCGAAACGTAATGTACGCATCATCCGCCACCCAGGCAGTTAATACCCACCCCACCGCCATGAGTGCGATTAATAGCCAGATTACTATACTGAGGCTGTTATTTTTTTTATCCATGGCAAGCATTGATTTCCCCAGCATCCGTGTCATTACTTTAAATAAAAATCCATAATCCTCCGGCACAAAAGGGGGAACACCCCATAAATTGCCTCATGAGTGAGTACAGAATTCAGTTTTTTTAATAGCAATAGTGCAAATGGCAGGGCATTCATCTGCCCTGCCAGCATTTCTTGAGCTTACAACTGCACCCGCGCTGCTATCGTTTCTGTCAGTGCATCCAGTGAGGGTGCTTCAACCGCGACATCGGCCTGAGCCGGATCTATGATCAGTAGGACGAGGCCGGTGGTGCGTAGCAGAGGTAACTGCGAAAGATCCGTGACACACAACGCGACGATGCCCTGTTCCAGCAAGGCTCGTTCAAGCTCCTGTCCAAACAGGGCCGCTGCTACTGCAATAACAGCGGGTTTTTGTCCCAGCCGCGCAGCACGCTCTTCGGCGCTCACTGGACTGGTATTGGTCTGGCGTTGAATTGCCGACGCTACCATGCCAGCACCGACCGTAACATTGGTCAGGCGATCAATCAGGATAAACGCACCCGTCAGCCGGCTATCCTCATAGCGGTCAAACGCGGCCGGGGCATCCAGCTGCAGGACGACTTCGGCGATACCATTCAGCGGGATATCCTGAGCAGGAACCTGCTCCAGCGTATTCACATCCACGCGGTAGAGGATCTCGACGACTTTGCCGGGAACTGTCTGCGAGCCCATTTTCAGGGTGTACAATTTGCCCGGAACCAGCGCCTGCTCAGCCATCCAGACCACAGACGCCTGTAGGGTGCGTGACAGCTCGGGCTCGTGTCCTGGATGTGCCAATACGTTGCCACGGCTGATATCAATTTCGTCGTTAAGGGTCAGTGTCACGGCCTGCCCGGCAAACGCCTCGGGCAGCAGGCCGTCGTAGGTAACGATTTCTTTGACCGTGCTGGTTTTACGCGAAGGCAGCACGGTCAGCTCATCGCCTACTTTGACCGATCCTGCGGCTATAGTACCGGCAAAGCCACGAAAATCGAGGTTGGGGCGATTGACGTACTGCACCGGCAGGCGAAAGCGATCCTGCTCGGTATCACGCTGAATTTGCACGGTTTCCAGTATGCGCATCAGGGTATCGCCGGTGTACCAGGGCATATCGGGCGAGGCATTGACCACGTTATCGCCGCGTAGTGCCGACATGGGCACAAACCGGATATCGGCCGGTTTGCGACTGCCCAGCTGTTCGGCAAATGCCAGATAGTCCTGCTGTATGGCCTCAAAGCGGTCCTGGGAAAATTCCACCAGATCCATTTTATTGACCGCTACAACGATGTGCTTGATCCCGAGTAACGCTGCGATATAGCTGTGACGGCGCGTCTGCGTCTGCACACCATAGCGGGCATCAATCAGGATGATGGCCAGATCACAGGTCGAGGCGCCCGTAGCCATGTTGCGGGTGTATTGCTCGTGGCCGGGGGTGTCGGCAATGATGAATTTGCGTTTATCCGTCGAAAAATAGCGATATGCCACATCAATGGTGATGCCCTGCTCGCGCTCAGCCTGCAAGCCATCGACTAGAAGCGCCAAATCTGGTGCGTCGCCCTGCGTCCCGGACTTTTTGCTGTCCTTGGTGACGGCGGCCAGATGATCTTCATAAATCAGTTTGGAATCAAACAACAAGCGCCCAATCAGGGTGCTTTTGCCATCGTCCACGTTGCCACAGGTCAAAAAACGCAGCAGGTCTTTTTGCTCATGAATTTTCAGATAGGCCAGAATGTCCTGACCGATCAGTTCGGATTGGTGTGACATGGGAGCCCCTTAGAAATAGCCTTGCTGTTTTTTCAGTTCCATGGAACCGGCTTCATCGTGATCAATCATACGGCCCTGACGTTCCGAGCTGGTCGTCAGTAGCATTTCCTGAATGATCTCCGGCAGGGTGGCCGCTTCGGACTCCACCGCACCAGTCAGGGGATAGCAACCCAGCGTGCGGAAGCGCACCGATTTTTGTTCAGGAACCTCACCGGCATTGAGCGGCATGCGCTCATCATCGACCATGATCCAGGTGCCCGAGCGTTGCACAACGGGGCGCACCGCCGAAAAATACAGCGGAACAATCGGAATGTTTTCCAGAAAAATGTATTGCCAGATATCCAGCTCCGTCCAGTTGGACAGCGGAAATACCCGGATGCTTTCGCCCTGATTGATTTTACCGTTGTAGAGATTCCACAGTTCAGGGCGCTGATTTTTAGGATCCCAGCGGTGCTGGCTATCGCGGAAACTGTACACACGCTCTTTGGCACGTGATTTTTCTTCGTCCCGGCGTGCACCGCCAAAGGCCGCATCAAAACCGTATTTGTCCAGTGCCTGCTTCAGCCCCTGGGTTTTCATGATATCGGTGTGTTTGGCGCTACCGTGCGTAAAGGGATTAATGCCCTGCGCGACGCCTTCCGGGTTGGTATGCACCAGCAATTCCAGCCCCAGCGTTTTGACTATCTGATCGCGAAAGATGTACATCTCGCGGAATTTCCAGCCAGTATCGACATGCAATAGAGGAAAAGGCGGTTTGCCGGGGTAAAAGGCCTTCATGGCCAGATGCAGCATCACGGCGGAATCTTTGCCAATGGAATACAGCATCACCGGATTGGCAAATTCGGCAGCCACCTCACGGATAATATGAATACTCTCAGCCTCAAGCTGTTTGAGGTGCGTCAGTCTTGCCTCAGTCATGAGTGTGCGGCCCGCCCGGTCAACAAAATGCGTGAAATTACGCTGGGAATGAAAACGGTGAACTATAGCATTGTTCGCCTTGACGGCCTGATCACGTTTGGCGTGTTTTTTTGAATAGTCTTATCAGAAAATTTGACTAATTTATTCGGGCAAAAGCGGGTTTCAGGGCACTACCGGATCGGAAACCTGAAGTGCGAGTGCCAGATGCCGTGCGTCGCGCCAGCCGTCCAGCGTGGTTGCCAGCAAAGGGACCAGCGCTTCAGCCGTATCGGTCACCACCACATGCTCCAATTCACCGGCGTCCAGAAAGCCTTCCTGTACTGCTTGCCGCAACTGCTGGATCAAGCCAGCATAATAATTATTAAAATTTAATAAAATCATAGGTTTTTGATGCAATTCCAGCATTCTGCCTGTGGCAACCTCGGTAAATTCCTCCCAGGTGCCGACGCCTCCGGGCAAAATGATAAAGGCATTTGCCCGCTCTCCCATGACCCGTTTACGCTCACAAATGGTCTGCGTGTTATGCAACTCGGTCAGGCCATCAAGGCATTTTTCCCGCTGAATCAAGACATCCGACATGACGCCAATCACCGGCGCACCGGCAGTGAGTGCCGACTGGGCAACCGCTCCCATCAGCCCACCATCCCCTGCCCCGTACACCAGTCCCCAGCCTGCCAGTGCAAGCTGCCTGCCCACTTCAGCGGCCAGTGTCATGTAACGGGGGTCGTGACCAGTACGTGAGCCACAATAAATCGCCGCAAACGGGCGGTCATACTCCTGCTGACGGACTGAAAACGGGTGGGATTCTGACATGATCCGTGTGAACTTCCTGCACAGCACTAAGAAATGAGCACTACAGCCAAATGAGTGACAGATCGCTGAGTGGGGTGTATGTTGCCATAAGCCCGACAACAGAAACCAGCGGGCAACCCTTTCCTCCTACTCCTACCCCTATTCACTCCAGGACTGCCCTCATGACCAGTACTTTTCGGGGATATGCCGCATCCGCTCCCGGTGGCGATCTAGCGCTGATTCACCTCGCGCCAGGCCCATTAAAGCCACACGAAGTGGAAGTCCGTGTCGCGTATTGCGGCGTATGCCATTCGGATCTTTCGGTGATCGATAATGAATGGCACAGCACACAGTATCCGGTCGTGGCCGGCCACGAAATCATCGGAACCATTACTGCACTGGGCAGTGAGGCACGGGGGCTGACGCTGGGCCAGTGGGTTGGCATCGGCTGGACGGCAGACAATTGCCAGCATTGCAATCCTTGCATCAGTGGCAAGCAGCATCTGTGTGCACAGTCACAGGCCACCATTATCGGCCACAGTGGCGGTTTTGCGGAAACGGTACGCAGTAGCTGGCAGTGGGCCATTCCCCTTCCCGCTGGACTCGATCCAGCCAGCGCTGGGCCGTTGCTGTGCGGGGGAATTACCGTGTTTACCCCTTTGCTTCAGCATGGCATTCAGCCGCTGCATCGTGTCGGAGTGATCGGGATCGGCGGCCTGGGCCATATGGCGATTAAATTCTTCAAAGCCTGGGGCTGCGAAGTGATTGCCTTCAGTTCCAATCCAGCAAAATCCCCCGACATACTGGCCATGGGTGCCGACCGGGTCGTATCAAGCGTGGATGCGACTGAATTAAAAGCCCTGCGTGGCCAGCTGGATTTGATTGTGGATACCGTCAATGTCCCGCTGGAATGGAATAGCTACCTGTCTGCACTGGCGCCAGAAGGTGTTTTTCATGTGGTGGGAGCGGTGCTGGAACCCTTGCAGATTCCTGCGTTTAGCCTGATCGGTGGCGCTAAATCCGTCAGTGGCTCTCCGACCGGTTCACCGGCAGCCCTTCGCAAGATGCTGGACTTTGCTGCGCGGGCAGGTGTCGCGCCACAGGTGGAAATTTTCCCCATGTCACGCATCAACGACGCACTGGCGCATGTGCGGTCAGGCAAAGCACGCTATCGCGTGGTACTTCAGGCGGATTTTGAGGCAAGCTGAGGCGTCTGGCCCGGAGAGTGCGGCACCAGACGGGATGCAGGGAACACACAACTAAAGCAGGAACCCTTGCCCAGTGTCGACTGTATATCCAGATAGGCATCGTGCTGATGCAGGACGTGCTTGACAATGGCCAGCCCCAGTCCGGTGCCGCCGGTTTCTCGGGAACGGCCACTGTCTACCCGGTAAAATCGTTCTGTCAGCCGGGGAACATGGTGGGCCTCAATACCGATGCCATTGTCCGTCACTGAAAAATAGCCATTTTTTCCATCATCGGACCAGCGCAGTTCAATGACACCGCCTTTGGGAGTGTATTTGATGGCATTGGTCACCAGATTGACAAAGGCACTGGCAATTTCCTTTTCTGAGCCCAGCAGGTCCATGTCGCTCTCGATGCTCAGGCCGATCCGGTGGGCATGATCGGTGTTAAACACCGAGGCGTCATCGTAAATTTGCTGCAAAAAAGGCCGCATGGCGATGTGCTGCCGCTTGGATTTCAGACCTTCATTTTCGAGACGGGACAATAACAGTAGATCATTGACCAGCAGGGTCATGCGCTGGGTTTGCTGTTGCATCTGGTCAAACCCACGCCGCCAGCGGGGATTGAGATCGTCCTGATCGCCAAAACTCTCCAGATAGCCACTCAGTACCGTGAGCGGCGTCCGCAGTTCATGCGAGACATTGGCCACAAAATCCTTGCGCATCTGCTCCAGATTGTTCAGTCGGGTAATGTCATAAGCGATGAGCAAACGGTCATTTTTACCAAAAATGGTTAGCTCACATTGCAAATACCGCCCAGCCTTTACCCAGGAAGCGATTTTGAGGCCTTCCTGATACAGAGAGGGGGTTTCGAAATAACTGGCAAATTCGGGCTTGCGAATGATGTTGAGGATGCTTTGCCGCTGATCGCCAGTGCGCAGGCCCAGCAGGCGTTCAGCCGCGGGATTCCACCACTCCGGCAGGTTCTGGCTGTTAATCAGCACTACCGCTTCTTCCAGCGCCGACACCGATTCACGGGCACGGGTAATCACCACCATCAGGTTATCGCGGGCGCGGCGCTCGGACACTTGCATGCGCTGCACGTTGTACACAATTGCCGACCAGACACCGCGCAGCTCTGGCGGGGACTGCTGGGGATTAAACCGTAGCCAGCGGTACAGCTGATACAGGGCATTCCATTGCTGCCACATAAACGCCATCAGACCAAATAACACCCCTGTCCAGAAAAATCCCAACAACCAGCCGGTCAGCCCGCCAAGAAATACCAGCCCCAGCAAGCGAAACAGGTCCTCCTGAAAAAATGCCACCAGCGAATGCTGAGAATCAATCATGCCGAAATGCTACGTAAATAAAAAAACAGAAAATAATGGAATAACACGCCAGAACGCAGGCCGGTAGCAGTTCTAGATCGTCTCGACTCGCTACAGGTTTGCTGCACTCAACTGACTAAACCTTGGCTTGTTAACCCTCAGCTTCGGAACGGTACTGATCTACCCGGGTAGAAAAGCGGTAGCCCGTACCGCGCACAGTCTGCACAAAACGATCGTAGCCATGTGGCTCCAGCACTTTGCGCAAGCGACGGATATGCACATCAATAGTACGGTCTTCCACATAGACATTGCCACCCCAGACCTGATCCAGCATCTGCGTGCGGGTATAGGCACGTTCCGGGTGCGTCATAAAAAATGCCAGCAATCGATATTCGGTAGGGCCCATTTCCAGCAAATGCGTTCCTGCACTGACGCGCTGGCCCTGAGGATCCAGCACCAGACCCTCTGCCTCGATCGGTTTATCCCCTGACAAGGCATTGGCCCGGCGCAACACGGCCTTGATCCGCGACACCAGCTCACGGGTGGAAAAAGGCTTGGTCATGTAATCATCGGCCCCAGCATCCAGCCCCTGAACCTTGTAGTCTTCTTCACCCAGGGCAGTCAGCATGATGACCGGAATCTCGGCTAATGATTCATCGCGCTTGAGCCGGCGACACAAATCAATGCCACTCAGTCCGCCCGGCATCATCCAGTCCAGCAATACCAGTGCCGGCCGCTGATCAACAATCATCTGGTGGGCACTACGGGCATCTGCCGCTTCCAGACAGTCGTAGCCTGCCATTTCCAGCGCCGTGTGAATCATCTCGCGAATCGGCAACTCGTCATCCACGATCAAAATAGTATCGGTGCGCATGGAAATTCCCCTCGAAAAAAACGCATTCAGTGCAAGACAGTCGGCCTGTTGACATCCAGCCGTGTGCGCCCTGGTCAATGCACACAGGCGGTCTGGACTGCCGGTTAGCCTGCATGACGGTGCGCATTTCCCATCCTGTTTGTTGATCTGTTCCCTAACGACGGGAGATGCGCTTCATGACAGTGCTATTACAAGGTTCAATTATGACAATTTTATGGCAAAGACCGATTTGGTCGTGATTTGATGCTTACTCAATTGTGGCAGCTTGCCACACCGACCTGACCTACTGTCAGGCAGGCAACTGCGGTTTTGCCGGAAAGCCTGCTAGCATGCACTGTCGCCCATGAGGAAATTTGTCATGCATTCCGTCCCCGGTCTGGCTCAGAGCCGCCGACTCGCCACCCTAGCCCTACTCACGGCCTGCACGGTGTGGATCGTAAGCCTGCTGCTCAAGCGGCTGTTTCCCGCCTTTCATCTTCCTCTGGAAATTCTGGCGATGGCAGCGGAAGCCGGGGTGGTCGGCGGACTGGCAGACTGGTATGCCGTCACGGTGCTGTTTCACAATCCCTTTGGCAAACTGCCGCTTCCCCGATTATTGCGCGATCACACTGAAATCATACCGCGGAACAAAACGCGCATCGCGGAGTCCATGGGCCGGTTTGTACAGGAAAATTTTCTGGCCCCGGCAATCGTCGAACGTTCCTTAAAACAGATGGATCTCAGCCTGCTGGCGGCGGACTGGCTGAATCAGCAGGAACATCTGGATCAGATCGGCAGTATGATCCGGCGGGCAGGTCCACGGGTGATTCAGGTGTTTGAAAGCCGTGACATGGAGCAATTCATCCAGCAAAACATTGTGGAATGGATACGCAACACCCCTCTCAACCAGTTAAGCAGCGAATTTCTCAGCGCCATTCTGGACAATGATTTTCACGAAGAAGCCCTGCAAAAAGCCCTCGATGCCGCCAATCGCTGGGTTAAGGCCAATCCCGACAAAGCCTACGCGCTGGCACGGCGGATTTTTGAAGAACTGGGCGTGGGTGGGCTGGCACGTGGCGCCAGTTTTATCGGTATCGACATTCAGCAGCGGATCATCGACACGCTGATGACCAAGGTAAATGCGGTGCTGACCGAGGCCGATCACCCGTGGCGCAAAGGGTTTGAGGGACTGGCGACCCGCTGGATGATCGAGCTGCGCGATCCGGAATCCAGTGTGTCCCGTCGTCTGAACGGCGCCAAGGATACCCTGACTCACAGTGAAGCGCTGATCAACTTTATGGGCACCGCAATTGGCATTTTGCGCAATGCCGTCAAGCACAATCTAGAGCAGCCCGATTCCAGTCTGGCGCGTAATATTCAGGATGCGCTGCAGCGGCTTGCCCGGCATTTGCAGGACAATGCAGCGGTACGCGAAGCCCTGAATCACGAGATAATCACCGGCGCGGTGATTTTTACTACTGACTACAGCAGCGATATTATCCGTTATGTCAGTGACCGCATTCATGAGTGGGACACCCGCGACATGATCGCCAAAATCGAATCCGAAGTGGGCGGCGACCTGCATATGATCCGGGTCAATGGCGTGGTAGTGGGGGCATTTATTGGACTGATTCTGGGGATTATCCGCGCGGTGATTGGTTAGGTGATTGGCTAAACGAGTAGCTAATTGATTGGGCAAATGATGGCCAGATAATTGGCTAGTTGATTGAGATTCAGCCCAGCGAAATCCGAATTTCCAAATGCAAAAAGGGTGTCGATTAACACATAATTTAAGATTTGGTCACTCACCGTTTAGAGCCAACGCACCGTTTTGATCAGAGGCCGACTACAATGAGTGTTCTGACGCTGGCCAGCGAATTTAGGAATTGCCGAAACTGTCACTGCACCGTCAGGGGGTTAGGCTAGCGCCTGCGCTGCTCGCCTTCGCCATGGGCTCCCCTGCGCAGGCCATGTGGGATACGTCGGACTCCGATCGCTTTGCGGGCGATGTGATTCAGTTGGCGATTCTTGCCGCCGGATTGGCGATGGCCTATGCCAAGGACGATAGCACCGGTATGAAAATGCTCGGAAAAACCGTTGTCGCCAATGCCGTAGCGACCCAGGGACTCAAATACGCATTCAATTCAACCAGTTGGGGGAAACGCCCAATGGTGGCTCCTATTCGTTTCCCTCGGGCCATACCAGCAGTGCCTGTGCTGGCGCGGCGTTCATTGGCCAGCGTTATGGTTGGCGCTATGGCTCACTCGCCATGATTCCCGCCGCCTATGTCGGCTGGTCGCGTGTCGACGAACATCTGTACCACGTGCGTGACGTTGTCGCTGGCTGTGCACTCGGCCTCACGTCTGGACTGATTTTTACCCAGCCCCAGCCGGGCAATATCACCGTAACACCTTTTCTGGATAAAAAAGTCTAGGGTCTGCAGATTCAGTCGGTTTGGTGATCAATTGATCAAAAGCATCCCGCACTACCCGTAATACGGTTGTTCTGCTGAATAGCATCAAACCAATGAAACTATTAAAGTAGCCGCGGGTTTTCTCTTGCCTGCACCTTACGCTCTACCTGGATTGACCTGTTTAAATCTCTCCTGTAAGGCTAATCGATTATTTTCACGATATTTTTATACGTACTTTATAGGGAGTTTCCATGCTGCATGCTGATCGTGTAATACCTCACCGACTCACTATAACCCCTACCTACCAATCGATTGCCTTGCGCAGTGTTATCGCCCTGATGGGTCTGGCCCCAATTACCGCTACCATGGCAATAGGGGGTGGCTCTTTCAATGATAGCCATCACTCTGGCGCCATCATGCTGGCGATCCCTGCTGCGGGTCTAGCCACTGCACTGGTGAAAAGCGACGATCAAGGTATCTGGATGCTGGGTAAAACCATGCTGGCTAATGCTGTTGCAACGGAGGGGCTGAAATATGCGTTTAACGACACTAGCTGGGGAACCCGTCCTAATGGGGAAGACCAATCGTTTCCGTCTGGACATGCCAGTGTTGCCTGTTCTGGGGCTGCTTTCATTGGCCAGCGTTATGGCTGGCGCTATGGCTCACTCGCCATGATTCCGGCTGCCTATGTCGGCTGGGCCCGAGTAGATGCGGGGCTTCATCATAGCCGTGACGTGGTCGCCGGCTGTGCACTCGGCATCACCTCTGGCCTGATTTTTACCCAGCCCTTGCCGGGTAATACCACCGTAACGCCCTTTCTGGATAAAAAAGTCTGGGGTCTGCAGATTCAGTCGGTTTGGTAAAACGAGTATTGCAGCTAAGGTAGAAGGCTGAAGGTAGAAAGCAGCCTGCTTTTACCAGCGAAATTTGACCTGAAGCAGATGCCAGCCGAAACGGCTTTTTATCGGGCCTTGCAGCGCTTGCTCTGGGCCTTTGAACACCGCCCGATCGATAGGGGCAACGAGTTGGCCGGGCTTGATTTCGCCCAGCTCCCCGCCCTTTTTGGCCGAGGGACAGCTGGAGTGCCTGCGCGCCAGTGCGGCAAAGTCCGCCCCCTGCGCCAGTTGCTGCTTCAGGGTGTCGGCCAGCACCCGGTCCGCGACAAGGATATGACGGGCGATGGCGGGCATAGAGTTACTCCAGTTGCATCCTCAAAGAAAGGCACATCTAAGGTGGTGCCTTAATTCATACTGGGCCAGGCACACTCCCACCCGACTACCATTAATGTAATTATATTTTTATATATCAATATCTTATCAGGAAATATGATCTCCTGACCACGCTCGCGCGTGCCTATAGCATGGTTTCACTAAATCGCTAAGCCATGCACGAATCGGCACTGCCATTGGCACTGATACTCGGACTTTGATGCTTCCGGGCAGATTCTGGTCGAGGTGCTTACGGGTGCCTGCGCCCCTCCGCTTCCTTCCACGGATTGATGACAGTCACGCCGGCTGCTTCATAGGGAGATATGTCGCGCGATGCCACGATGAAACCTCGCGAGACAGCAATAGCCGCAATATAGCCGTCTGGCGTCGGAAAACCTCGACCATCATTCCTGGCCGTTACAGCCAGTTCGGCATAGTGGCGCGCTGCCTCCGTATCGAACGGCAAGACCCGTTCCTTGAACAGCTCCAGCAGCTCGGCTAAAGCACTGTCGAGCATGTTTTTGCGCTTGCCCGCTGGCAGCGACCTGATGCCAAACAACAACTCGGCCAGTGTGACACTGGACAGGTACAAGGTTTCCGCTGCCTGGTCGTTTAGCCAAGCCCTCACAACCGCGTCTGGCTCGGTCTTCATTGCCTCAGAAACCACGTTGGTATCCAGGACGATCATTCAGTCGAAGCTCAACGGTTTGGCCGGGGTCTTGTCGCGCACGCTCTCGAATACGGCGACATCGTCATTGGTCAGCCCGATCTTGCGGCCGATGGCGGCTAAGGCTTCGCCGACCCGTACGCGCTGCTCCGGCTTGACCACGGCTGCCAAAATCTCGCGCACCTCTGCTTCCGTACTGCGGCCATGCTGGGCAGCCCGCACACGCAAAGCACGATGCACGTCATCCGGCACATTCCTGACAGTCAAGATTGCCATAATTCAAAATTCCCAACCTGCTATCCATGACTGCAATCCTAGAACCATGCAGTCATGCATGCAAGTATCAAAAGCCCTAACGGCCCTGCGATACGTTTAACCTGACATGGGGGGTCTATAAGCGATCTACGGTGGAACTCTATTTCTACCACTATCAGCTGAACGAGCCCGAACAACCCGCCAACAAATGGAAACTGCTCAACCAAGCGCCGTATGGTGGGCTTAAAACTATTAGCTGAAACGAATAGCCCAAAACATCACTCCCACTCAATCGTCGCAGGTGGCTTGCTGGACACGTCATAGGTAACGCGAGACACATCCTTGATTTCATTCATGATACGGGTGCTAACCTTATCAATCAGCTCATAAGGCAAATGCGCAAAACGCGCGGTCATGAAATCCACCGTTTCCACTGCCCGCAGTGCAATCACCCAGGCATAACGACGGCCATCGCCGACCACACCAACCGATTTCACCGGCTGAAACACAGCAAAGGCCTGCGCGGTTTTGTCGTACCAATCGGCCAGTCGCAGTTCTTCCATAAAAATGGCATCGGCCTGCCGCAGGATATCGGCGTATTCCTTTTTCACCTCACCCAGAATGCGCACGCCTAGCCCAGGGCCGGGGAACGGATGACGATAAATCATGCTGTGCGGCAGGCCCAGTGTGGTGCCGAGCTTACGAACTTCGTCTTTGAACAGATCCCGTAGCGGCTCCACCAGTTTAAAGGCCAGATCGTCTGGCAGACCGCCGACGTTATGGTGCGATTTGATCACATGTGCCTTGCCGTGCTTGCTGGCAGCCGACTCGATTACATCCGGGTAAATGGTGCCCTGCGCAAGATAGTTGACCCCATCGAGCTTACGGGCTTCTTCAGCAAAGACTTCAATAAAGACCCGGCCAATAATTTTGCGTTTGGCTTCAGGATCGCTGACACCGGCCAACTCGCCCAGAAAGCGGCTTTCGGCATCGGCACGAATGACCCGGATGCCCATATTGTCGGCAAACATTTGCATGACCTGATCGCCTTCATGCAAGCGCAGCAGGCCATTGTCCACAAACACACAGGTCAATTGATCGCCAATCGCGCGATGCAGCAAGGCCGCGACGACAGAAGAATCTACGCCGCCGGACAGGCCCAGCAGCACTTTTTCACTGCCAATCTGCTCACGCAACTGCTGGATACGCAGATCAATGATGTTTTCGGGATTCCAGTCACTGGCGCAGCCGCAAATGCCATGCACGAAACGGCTCAACAGGGCTTCGCCTTGCAGGGTATGCGTGACTTCGGGGTGGAATTGCAGGCCAAAAAAGCGCCGGCTCGAATCGCTCATCCCTGCGACCGGACAACTCGGGGTGCTGGCACTGATGGCAAAGCCTTCTGGAATACGGGTCACTTTGTCGCCATGACTCATCCAGACCTTGAGTTTTCCCTCGGTATCTTCGATGCGATCAAACAGCGGATCGCTAGGGCTTTTTTGGATTTCGGCGTAGCCAAATTCCTTGATCGTGCCTGCCTCGACCTGACCACCCAGCTGCGCCGCCATGGTTTGCATGCCATAGCAAATACCCAATACCGGCACGCCCAGTTCAAAGACCAGTTTTGGCGCACGCGGACTACCCGCCTCATACACGCTCTCTGGACCACCCGACAAAATGATCCCTTTAGGCGCAAATTCCCGAATCGCCTGCTCATCCATATCGTAGGCATACATTTCGCAGTACACGCCCGCTTCACGCACCCGGCGGGCAATCAGCTGACTGTATTGAGAGCCAAAATCCAGAATCAGAATGCGGTCTTGGGTAATGGAGGCAGAAGTGTGCGGCTGGGTCATGGTCTGGGTCTGCTCGATCGGCTGTCGATAAAAATCTGGGTGGAATGGCGCAAAAAAAAGCGCCTTCACACGAAAGGCGCTAGTTTATCAGGTTCAGCGACGTTTAGAGCAGTGACTTCAGGGAGCGGCTGCCACCGCGGGGGGCGTGCTTCCAGCCGGTGCTGGCTGAGGCAATGCCACAATGTTCAGAGGGCAGCCCTTGAACTGGGCCGCCTGGGCGACGGCTTGCTGCTCACCCAGCAGTTGGGCATATATAGTACGCGGGCTGGTGTTACTGGAACCCATATTCATGTCAATGGTAGGATACACCCGACCACCCCGACCAATCGTCATGCCGATCCCCATATTACGGAAATCACGGGTCGGCACCTCGACGCCAGTGCGCAGATAATCACCAATGCGATTATATTCAGAAACCAGCTGGCTGCAGCCAAAGGCCTGAAACTTGGTTGGGCTGACGTAGGTTGGGCGTACCGGCTTCCCAGCACAGCCAGCCAACCACAGCGTGCTAACGCCCAAAATTGCAAGTACACTGGATTTTAGAACGGATTTCATCGGGGTCACTCCTTGATTCCACTCGGAAAAACTACGCTTGCTAGCTGCCTTTAGATGCGAGCATTCATCTCATCAAACAAAGCTACATAGGATTGGGTCAGCTTATGATCCGGCGCCAGATGCAGCAGTGGCAGATTGTGCTGATGCGACTCTTTCATGATCACCGACGGGGGCAACATGTTTTCAAATACCGGTAATCCTTCATCTTTCAGCGATTGCACGACCTGTTGGGGCAGCGTGGCGCGGCTCTGGAACTGATTGACTACAATACCTTCCACTTCCAGATCCGGATGATGGTCGCTACGCGTTTCCACCACGTTTTCCAGCAGCGTTTGCAGGGCGCGATGGGAAAACACATCACAGTCAAACGGAATCACCACGCGGTCTGCAGCAATCAGCGCCGACAGGGTAAAAAAATTGAAGGCGGGCGGGGTATCAATAAACACCCGATCAAACTGATTGTCGAGTGCTTTCAGGGCGTCGCGTAGCTTGAATATTTTGTGTTTGCTTTGCAGTGCATGCTCCATCGCCCCCAGCGTTGGACTAGCCGGAATCACCGACAACCGCTGAAACTGGGTCGGATGGATCATGGGCTCGAGGCCACGCTCACGAGTCTTTAGCAGACTGCCCAAGGCCGAACCAATCAGCCCCTTGCTTTGAGTAGCACCATTCAGCACTTCTTCAAAAAAAGTTTCCACATTGGGTTCCAGCGCCGCGGTTTCTTGGCCATGGCCTGCTTTTTCACCCAGCAGGTACTGCGTGGAATTACACTGCGGATCGAGGTCCACTACCAGCGTGCGATAACCACGGGAAGCACTGATGGCGGCCAGATTGACTGTGATACTGGATTTGCCTACGCCGCCTTTCTGATTAAATACCACTCGCCGCATCATTCTTAACTCCGGGCTATGAGGCGAGCCTTGCGCCAGTGTGGTCATGGGATAACTATCCATACCCTGGTGCCATATCCCCTTGTGCTGCCGATGAGTATAGCCACGGCAAGGCGGGGATGGCAGTCCCAGCATCGTTAAAATGATGCCATTCCGACTCAGCGAGTGCTGCTTGTGGTTGCAAGCGCGGATGCTGGCGCTGTCGCCACTTGTGTAGCAGCATGGCTCATATACACACCGCCCGGTTTGGCAATGATCATAAAGAGCAAACCCGCATAGGCCAAGGCCGCCAGTACAATGCCACCGCGCTGCTGCTG
>CAUJHL010000134.1 GCA_963204705.1 Pseudomonadota bacterium | reverse complement strand
AAAAAACCCCATCTTGCGACGGGGTTCCAGAAGGACTGCTCGGGGAGCCTAGTAGAGCACACGTACCCGCAATGTGCCTTCGACACCCTGGAGTTTTTCCAGTGCGATGGCGGAGTCGTCATCATCGACATCCATGACCAGATAGCCGATATCGCCTTTGGTCATAAGGCTCTGGGCGCAGATGTTGATGTTATGGCTGGCAAACATCTGGTTGACGGCGGACAGCACACCCGGAATGTTACGGTGAATGTGCAGCAGGCGATGGGTACCTTCCTGTTGGGGAATGGCCACTTCCGGGAAGTTCACCGCAGTCACGGTCGCACCGCTGTCACTGTAACTGACAAATTTTTCAGCCACTTCCAGACCGATATTGGCCTGGGCTTCCTGAGTCGAGCCGCCAATGTGGGGGGTCAGGATCACATTGTCCAGTCCACGCAGGGGCGAGATGAATTCTTCGCCATTGGCTTTGGGTTCTTTAGGGAACACATCGACGGCAGCACCGCCAATATGACCACTCTTGATGGCTTCGGCGAGCGCGTCAATGTCCACGCAGGTGCCACGGGCAGCATTCAGGAACAGGCTGCCTTTTTTCATTTTGGCAAACTGCTCAGCGCGCATCATGTTTTTGGTCGAGGCATTTTCAGGGACATGCAGCGACACGACATCGGCCTGAGCCAGCAGATCATCCAGACTGGCGACCTGACGCGCATTGCCCAAAGGCAGCTTGGCAACGACATCGTTGTAAATAACCTTCATGCCCAAGGCTTCGGCCAGTACCGAGAGCTGGGAGCCGATCGAACCATAACCGACGATGCCCAGTGTTTTACCGCGAGCCTCATAGCTGCCTTCCGCCGATTTTGACCAGCCACCGCGATGCACCAGGAAATTTTTCTCAGGAATGCCGCGCAGCATCAGGATGGTTTCTGCCAGTACCAGTTCGGCGACCGAACGGGTGTTGGAGTAGGGCGCGTTAAACACGGGAATCCCGCGTTCCATGGCGGCGTCCAGCGCGACCTGATTGGTCCCGATACAAAAGCAGCCGATGGCGATCAGTTTTTCAGCGGCATCCAGCACTTTCTGGGTGACGTTGGTGCGCGACCGAATCCCGAGGAAATGCACATCCCGGATTTTTTCGATCAGGGCGTCTTCATCGAGGGCCGTTTTCAGGTATTCAATGTTGGTGTAACCATTGGCCTTGAGCACATCGAGGGCATTCTGGTGGACGCCCTCAAGCAGCAAAAAGCGAATTTTTTCTTTTTCCAGCGACAGTTGCTGACTCATCACGACTCCAGAGCGAAGGCCAAAAAACAAGGCGCATATGGTAGCATAGTGCGTGATTAAATGCCTTTATCTTATGGATTCAGTCCAGAGGAAACCGTGATGACCGATCTGAGCCCGTCCACTTCCGTGGTATCCCCTGCGGTACTTGCCCGTTTGCAGGCCCTGCTGGGCGAGTCGCGCGTCAAAACGGACCTGGACAGCCGCATGACCTGGGGCAAGGACTGGACCAAACATTTCGAGCCAAACCCGTCGGTGATCGTGTTTCCGTCCAGCACCGAAGAAGTCAAGGCCATTGTGCAACTGGCCAATGCCGAAGGGCTGAAAATCACCCCGAGCGGTGGCCGTACGGGTTTGTCTGCAGGTGCCGTGGCCACGCAGGGCGAGATCGTGGTCAGTCTGGATCGCATGAACAAAGTGCTGGATTTTTTGCCTGCCGATCGTCTGGTACGCGTGCAGGCTGGTGTCGTGACCGAGCAATTGCAGCAATTTGCCGAGGAGCAGGGGCTGTATTATCCGGTGGATTTTGCCTCGGCGGGCAGCAGCCAGATCGGTGGCAATATCGGCACCAATGCCGGAGGCATCAAGGTCATCAAATACGGCATGACGCGGCAATGGGTACTGGGTCTGACGGTTGTGACGGGCAAGGGCGATGTTCTGCAGCTGAATCGTGGCATGATTAAAAACGCCACAGGCTATGACTTGCGCCAATTATTCATTGGTGCAGAAGGCACCCTGGGCATCGTCACCGAAGCCGAAATCAAACTGGAGCGCCAGCCGCAGGATCTGCGGGTGATGGTACTGGGCGTGCCAGATTTTGCCGCCGTTATGCCGATTTTGCATGCCTTTCAGCAGCGCATTGATTTGACGGCATTTGAGTTTTTTGGCGAAGTGGCGATGCAAAAAGTCATCGCTGCCGGCCATGTCGCGCGGCCTTTTGATACGCCGTGCCCGTTTTATGTGCTGCTGGAGTTTGAAGGCCGCTTTGAAGCCGTGGTGGACGATGCCATGGGCATTTTTGAGCATTGCGTGAATCAGGGCTGGGTGGTCGATGGCGTGATGAGCCAATCGCTGGAGCAGGCAAAAAACCTGTGGCGTCTGCGCGAAGACATTTCGGAAACCATTGCGCCATTCACACCGTATAAAAATGACATTTCGGTATTGATTACACACGTTCCGGCGTTTATTGCCGATATTGATGCCATTGTTGCCGCGCGGTATCCCGATTTTGAGATTTGCTGGTTTGGCCATATTGGCGATGGCAATTTGCACCTGAATATTCTGAAACCCGCTCACCTCAGCAAAGACGACTTTTTTGAGCAATGCAAAGCGGTGAATATTCAGGTCTTTGAAACGGTTCAAAAATACCAGGGCTCCATTTCCGCAGAACACGGTGTCGGCATGACCAAGCGTGATTACCTCAGTTATACCCGCGACCCACTGGAAATTGAGTATTTGCGCGCCGTGAAAACAGTTTTTGACCCCAATAACGTGATGAATCCAGGCAAGATTTTTCTGTAGAAAGTAAGATATTTATTTTTCAGGCAATACCGCCCCCGCATGCGCGGTATCTCGCCATTACCGCTCCCTGAGCCTGTCGAAGGGAGTGGCCGCCCACGTATGCGCGGCATCTGGCCCTTACCGCTCCCTGAGCTTGTCGAAGGCAATGTTCCCCCCAGCGTGCCCGGAACCTCGTCCGCCAGGCCAGCCGTTTGTGACTGGTGAAGGGGTAATGAGTCAGGAGCAGCCATCAATCGGCCAGGTGGGCAAAGCGCACCAGGTTAGAAAGCGCCGGATTGGCCTTGCTTGCTTTTTTGTAGATAAGAATGGTTTTTCCGATGGATTGCGCTAGTGCAGCTCCGGTTGCTTCAAGCAATTCGGCGATCATCGCGGCACGCTGTTCCCGGTCTTCGCCGGTGACTTTTACCTTGATCAATTCATGATCACCCAGTGCCCGACGGGTTTCCTCGATCACACTGTCTGTCAATCCATGACTGCCAATCATCACAACCGGATTCAGAGCATGGCCAATCCGGCGCAGGTATTTGCGCTCATTGCTATTCAGCACATCGGTGACGCGGGGTTTGGGGGAGGCAGGTGCAGTCATGGCAGAAATAATGATTCAGGCTAAAACAGAATTATACCCCAAATACCGCAGGCAGGCTTGACTGCTCAGCACAGCGATCGGCCAGTGCAGCACAATGCTATACTGTCGCCATTCTCTGTTCCGGCGACGACTGACCTCATGGCAACCCGTATTACCAACAAAAAATTGTCCAAAAGCAGTCGTGCGTGGATGCAGGAACATTTGGATGATCCCTTTGTCAAACGCGCCCACAAGGACGGCTATCGGGCGCGTGCGGCCTATAAGCTGCTAGAGATTCATGAAAAATACCGTCTGATCAAGCCCGGCATGGTGGTGGTGGATCTCGGTTCCGCTCCTGGCAGCTGGTCGCAAATCGCCGGAAAGCTGGTCGGCAGTAAAGGGCTGGTGATTGCCTCCGATATTTTGCCGATGGATGCCTTGCCGGATGTGACCTTTATTCAGGGTGATTTTCGGGAAGAAGGTGTGTATGAAAAAATTCTGCAACTGTTAAATGGTCGTGCGGTCGATCTTGTAATTTCGGATATGGCCCCCAATACCTCTGGTAACCCTGCGGTTGATCAGCCACGGCAAATTTATTTGTGTGAGCTGGCCCTGGAATTTGCCCAAAAAGCCCTGTCGCCAAAGGGCCAGCTGTTGCTCAAGGTGTTTCAGGGAGTGGGGTACGATGAATTTCGCAAGCAAATGCAGGCGGAATTTAAAGTATTAAAAAGTCTCAAGCCCGAAGCGTCCCGTGCGCGCTCGAAAGAAGTGTTTTTATTGGGTCAGGAAAGACGTACGGATTCCGTAACAGACTGACCGGCGGAGTATTCGGGCATTGAGTTTGAGGGCATCTGTCCTCAAGATGAACACAGTATGAACGACGTATGACAGTGCTGAGACAGCCCACGTCACTGCTGCCGAAGGTTCCTTGGACAGTGCCGGCATATACAGGGTTCACATGCTACTGATGGATGTGAAAACAGTGGTTAATGTAATAAGTGGTTGATGTTCATGCGGTTGAAGTAATAGGTTACGTGCCAGCCGGGCGCTTTCACCGGCTGGTTAAAGTTACAGACGAGACAGGAAGAAGACTTTGAACGATATCGTCAAGAACACGGTGCTCTGGCTGGTCATCATTGGTGTTCTGGTGCTGGTGTTCAGTAATTTTGAAAACCGCAGCAAACCGGATGTTCTGAACTATTCGCAGTTTGTCAGCGCGGTGAACGCCGATCAGATCAAAAAGATCAAGATCGACGGCGAGCGCATTTCCGGTGAAAAGGTAAATGGCAGCTCCTTTGAGACCATTCGCCCGGCGATTAACGATACCGAGCTGATGCCTGCGCTGAACAAGCATAAAGTGGAAGTGCAGGGTGCTTCTCCTGAGCGTCAGAGCCTGTTCATGCAGTTGTTGATTGCCAGTTTCCCGGTGTTGCTGATCATCGTGCTGTTTATGTTCTTCATGCGCAACATGCAGGGGGGAGCCGGTGGCCGCGGTGGGCCGATGAGTTTTGGCAAATCCAAAGCCAAAATGCTTGCCGATGACCAAATCAAAGTGACTTTTGAAGATGTCGCTGGCTGTGATGAAGCCAAACAGGAAGTGGTTGAAATCGTTGATTTCCTGCGTGATCCTGCCAAATTCAAGCGTTTGGGCGCTACCATCCCTCGTGGCGTGCTGCTGGTCGGCCCTCCCGGAACGGGTAAAACTTTGCTGGCCAAAGCCATTGCCGGCGAAGCCAAAGTACCTTTCTTCTCCATTTCCGGTTCGGACTTTGTTGAAATGTTCGTTGGCGTGGGTGCTTCCCGCGTGCGTGACATGTTCGATCAGGCCAAACGCCATGCGCCCTGCATTATTTTTATTGATGAAATCGATGCCGTTGGTCGCCATCGCGGCTCAGGCATGGGCGGTGGTCATGATGAGCGCGAGCAAACCCTGAATCAGATGCTGGTGGAAATGGATGGTTTTGAAGGTTCAGAAGGCATTATTGTTATTGCTGCGACCAACCGCGTCGATGTGCTCGACAAAGCCTTGCTGCGTCCCGGTCGTTTTGACCGTCAGGTGATGGTCGGGCTGCCCGACATCAAGGGCCGTGAGCAAATCCTCAATGTACACCTGAAAAAATTGCCTTCTACGACTGGCGTTCGCCCAGAAGTGCTGGCACGAGGAACCCCGGGTTTTAGCGGTGCTGATCTGGCCAATCTGGTCAATGAAGCGGCGCTATTCGCGGCCCGCCGTAACAAGAACACCGTTGATATGCATGACTTTGAGGATGCGAAGGACAAGATTTTCATGGGTCCTGAGCGTCGCTCCATGGTGCTGCGTGATGAAGAGCGGAAAAATACCGCCTATCATGAAGCTGGTCATGCCCTGGTAGCCGAGTTGCTACCCGGAACCGATCCGGTGCATAAAGTGACCATCATGCCGCGTGGCTGGGCGCTGGGTGTCACCTGGCAACTGCCGGAATTTGACCGTATCAGCCATTACAAGGACAAAATGCTCAATGAGTTGAGTATCCTGTTTGGCGGACGTATTGCTGAAGAAGTCTTTGTCAATCAAAAGTCTACGGGTGCTTCCAATGACTTTGAGCGTGCGACCAAAATGGCACGCGCCATGGTCACCAAGTACGGTATGTCCGATGCACTGGGGGTTATGGTGTATGAAGACGATACCAATGAGTCTTACTTTGGCAAAATGGGTAGCCGTACCATCAGTGAAGCCACTCAGCAACTAGTGGATGCCGAAGTCCGCAAGATTCTGGAAACCCAGTACACCATTGCCCGTGAACTGATCGAAGCCAACAAGGAAAAGATTGAGGCGATGGTCAAAGCCTTGCTGGAATGGGAAACCATTGACCGGGATCAGGTAGTAGACATCATGGAAGGTCGTGAGCCACGCCCACCCAAGGTCTATGAAGCGGTGAATCCTGTTCCTGCCATTGATCTGGACAAACAAACCTCGGCCTTGTCGCCGCCGCCGCTGCCAGCCTGACGCTACTTTTGCGGAATCAAAGCCCCTAAAACGGGGCTTTGTTTTTGAGGCGAATTTTTTTTTCAAACGATGGTCAGGCTTTTAAGCAAAACCCCTGGGAGTGTGGTGAGTGAGAGCGGTATGGATTCTGGTATTGTGCCTGGTGCCCATAGGATGCAAGACAGACACGGCAGACATGACAGGTCGCACAGTCAGTTCAGGTACTACCGTTGCTAGCACAGCCGATGCCTCGAAAGCTAATGACACTCAGTCCGAATCACCTCAACCGGCATCAACCCCTATAGCTGCTCCAGCCCAGCCACCGGTTCCACTGCCAGATGCTGAATGGATACAGCAATTTAGTGGCGTTTATACAGGCGTTTTGCCCTGTGGCGACTGTCAGGGTATTGAGACAGTGATCGAGCTGAGACCCAATGGAACCGCACGGCGCACTCAGCACATGCAAGGCCGCTCCTTGCAGGACGACAGTAGCGTCGAAACCTATTGGACGGCACGCCATAGTACTGGCAAACAGGCCACTGGTTCACACAATCCCGTTGGCAAGAGCAGCCGGCAAATTCAACTCACGGTGAATTACGAAACGCTGATTTTTGATCAACCCAAAGCGGGCGTAATTCGTCAGCTGGATTTACAGGGCAAAGTGATGGGCGGAAAATTTGCCAAAAGCTATGTGCTGAGCCTAACGCCTAAGGCCTAACTCTGAGTTCGTTTACGCGTTCTCCACCACTGACCCAGCGCCGACAGCATGAGAATGCTCATGCAAATCAGCATAATCGGTAAATCACCCCAGCGCATATAGGGCGTTTCGCCAGTCATGGCGGGAAGCTGGTCACGCAACACCGCCACCTTGAATTGTGGTGAGCGCGACACGATGCGTCCCTGATCATCAATAAAGGCACTGACGCCAGTATTGGTCGCGCGGATAAACCAGCGGCCGGTTTCGCGTGCGCGCATTTGCACCATTTGCAGATGTTGTAGTGGTCCGTCCGAGGTGCCAAACCAGGCATCGTTGGACACCGTCACCAGAAAATTGCTGCCACGCGCATTGCGACGCGTCAGGTCAGGATAGGCGACTTCATAGCAGATCGCGGCAGCCATGGCATGACCCTTGACCGACAACGGCTTTTGATCACTGCTGCCGGCGCTAAAACTGCTCATACTCACATCATTTTTGAGTGACGGCAGTACCCATTTTAATGCGCCCTCAAAGGGAACGTATTCGCCAAACGGCACCAGTCGCTGCTTTTTGTACAGCCCATGACCATTATCCCCCAAGGCGACAATGGCATTGTAAAATGGTGTGTAGTCACTTTGGGGAGTCAGTTCTTCTTCCGCGAGATACGGAATACCCGTGATCCAGACACTGTGCGCCTTGCGGGCGGTGTCTCGCGTTGCTGCGATAAACTCCATCGCTTCAGTCTGAAACATCGGTATCGACGATTCTGGCCAGACCACCAGATCCCGTCCCCATTCGGACTTGCTTAGATTGCCGTAGATTTGCAGGGTGCGTTCACGGTAAGTCGTCAGCCATTTCAGATCCTGGGGAATATTTCCCTGAATCAGAGAGACCGATAGGGGAGGGGTGTTCAGGCGCTGGGTAAAGCGATAGTGCCCCACATAGACCGTCAGGACGACCACTCCCAGCATCAACAGGGAAAGTAATCCATAGCGCCGGGGAGCCAGGGCAAGAGCGGCAAACGTCGAACCCAGGCCGACCAACACAGCGGAGACCGCAAACACTCCCCCCAGCGGCGCCAGATTGCCCAGTGCATGACTGGTAGCGGCATAGCCGGCAAATAACCAGGGGAACCCCGTAAATACCCACGTTTTGCACCATTCGGCAATGACCCAGAACGCGGTGAATGCCAGTACCTGACCCTGAAAAAACCGCTGGCTCAGTGCCACCGAAACTGCATTGAACAGGCCCATGACCACGCCGACAAAGCCGATCATCAGTAAGGCCAAAACTGCCGGTGTATCCCCAAACTGATGAATCGAGGTATACAGCCAGAAGGCTCCTGTACACCACAGCCCGGTGCCAAAAGCTTCGGCCAGCCAGAACGAGCGCCAGCCCGATTGACGATAGACCAGTGCGAACAGCAGCGCGGGCGACAGCAGCGCGACCCACCACACATCATAGGGCGCAAATGCCAGCGGCAGGGCAGCACCTGCGCAAAGGCTCGCCAACAGACGCGGCAAGAGCGGAAGCCTCAGCAGCCAATCGGCAAGTCGTGTTTCATCGGCCATAGGAAAGGGGCTAGCCGCCAGATTCATACGTGGAGTGCCCGAAGCACCAGCAAGGTACGCGCATCGGCGGCAATGACGGAAAATTGCCAGTCACCCAGCATGACCAATTCATCTTTTTCGGCATTCAGGCCCAATTGTTGTTGCACCAGCCCGCCGATGGTTTCGACCTCATCGCTGTACAGCTCGGTGCCAAGGACAGAATTGACGTGCTCAATCGGTGTGTGGGCCTGAATCAGCCATGCCTGCTCATTGTCCGGGTCAGCCAGAATGGCATCGGCCAATGGGTCGGTTTCATCGTGTTCGTCTTCGATTTCGCCGACGATTTCTTCGAGTAAGTCTTCCAGTGTGACCAGCCCAGCGGTATGGCCGTACTCATCCACCACGATGGCCAGATGGGCCTGGGAATGCTTGAGCATGCGCAGCAACTGATCGGAACGCGCCGTTTCAGGAACAAAGACCGGCAAGCGTAACAGGGCTTTCCAGTCAATGCGCGTCAGCGAGTGTCCCAGATAGGAAAGGAGGTCTTTCGCCAGCAAAATACCAACGACCGTTTCCTGATCATCACGGGAAAACACCGGAAAACGCGAATGCGCAGACTCAATCAGTGTGGGCAAAATTTCCAGTAATTCATCGTCATCATGCAAGCCCACCATGGCCGATCGTGGCGTCATGATTTCCCGAACCTGTGTTGAAGGCAGCTGCAATACCCCCGTCAGCATGTCCACGGTATCGCGTGGCAGAAAGCGATTGGACTCGAGTACGAGCTGGATCAGTTCGTCGCGGGTATCGGGTTCAATACCAAGCCACTTTTTCAGGCCGCGCATACTCCATGCGCTGCCCGTTTCCTCGCTCATAATGTCCTCGCTTGCTGGAAATAATTTCTAGATACTGGCAGATACTGCCGTAGTGTGAATGGTGCGGTTTAAACACCCGCCAATCATAACAAATCCACCTGTCGTACCGCAAAAAAGCACTGCCGTTAAAAAGCACTTCCCTAAGAAACCACTGCCTTAAAAAATCAGCATGGGTTTAGTCGCTACCGGCTGCCATGCTACAGTGATGAATCTTAGGTGACAGGCAAGACAAGGTGATGACACATACCAGCACCACTGAACATGGCAATAGCCATCCAGAATCGCTGCCTGCGCTAGACGGCCCTGATACGAACGAGGCTGTGGTGACTGGGAACGCGTTACTCACGGCCAGTCGCCAACTGGACACCTGTGGCTTGCGCTGTCCGGAGCCTCTCATGATGCTGCATCAGGTCATCCGCAAGTCGGCTTCCGGTGACATCATTCATGTAGTGGCGACCGATCCCTCCACTCAACGGGACATACCCAAGTTTTGTCTGCATCTGGGTCACGAGTTGCTCAAACAGACAAGTAGCGGCACGCAGTTTGACTACTGGATTCGCAAAGCCTGAGCACATAACTGTGTCATTCATCTGCAAACTGATTGACCGCAGCCAATAAAGCACCGACTTTATCGAGACATTCCTGATACTCCTGTTCCTCACGGGACGCTACCGTTATACCGCCACCAGCCCAGAGGCTGAGTTGATCGCCAGTACGCTCCAGCGTGCGGATCAGAATATTAAACCGGCCACTCCCATCCGCATTGAGATAGCCAATGGTGCCGCAATACGCCCCACGCGGGCCAGATTCCAGCTCCTGAATGATTTCCATGGCCCGCCGCTTGGGGGCCCCCGTGATCGAGCCACCCGGAAGTGCGGACATCAGCATTTCTAGCGGATGCAACTCTGCTGTTAACGTGGCGCGTACTTCGCTGACCAGATGGTGCACTTGCGCATAGCTTTCTACGGTAAACAGCTCCGGCACACTCACCGATCCGGCGATCGCATGCTGGCCCAGATCATTACGCAATAAGTCCACAATCATGAGATTTTCGCTGCGGTCTTTTTCAGAATGCTGTAAAGCCTGACGAGCTTCGAAATCCTTGGCGGGATCACTTGGATAGCGCCGTAGAGTACCCTTGATGGGACGGGTGGACACCGTGCCATCGGCATAAAATTCGATAAATAATTCGGGTGAACAGCTGATCAGTTCAGTGTCCAGCTGGTTGAAATAGGCGGCATATGGCGCAGGGGAGACACTCAGTAACTGGTCAGCCCATGGCAGGATGGAACCCGAAACGGTACCTCGAAAAGCCTGTGTCAGATTCACCTGATAACAGTCGCCTTCGACCAAATAGCGTTGCACCCGCCGAAATGCGTGCTGATAGTGAACGCGAGTCCAGACTGGCTGCAAACGATCCACTAAATAGGGTGGTTGTTTCATTTCACTTGGCGGGAGTGGCTGGGGTGCTGGCTTGCTACCATTCAGCAAAGTGTCAACCGCTTCATAAAAATCAATTAAACTAGGGTCTTCAGGCCCATACAAAGCCCAGTGTCCGTGGTCATCCTGTCGTATAAAACAATCGTAAATTCCCAGAGAGTACGGCAGGGTTGCCAGCGGCTGTTGCGTTAATGCGTCAGGGCTCAGAACTCGGTGCTGTGCGTAGTCATAACTGACAAACGCAACAATGCCTCCGTTAAATCCTGTCATCTGTGTGTAATCGTGCTGCCAGTGAATTTGATTAAAAAAATGTAATACTATTTTTTCAGGTGGTAGGTTTGTAGTAGGTAGTTCAGTGAAATCAATTGAACACTCCTTACGGAAAATGACGTCAGATGAACGACTTGCAGGTGAGGGTTTTGTCCTACAAGGGGCGGGGTGCACCGTCAGCATCGGCTGTAAGCCAAAAAAAGGCGCTTCCTTATTGTTCAG
>CAUJHL010000133.1 GCA_963204705.1 Pseudomonadota bacterium | reverse complement strand
GGATTACGCTCAAATTCACCGCCTTCGCCTTTGATTACCAAGGTGTTTTGATAGCCGAGCGCGAATGCCGTTTGTTGATGGGCAGTGCGATACGCAGGATGAAAAATGGCCTGGATGCTGTTGGTGGCATTAAAGGGATTAATCAACCGGGTCAAAGTATGTACCGGACTGCGCAACCCCAACGCTTGCCGTAGGTCAATCAGGCTTTGCAGCCGGGGCGACAGCACCGATAGCGGCACGTAAGCAAACTGACAGCGATCCAGCTCAGCCTCGATTTGGTTTACTGACTGGCATAGCGGATACCCGAGTGCCTGTAGGGCCGTTTCAGTATACAGACGATTCGCCGTGTTACCCGCCGTGCCATGCATCACGATACGCACGCCCGATTGGGCCAGTAGCAAGGCACTCAGCACAAACCAGGGAAAATGTTTGCGTTTTCCCGCATAACTGGACCAGTCGAGATCCACCGCCAGATTTGGCACGGTTACATGTTGGCGGACGGCTTCGACAAAGCCGGTCAGCTCCTCTACGGATTCCTCTTTTACCCGCAGCAGCATCAAAAATGCGCCCACTTGTACGTCCAGCGCGGCGCTGCTTAGGATCATGCTGAACGCATGCCGGGCTTCCTCACGGGTGAGGGAGCGACTGCCGCGTTTGCCTTTGCCGAGTATTCGCAAATACGGCGCAAAGGCGTGTTCGCCTGTCATGGCCATGGGCAAACCGTCAAGGGAGGTAGGGGAGTCAGTCATAACCATTCTCGGGTAAGGTGAATTCAGCATCCATACGCTGCAAATCATCATGCTTCAAATCAATAAGCTTCAAATCAATAAGAATCAAAGAGCCATCATGCAGAGTGTATGCCAAAGTGGGGCTATCAGGGGCACTGTAGTGCTTGGCGGGGCAGTTTGGCGTTTGACTATGGCAGTGACGTGCATTTCCCTCATGGGTGTATTGGGCGGCCATTTATTCAACAGGGATGATCGCCTATACTACGTGCTGTTTTTGGCCGCGGTTTTTTAGCCGCAGTTTTTAGCCGTAGTTTTTTTCACAGCGTTTGGTGCCTTCTCTTTCTGAAGGATGAGACATTTGGTGTTTTTCCATCCGGTGTTTGTTCATCCAGTGTCTTTCCATAAAGAGTGACTGGCCCGATTGTATTGACCTCACAAGGATATGCCCATGTTTGCCCACGATTCAGATCTTGAATTGTTCCGTGATAATTTCCGCCGTTTTCTGGCAGAAAACATTGCTCCCCATTATGCAGAGTGGGAGCGGACGGGCATCATGCCGCGTGAAGTGTGGAACCAGATGGGTGAAAATGGCTTTCTCTGTGTGGACATGCCAGAGGAATACGGCGGTTACGGTGTTTCCACCCGTTATTCCATGATGCTGGTCGAGGAAGCTTCTCGCGCCGGTTTTGGCTCACTGTCCACCGCCATTTCGGTGCATTCCGAAATCGTCGCGCCGTACATTCTGCACATTGGTACTGAAGCCCAGAAGCAGTACTGGATTCCCAAAATGGTCTCGGGTGAAGCGCCCGGCGCCATCGGCATGACTGAACCCGGTGCCGGCAGTGACTTGCAGGCCATCCGTACCAGTGCCATTCTGACTGGCGATCATTATGTGGTAAATGGCTCCAAGACCTTTATTTCCAATGGACAGCACGCTGGTATCGTGATTCTTGCGGTGAAAACTGATCCGGCTGCCCGTGCCAAAGGCGTGTCGCTGCTGCTGGTGGACACTACGCTTGACGGCTTTAAAACCGGCACCAATCTGGAAAAAATCGGTCTGCACTCACAAGACACCTCCGAGCTGTTCTTTGACAACATGAAAGTGCCTGCGGATCAATTGCTGGGTCAGGCAGGGCAGGGCTTTACCTACATGATGCAGGAATTGCCGCGTGAACGTCTGGGCATTGCGGTGACCGCGCTGGGTGCGATTCAGGGCTGTATTGATGTTACCACTCAGTACGTCAATGAGCGTCAGGCTTTTGGTCAGCCAATTGCCAAACTGCAAAATACCCGTTTTGTGCTGGCTCAGGCCAAGATTGACTTGCTGGCCACACAGGCTTTCGTCAATCAGTGCCTGGAACAGTATATGGAAGGCAAACTGGACGTGCCGACCGTTGCCGCTGCCAAAGCGTATGCCACCGACATGCAGTGCAAAGTGGCGGATAATCTGCTGCAACTGTTTGGTGGTTATGGCTATATGACGGAATACCCGATTTCACGTTTCTACGTCGATGCACGGATTCAGCGTATTTACGGTGGCACCAATGAAATCATGAAAGAAATCGTGGCACGCGAGCTGCTGGGTCGCTGATTCGCTACTGATTTGCTTGCTAATAAGTCGACAAAGGTAATGAGAACCCGTTTTCCGTAGTGAAAGCGGGTTTTTTTGAGCATAAAAAAACCTCCTGCGATCAACAGGAGGTTCGACTCGGCCAGGGCTGGGGCGATTAAGCGACCTGAACCGGAATCACATTCGTCGTGTGGCTGACCGTGTTGTCTTCGTTGCAGTACACCAGCTTGGGCTTGAAGTTGAGTAACTCTTGGGACTCATAACCTGCATAGGCAGCAATGATCAGAATGTCGCCCACGCCAGCCTTGTGTGCTGCTGCGCCGTTAACGGAAATCATGCCAGTACCTTCTTCGCCACGAATGGCATAAGTGGTAAAGCGCTCGCCATTGCTGACGTTATAAATCTGAATTTGCTCGTATTCCAGTATTCCCGCCAGATCCAGTAGCGTGCCGTCAATGGCACAGGAACCCTCGTAGTGCAACTCAGCCTGAGTCACACGGGCACGATGGATTTTGCATTTGAGCATGAATGTTTGCATGGCGATTGCCTCCGTTGGCATAGGGCCCTGACAACAATGTGACAGCTGAAATGAGAGAAAGTTGCGTGAACAGGACAGCAAGAGCAGAGAATGGCGTTCAGCAGCAAACGGTCCGAGACGCAGGACGGGCACATTGTGACGGGTTTCACCCCCCCATGCAACGTCTTATAGCGCTATATCAGGGCAGTTGGTCACTTTACCAGTGGTTCAGACCTCACTTTTAAAGCCATTGAGCTGATTCATGGCCTTGGCGATGTCGCCCTTCACCAGACTCGGTGTCAGGCTCTGTGCCGCCGCGATGGCATCGTCAATCCGCCGTTGTTCGGCAATGGGAGCTTTGCCCAGCACATGGCCGGTGACTTTGTCCTTATGGCCGGGATGCCCGATCCCAATCCTCAAGCGATGAAACTCCTGCCCCAGATGCGGGACAATGTCCCGTAAGCCATTATGTCCGGCATGGCCGCCGCCGGTTTTCAGCCGAATCGTGCCACTGTCCAGCGCCAGTTCATCATGGGCAATCAGCACTTCTGCAGGCAGCAGCTGAAAGAATTTGACCAGCGGCATGACGGATTGGCCCGAACGATTCATAAACGTCGTCGGTAATAACAGACGAATTTCCTGACCTTCCACGTTGCCCTTACCCACCAGTCCCTGAAAACGGCTTTCTGTCTTGAGTGCGATGCCGTACTGGCGCGCCAGCGCTTCAACGTACCAAAAGCCTGCATTATGTCGGGTGGCCGCGTATTCAGTGCCAGGATTACCCAGGCCTACGATCAGTTTAAGGGGTGTCATGTGAGGAGGTTCCAGGCCATGAATAAAAGATCACCGTCATAACAAGACAAAAGCCAGCAGTCGTCAAACTACTGGCTTTGGGTTGAGCTGTTCGCCTCAGTCATGTCCGCGCACAGCCCATCATCCAATGGCAGATTGCCAGCGATAATTACTCGGCGCTGTGTACTGCGTGGATGTTGGCAATGGCCTGATCGTGGTCATGGCCTTGAGCCAGTGCTGGAATGCTTACGCCAGCAGGCAGTTTAATGTCAGATAGGTGCAGGGTAGTACCAACTTCAACTGCTGACATATCGACTTCGATAAACTCAGGCAGGTTGGCTGGCAGTGTGGAGATTTCTACGTCAGTCGCGATGATCGAGACAGCGCCACCTTGTTGTTTGACACCGATCGCCGATTCCTGATTGGTAAAGTGCAGAGGAACGCGGGTAACCAGTTGATGGGTTGCATCGACACGCAGGAAGTCAGCGTGCATGGGCACGTTGCGGGCTGGGTGGCGTTGCAGGGCTTTCAGGATAACCTGTTCGGCCTTGCCATCCACATTCAGGGTCAGAATGTGGGAATAAAAAGCTTCGCTTTCCAGTGCCTTGACCAGATCCTTGAATGGAATGCTGATCGACTGGGCAGCAGCGCTACCGCCATAAATGACGGCAGGAACGAGGCTCTGGTGACGCAGGCGGCGGCTCGCACCTTTCCCTTGCAGTTCACGGGCCTGAGCGTTCAGGCTAAATGTGTTGGTCATGATGTTAACTCTTAAGGTCCCTAAGGACGGTTTAAAGGGCCGGATTTGCGACCAATCCGGCGGGATGCCTGCCAGTAAAGGCAGGAATATCAAATAATTACATCAAATCAAACATCGCGGAGATGGATTCTTCGTTGTTGATGCGGCGAACCGTTTCAGCAAGCATCCCTGACAGCGACACCTGGCGAATTTTTCCCGTTTGACGGGCGGCATCACTGAGCGGAATGGTATCGGTAACGACCAGTTCATCCAGTACGGAGTTTTCCAGATTCTGAATCGCTGGGCCAGACAGTACCGGGTGGGTACAATAGGCCACCACGCGACGGGCACCGTGTTCTTTTAGCGCACCAGCGGCCTTGCAGAGGGTTCCGGCAGTATCGACCATGTCATCGACGATCACACAGTCACGGCCCGCTACGTCGCCAATGATGTGCATGACTTGCGATTCGTTGGCTTTGGGACGGCGCTTGTCAATGATCGCCAGGTCGATTTCGCCCAGTTGCTTGGCGACGGCCCGGGCACGCACCACACCACCCACATCTGGCGAGACGATGACCAGGTTGTCATAGTTTTGCTTTTGCACATCAGACAGCAGGATGGGCGAGCCGTAAATGTTGTCGACGGGAATATCAAAGAAGCCCTGAATCTGGTCGGCATGCAAATCCACGGTGAGCACACGGTCAATACCCACAGTGGTCAGCATGTCGGCAACCACTTTGGCGGTGATCGGCACACGCGCAGAACGGGGGCGGCGATCCTGACGGGCATAACCAAAATAGGGAATCACGGCAGTGATACGGCCTGCACTGGAGCGCCGCAGGGCGTCAGCCATGACCAGCACTTCCATCAGGTTGTCATTGGTGGGGCTGCAGGTCGGCTGCAGGATAAAGACATCCTTGCCCCGAACGTTTTCATTGATTTCCACTGCGATTTCGCCGTCGGAAAAACGGTTAACCGTTGCGGCACCCAGTGGGATATGCAAGTGACTGACGACTTTATGGGCAAGATCAGGGTGGGCATTGCCACTGAAAACGACGAGATTGGGCATGTGGCACCCTGTATGCAGTCAAAGAGAAGAATAAAATGGCAGGGGTAGCTGGACTCGAACCAACGAATGCCGGAATCAAAATCCGGTGCCTTACCAACTTGGCGATACCCCTGAAACGGCGGCCACATGATAGTGACTCTGCTGTAACACTGTCAAGGTGTTCGGGGAAAACCATCCCAATTTCATTGTCCTATTAACGACTTGGCCGTTAGAGACAACACAGACTGAAAATGGCAGGGGTAGCTGGACTCGAACCAACGAATGCCGGAATCAAAATCCGGTGCCTTACCAACTTGGCGATACCCCTGTAACCGAACAGAATCAGCAAGGCTGAGCCTGACGTGTTTATGGACTGGACAATGCTTGCATCGCGCGCATTGCAGTCAATACCGGCGATCTGGACACTCCCCTGCAGACAAAACCGGAGCAGGGTGCCTGCTGCAGTAAGCCGCTCAGTTGCTGTACGACCAGATCAGACTGGCCCACATGGGCAGGAAGCGCCAGAAAGACACAGGCTCCCGTTCCAGTCATACGCACCATGCCTTTGCCGAGATGTTGGCGCTGGCGTTCCAGAAACTGGAGTGCAGCATCAACCGGCGGAAACAGTGCCCGGGCAACGGGCTCGCAGTCGTTATGAAACAGACCCGAATCCACGCCCGTGATGACCAGTTGGGACAGGTCTTTTCGGTAGGCGGCAAATGTAGTTTTTGGCGTGTTCCTTGTCAACTGATCTTGTGAAAAAAGATCAGCAGTGCTGATAAAACACTCAGGTTGCAGTACCAGAAACACCAGCGAGGGCAAATCGACTGGCTGCAGTGCCTCACCAACGCCTTCGGCAAATGCGCTGTGCCCTTCTACGAACACTGGCACATCGGCACCCAGTGCCAGCCCGAGTTTTGCCAGCTCCGCCGTCGTCAATCCCAAGTGCCACAGCTGGTTGAGTCCCAGCAACGCCGTCGCAGCATCTGAGGAGCCCCCCCCCACACCGCCTCCCATGGGCAGGACTTTTTCCAGAAAAAAATCACAGCCCAGTCGGGTGCCTGTTTCGCGTTGTAAGAGTCTGGCCGCCCGAACAATCAGATTTTTTTCAGGGTCTAGCTGGGCCAGTTCGGCACTGTCTGTAGCAAACGTACATTGAGTATCCTCACGTAGCCTCAAAGTGAGACAGTCCACATGATCCAGCAACTGAAACACCGTTTGCAGCTCATGATAGCCATCGGGCCGGCGTCCGGTGATGTGCAAAAAGAGATTGAGTTTGGCGGGGCAGGGCAGGCGCAAGGGAGAGGTCATGAGAGCAATCGATCACTACAGCAGTGGTGTTATTGGGTACTCCGCGTCTGTACCGTCAGGGTAACGCGGGTTTTAAATTGATCATCGTCTTTGGTCATGATCAGACGATTGGGATAGCGATCCGTTTGCACGGCATAATCGAAATTGACTTGCCAGCCGCCCTCAGTCAGGGTGCCGAGTCTGCCCTGCGCGTCGTGTTGCTGTGGGCTTTCCGGCCGATTGGCTACCCCATGAATCCAGTTGGGCAGAAAGGAAATCGGCGCGATCCATCCCGTTGCCTGTTGCAATAGAGCCTCCGGACTGTCTGCCGTGAGCAGTCCGGTTTTCGCGCTGTTTAGGCTGACTTTGCCAGGAATGCCTTCAATATGCGTTTGACCGATACCCAGAGCACCTGTCAGATCCATGGCGAAGCGATCTGATACCTGATTCCAGGCATAAAAAGCACTGCCGCTTTGCCCTGCCTGACTCTCTACAAGCGGCACGATCCGCACGCCAATTTTTCCGGTGACGCTGAAGCTGTCAGGTCTTGCGGAAGCTGAACGGGGTGATGCGCTGGAGGAGGAATCAGGAGTCTGGGACTGTACTGAACCTGATGGGGAAATAGCCGGAGGAGCCGTCTGACCTGAAACTGACTGATGTTGAACTGACTGACTTTGCACTGATTGAGCTGGAACGGGTTGAGCAGGGGCAGAGTGACTTGCCGGACTGGTGGAGGAGTGCATGTGAGCCGTAGATGAGCGCGGCTGTAGATGCTGACAACCAGCGAGCGTGGCCACACCACAAATCAGTGCAAGCGATACTGCAGGTACAGGGTGATTTGACTGGGTGGACCACGAATGAGAACGCGTCATTAAGATTCCTCTGATAATCCCTGTTAGCGATAGTTGACTGCGAGTCTTTTGACCATGAGTTTCGATTGGCTGCAATGACGTGTAGTGCGTACAGGGAATGTTATGCTCATGCGTGAATTAGTGCCCGGAAATCGGCAAGGCCTGCCGCGATAGTGAGAGCTCTGGCGATAAACTAATGCCAGAATCACTGATAGGTGCAGAGGCTGAACGGTTGGTGATCTCTCTGGTATTCTCTTTTGTGCTGTCTTTGAGTCGTTGCAACTGGGCCTTTTGATCCGGCGTCTCAGGAGTCAGTTCGCTCAGCAACTGAGCCAATTCAGCACTGCGCTTGAGATCACGCAGGGTCTGGGCAAGCCGCAATCCAATACTGAATGACCGTGACTGGCCATAGGCTTCCTGCAGGGCAGTGACGGCACGAATCAGGTCACCCTGCCGCAAGGCAACATAGCCCAGCGTATCCAGTATCGAGGACTGGTGCGGTGCAAGGCTATTCGCCCGTTCCGCCAGATGACGTGCATCATCCAGCCGCCGGTTTTGATCGGCAAGGGCATAGGCATAGGCATTGAGATAGGTGGGATTGTCGGGGGCAGCAGCAAGCAGTTTTTCCAGATCTCGGTTCAGAAGGGAGGTTTCCTTAGGCCCGAGCAGTAGTATCCGCGCATACAGTAATTCCGGGTCGTCCGGGGCCGATTTCAGGGCTTCATCCAGTAATTTACGCGCGGTGAGCGACTGACCATTATTTTTTAATAATTGCGTCTGCAATAAATATAAAAACGTCGCCTGATCGGGGTGATCTACCCGTTCCTCCGTCAGACCGGAAATTGCCTCATTGAAACGATTATGAGCAACCCGTAATAATGCCAGTTTTTGCTGGGATTTCTGATATAACTCTGGGCTTTGTACCTGTTTGAAATAGGTTTCTGCCACCGTAAAGCGTTGTTGCCTTTCGGCATTTATGGCGAGATAATAATAAGCCTGATCGACATAATCGTCGTGTGTGACCAGTTGAAGTAAATATTTTTCAGCTTGCTGGTAATGCTGTTGGTCAATACTGATTAACCCTGCCAATAATAAAATTTCACCATCATCCGGCCAGCGGCGAATCACGCTGTCCAGTTTTTTTAACGCATGAGCCGATTCATTTTGTTTTAACAGGAAACGAATTTCAAACAGCTTCAGGCTTTTATTGGCAGGGTACAGCCGTGTCTGGGATTCCAGCCATTGGCCGGTTTCCTGTACCAGTCCCTGAGCTTGTAATAAATTCGCTTTCAGAATAATAAATGCCGATACGTCCGGCTGCCGTGAAAGTGCATGATTGACTTTTGACAGGGCTTCTACGTACTGATGATTGTCCATCATCAAGCCGGCTGCCAGTACCATCAGCGCAGGGTTGTCATGACCTTCCAGGGTTTTCAGGGCTTGTAGTAATTGCTGACGGTCTTCCGGATTTTCTGGATAAATACCATCAAATACACGATCCAGCGCTGCTTCGGGATCATACGTTAAAATCTGATCGAGCGCTGCCGAAGCCTGTTCGTACTGATGATCACGCAGGGCTAAGTGAGCCAGATAAAACAGGGCAGGGATATTATTAGGATCAACTTCTACCCAGTGTCGTGCAATACTCAGACTCTGGGAAATATTACCCTGTTCAATACTAATGGATAATGCACGCTCTAATAAGGCTGGATTATAGTCTCTGAACGCCAGCGTCTGATAAATGTGCTGCGCTTTAGGCTCCTGATTGCGCAGCATCAGAAATTCAGCGATTAATAACTGCACCCGTAAATCTGACTCCGCAGCTTTGTCTACGATTGCAGGAGTGTCTGCAAAACAAAACTCAACACTGAATGGCAACACCAAACACGGGGTAAATAGGGGAGTGAATAGTGACGTAAACGCCGAACGCATGCTCAGTGACACAAGCAAAGGTTTAAGGTTCGTTGTGTTAGGTTTACTCTCACGCATTACGCGCGGCTTGCCCGCTCGCGTCACATGTCGAAACTTTCTCAGCTTTCTAAAAATGGTATTAATGATAAAGTTTTTACGAAACAGTATCTTGTTGAAAACACGATCAAACACAGTACGAAGCACTATACCAAGCACATTGCGAAAAACAGCCAATAGCCTGCGTGGCCAGACACGGGTCAGGCACTGTACAGTCTGGGCGAATTCACAATAAAGCGGTCGCATGCTGGTGGTGGAAGATCCTGCTTGATTAATGGTTCAGTGTGGATTAGCTAAAAGCCTGATACCGAGTTCGATTTTGGGCCTGCCGCCTCGACTAGTTTACTGGACTGGTTGCCTGTACTAGCTTCCTGGATTTTGCTCACAAGTCACGGGATAGCATGACTTTCTGCCTTAATGAAAGAAAGGCGGGCTTACAGAAATCAGACTGAGGCAACACAGAGCCGGACAGTTTGCCCATTACGCATCATTCATTACCCATTACCGATTATTCATACCCCGAATGACGCACGCACCCTCGGTGCCAGCCTAGATTGGCCGCAACCTGCACCGTGCATTTGTAATTAACCGTTCCATATCGCACAATAGCACACTCTCTCTATGGCAATTGATGTCGCGCATGGGTTTCTTTGCATTAGGCCTGAATCACACGACTGCCAGTGTCGCCCTGCGTGAACGGATCGCCTTTGTTCCTGAGCAATTGGCTGCCTCACTGCGCGATGCCTGCCAGACTGCTGGGCTGCAGGATCTGGTGATTCTCTCGACCTGCAATCGGACTGAACTGTATGGCCTCGCCGAGTCTACCGAAGCCCTCGGCAACTGGCTGGCCAATGTACATGAACTCCAGCCTTCAGAAGTCCAGCCGCATCTTTATGAATTTCAGCATGAACAGGCGCTGACGCACCTGATCCGGGTGAGTAGTGGTCTGGATTCGATGATGCTGGGAGAACCACAGATTCTAGGGCAAGTAAAATCCGCTGTGCAGATAGCGCGGAACGCCGGGACAGTGACGCCCGTGCTAGGCAGGATTTTTGATCTGTCTTTTCAGGCAGCCAAACAAGTGAGAACCGAGACAAGTATCGGCGTGCAGGCGGTTTCGCTAGGCTATGCGGTGAGTCAGCTGGCGCGTCAGGTTTTTAGTGACTTGCGTCAGACGACCGCATTGATCGTTGCGTCAGGGGAAATGAACGCGCTGGTGGCACGACATTTGATCGAGCAACAGCTAGGCCACTTGATCATTTGCAATCGAACTACAGAGCGCGCGACCCTGCTGGCGGAAGAACTGGCTGGCCGTGGTCGAATTGAGATCATTCCCTTTGATCGGTTGGGTGAGCATCTGCATCGTGCGGATATCGTGTCCAGCTGTACGGGCAGCCTGCATCCGGTTATAGAGTTGGCCATGGTGAAACAGGCCCTCAAGCAGCGGCGTCATGCACCCATGTTGCTGGTCGATCTGGCAGTGCCAAGGGACATTGAACCGCGCGTAGGCGAGCTGGAAGATGCCTATTTGTATACCGTGGATGACTTGCAAGCTGTGATTGAAGATGGCATGGCGAACCGGCGGATTGCCGCTCAGGACGCCGAGGCGCTTGTGAGGGTACTGTCACGCGACATGATGCAGCGTTACCAGAGTCGTCAGGCCACCCCGTACATCCGCCAGTATCGTGATCAGGCGGAGCAAATACGGTTGCAGGAACTGGCACGTGCCCGATTGGCGCTGGAGCAGGGACAGCCAATTGACGAGATACTGGAACGGTTATCGCAATCACTGACAGCCAAACTGATTCATGGCCCAACGCAGCTGTTGCGGGAAACCGTGACCTCAGGACAAGAGGAACAACTGGCGGAGACGGTGAAGCATTTGGGGGTGGGGGATGCAAACAGAACGCATCCCTCTCTTGAAAGTACTCACCCACAGGAATAGCCGCTGGAGTTCAATGATGTACTTGTTCCATGCTGTACGTGGATGCTGTATTTGAATGCTGCATTTGGGAAGTCAGCGGTCGTGCAGATCGCCATTCCGATCAATCCACATCCCATCGCCCAGATAGACATCGGCGCCACTGTTATCAGGC
>CAUJHL010000132.1 GCA_963204705.1 Pseudomonadota bacterium | reverse complement strand
CCTGAGCGGTGTGGTGATTCTCGCGGATCAGGCGGAGTGGGTGCAGTTACGGATTACTGAGCCTTCCAGACCGAATCTGCAGCAGATTCTTGAGCAATTGCCGATGCAAATGCAGGACATGGCCCGGCTAGGGAATATTCTTGCACCGGTGGCGCGGCGAGTATTTGACGGGGCCCGCCCGGACTTTGCTGAGCGTTCGGTAGCAATCAAAGCCGTGGGGCGCAATGAGCGCTGCCCCTGTGGCAGTGGCCGCAAGTACAAACACTGCTGTGGTAATCGGCATTAACATCAATGCTTAGGAGTTACCGGGTTATTTACCCCAATTCTGAGGCCTTCAGCTCTATTTGCCCATCGGAAATTCGCCCTGTTATTGTGCCAGTTCGTGCACCGGTTATCGTGTTAGGCGGGCCGGTTTCAGGGCGGCAGGAGAGGCCTTGAAGCGATTGATCGCGGCATCTATCGCCGTGAGCTGGGCTTGTGCGGCACGCTCGCCTTCCAGAATGCTCTTATGCCGACTGTCCAGATCCATCACGCCGAGATTGCCTACCAGTGGCTTGATCACCACATCGGCGGATTTGAGTTCGCGATCCAGCCCCTGTTGTCCCATGATATTGAGCGTCTGATCCAGCAAACCCCACAGATTGGTGCTTTGACCTGCCTGTGGCCGTGCTGAAATATCAATGGCAATCACAATGTCTGCGCCCATATCCCGCGCAGATTCAACGGGTACCGGACTGACCAGACCACCATCTACATAACGCTGGCCATTGATACGGGGCGGGATAAACACGTTGGGAATACTGCAGGAAGCACGAACCGCCTGTCCGGCATTGCCCATGTTAAACGCGACTTTTTTTCCAGTATCCAGCTGGGTAGCAATTGCAGCAAAGCGCAGCGGAAACTTCTGGATAGGCTGATTTTTCACCTGACGATTGACGAAGTCCTGTAGCTTTTGACCTTCCAGAAAGCCCTGTTTGCTCAGCGTCAGGTCGCGAATATCCGATTCCTGGAGTTTCAGTGCCACTTCTTGCAGTTGATACGGCGTCATGCCACTGGCATAAAGGCTACCGACAAAGCTCCCCGCACTGGTGCCGGTCACAATACGCGGCTTGATGCCGTGGGATTCGAGCACTTTGATCGCGCCAATGTGGGCAAAGCCTTTGGCGCCACCGCCACCCAGCGCGAAAGCAATGACCGGCTCGCGGGGCGTGGCACTCTTGGTGGGTGTGGCGCTAGGCTTGGTGGGTGTGGATTGACAGCCCACCAAAGCTACACCCAGAAACAGGCAGAAGGAAATCCGCGGCAAGTAGGCAGCAAACGACATAAGGGGTACTCGTTAAAAACAGTCTGATTATTGTTGGCGCAAGGGCAATGATAAACGGTCGGGGTGGCGTGGAACCAGTCCCCGATAAAGCTGCAGAATGATAGCCAGATCCTTTTCGTAGTCGCCGGTTGGGGTGAGCTGGCCCAGAAAACGCATCACCTTATGCTGATAATCAAACCCTACCAGCACCAGGGGAACCTTGGCGCGCACCGCCATGCGGTAAAATCCGGATTTCCAGTGTTCTGGTTTAAAGCGGGTGCCCTCGGGCGCAATGCCAATCCACAATTTCTCATGTTCACTGAATAAGCGGTCGATTTCGTCCAGCAGACCCTGCGGTGAGCTGCGATTGACGGGAATAAAATGCAGCCAGTCCAGAAAACGCTTGACCAGTGGGTTATAGGCCGAGTCCTTGATCAGGATGCTCATGTCCAGTCCCAGTGCCAGCATGGACTGAATGCCGAGCCAGCCGTCCATATTGGAGGTATGGGGCGCGCCCAGCATGATGGCTTTGGGCACATTGGGCACCTCGCCCTCAATTTTCCATCCATGACTCTGGAGACTTCGACGCCAGAACCATCGTGTGGCAGCGGTGCCGCGCGAAGGAACCAACGGCGGCAGCTCAGGCGTGTCAGGAATGGGGTTCAGAGGACCAAAACGTTTCATGTAAGCATCTGAGTATAAAAGATGACATTAGGATAGGCAGAGTGGGGAAGGCTGTCATTAACCGAATCAACACTTTGCCCGTTTTATCGGCCACTTGAGTCCTGCACTCGCTGCTCAGCGCTCCGGCTTGGGGCATTTGGAGCAAAATTGCGCCTGAATGTTCACAGTACCACGACACAGCGCACGCTGAGTAAAGGCACGATAGACACATTTGACTGACTGGCATCTGGCCTTAAAAGCGCTCAGAATGGCAAAATCACTGCATCAATTCCACTCTAATCATTTATACCGCGATCATGAACACCGTGATCAATGTGACGGAGCATTCCAGGATGAATTCTCTACGGCCAGAACCGGTACCGGCAATGCCAGAAGGCTTTCAGCACATTGGTGAAGCCAGTGGCTGGGCGGATCGTGGAAACCGTGCTGGCTGGGGAACGAGCGTGCTCATCGTTGCGGTTGTCCATGGTCTGGTGGTGTTATCTGCTGTTTTGCCGACATGGCAGAGCGTGCCCATGACTGAAAGCGCACCGATGCGGGTGCGCTGGCTTAGCCCGGCCGATGCACAGAAATTAGCGATCGTCTCCAGCACTCAGCCGACCGAGGTGGCACAGCAGGTACTGCATCGCTCTGAGCTGGAGGCAACCGGTTTTGGCGATGGATCGTCGTATGATGGGCAGATCCTGTTGCCCCAACTAACCAAACACACCCTGGTGCATAATCCGATCCTGCAGCCTATCCCCTTATTGCCTTCGCGTGCTGCCCCAGACCCCTCCCAGGCAGCGACTGCCGATTCCCAGCAACCGGCTACGAATGCGGATTCCAGCGTGAATGCCACTTCTCCGCTGACCGTAAATCAAGCCTTGGCTGATCGCCCCGTCACTCCTGATGCCGCCCAGTCAGTACAACAGACCACTCAGGGCAATACACCGCCTGCGAGTGCTGGCAGTACCGCCACCGGCCCCAGTGGCATTCAGAATGGCGCCAGACAGGGTCTGAGCTATCGAATTCCACCCAACATTCATTATCCGGCAGACGCCGTTAAATCAGTGCGCGAAGGGACAGTCGTGCTGCGTGTGCACGTCAATGCGCTCGGAGAGCCGGAACGGGTGGAAATTATGGCGAGCTCAGGCTCCAGCGCTCTGGACAAGGCAGCACAAACAGCGGTAGAAAATGCCCGTTTTAACCCCTTGTTGAAAGAAGGCAAGCCAGTGGCTACCGAAACGCTGATACCCTTTCGTTTTGCCTTGCACTAAAGGGATGAGGCTCAGTTCAACATTGTTTAGTGTCCCCCTAATCTTTTGTAAGGTAACCGTATGAACCTGATGGTGTTCTGGCAACATGCCGACGGAATGATACAGGGTCTCATGCTCCTGCTCATTGCTTTGTCCGTTGTGACCTGGAGCCTGCTACTGCACCGGATCCTGCAGCAAAAACCCAGAATCCAAAAACACATTTTGGGCCTGAAACAGCAGCTGGAGGCACTCGACGTCCGCAATCGGAAACGTGTCGTGCCTGTCTCAGCCGAGTCGGCCCGGGCTGTACTGGAGCAAGGTGCCTTAAACTATCTGGGTGCGGTGCGCGATGCTAGCGGCTGGCCGCAGATGACCCTTGGCACTATTTCGGCGCTGTCGCCATTTCTGGGTCTATTTGGCACCGTCTGGGGGATATTTCATGCCCTGCTCGGTCTGGGCCATGCAGGTCAGGCCGGATTGGCGATGGTGGCTGGGCCAGTAGGGGAGTCACTCTGGATGACCGGCATGGGACTGGCAGTCGCTATGCCCGCCGTGCTGGCATTTAACATCTGCAATCGCCTGAATAAATCGCTGGAGCATCGTCTGCATCAGGTGGCGCATGAGATGCTGATGGAGCAGCTGTTAGCACACGATGCTGCCCCGGATCAGGGGGCCCAAACCGTATAGCGCAGAGCTGAATGGTCAGACTTGAACCGCTAGCTATGAATTGCAAGTGATGAATTGCAAGGGATGAACGGGGAGCTGCCGTATGAAGTTTAAGCTTGATGAATATGCCAGCGCTGGTGATGATGGTATTCATGAGATCAATCTGATTCCGCTGATTGATATCATGCTAGTGTTGATGATTATTTTTATGGTCACCGCTACCGTGGTAACCGCTTCGGTTCCGCTGACCTTGCCCGGCACTGCTGCGCATCCCCTGCAGTCACCACCTGCTGCGGTCACTCTGAGCATTGATGCTCAGGGTCAAATGTACTGGGATCAGCAAGGCGTCAGTCTCAACACCCTCACACAGCGACTGCAGCTGGCCGCTGCCCAATCGCCTCAGCCTACGCTACTGCTGCGGACGGATCGGGAGGCGCGTTACGATGTACTGGCTCAGGTGATGGGGCTGGCGAGTGCGGCGGGTATTCGTGATCTAGCCTTTGTCAGTGTGGGAGAAGCTGCTGCTAACAAGCCCTAGGCCAGCTAAAGCGAGCTCAGGCCATTTTTAGCACAGCCTGCACCAGCTTCTGGATTCCGGCTCGTGCTTCACTCAGGCGCGCTGGGTACATGTAGGCTGGAGTGGAAACGATTTTCCGTTCATGATCAATCACACAGTCGGTCACCGCGCAGTCCACATGCTTGCCGCCCATCGCATCTATGGCGGCGGCTGTTTGCGGGTCATTACCGATCGTATAGCGTACGCCGGCATCCGCAATCCGTGGCGCCATGGCCGGGGCAATACATACTAGCCCAATGGGTTTGCCTGCCTGATGCATGGCCTGTGCAAAGGCAAGAACGTTAGGCTGTAGCTGCATGGCGGAGCCTGCTGTGGCAAAATTGCTCAAGTTCTTGGCGGCACCATAGCCACCCGGAATGATGAGTCCGTCAAACTGCGCGGCACCGGCTTGTGACAAAGGTGAAATGGCGCCCCGCGTCAAGCGTGCAGCTTCGACTAACACGTTACGCTGTTCGGGCATGACATCGCCGTTTAGATGATTAATGACGTGCATTTGTAGGATATCCGGCGCAAAACACTGAACCATGGCTTCCGCTTCGTCCAGTGCCAGCAGGGTAAAGGTCGCTTCGTAGATTTCACTGCCATCCAGATAACCACAGCCCGACAGAACAACCGCTATTTTTTTCATCATGATGCTCCGGCATTCAGCAATAGGAATCCACGGACTGTAGGCTTGGAATAGGCTCTTGGCAATCCCATTTGCACAGTCTGCCTGTTTAGGCTTTCCGCATTCATGGCTTTCCGCATTAGCCTTTAACAAAAACAATTGCTTGCCATGATGCCCTATAGAAATCGCTTGAGTATGAACAGCTGTACAGGTATGGTTGCAGCAATTTTTAATGGGCTTATTCCCACTTTGGTCTTTTGAGGGGCAGTTATGCGTATCATTTTGTTGGGTCCACCCGGCGCAGGCAAGGGCACTCAGGCTCAACTTATTTGCCAGCGGTATGGTATTCCCCAGATTTCCACCGGTGACATGCTGCGTGCAGCCATCAGTCAGGGCACCGAACTGGGCAAACAGGCCAAATCCGTGATGGATGCGGGTGGTCTGGTATCCGATGATTTGATTATCGGTCTGGTCAAGGATCGCATCGCCCAGCCGGACTCTGCAAAGGGCTGTATTTTTGATGGCTTCCCACGCACCATTCCTCAAGCAGAAGCTCTGGAAGCTGCGGGTATCAGCATCGATCATGTCATCGAAATCAGCGTACCGGATGAAGAAATTGTTCAGCGTCTGTCCGGTCGCCGGCAGCATCCTGCTTCGGGCCGTGTTTACCATCTGGTGTACAACCCGCCCAAAGTGGCCGACACCGATGATGTGACGGGTGAGCCACTGGTTCAGCGCCCAGATGACAATGAAGACACCATTCGCCGCCGCCTGAAGGCCTATCATAGCGAAACTGCCCAGCTGGTTGGCTTTTACCGTGGACGTGCCGCAGCAGGAACCAATGCGCCGGTGTATACTGAAATCAATGGCCTGGATCAGATTGAGCTCGTCACAGCGAAATTGGTCAGCGTGTTGGGCTAATCGCCTCTGAGCACACAGGGCTTTTGCTGAGCGCGGCCCGCCATAAAAAAACCCGTCCTGAGTTTACAGTGACGGGTTTTTTGTTGCGGTGACGCCAATGTTGGGACGCTCAGCGCATGAGCACCCCTAAAGCACTCAACCCAGTGTGGTCGCAATCGGTGAATCGCAATCGGACGAAGAATTGTCGGACGAAGAATTGTCGGGCGAAGAATCCTCGGACGACGAACTGAGCGCTGGCTCCGCGGCGGAGGTAACTTCAGCTGTTTTGACATCCGCAGCGTTCGTCGATTCCGGTAGCTGAATATGCTGGGTCAAGTGTTCAAAGGCCAGCAATTCGTCTTCCAGCAAGGCCAGCAGGCTCTGAATACGCGGCAGGGTACGGCGACAGGCAATAATGCCCACTTCCAGTTTGTCCTGATAGCTACTCAACGTGATGTTAATGGCCTGTCCATCCAGCACAATGGATACGGGATAGAGCGCATCCAGTTTCGCGCCATTCCAGTACAGGGCTTCACGTGGACCTGTGACATTGGAAATGACCAGATTAAAGGCTTGCAGACGTGGCAATACGCCGGTGATCAGGTTCAGACCCGCCACAGAATACACTATACCGCTGTAATTGATGATCTCGCTTTGTGACATGCGGCCAAAGCGCTCTTTGGCATTGATCACACTGCGGCGAATCATCGCCAGCCGATCCATGGGGTCTGCCTTGTGGGTGCCCAGATTGGCCAGAATCATTGAAATCTGGTTGCCGCTGTCAGAGTCATCCTTGCGCAGGGAAATCGGCACCATGGCAATCAGGGGCTTTTTGGGCAGCGCGCGCTGGCTGATCAGATAGGAACGAATGGCGCCGGAGCAAATAGCCAGAATCATATCGTTAATGGTCACGCCCAATTTCTTGGCTGCCGCACGGAAACGTGGCAGGGCATAGGATTGCGCGGCAAAACGGCGCGATGCGGACACTGGCTGATTGAGGATAGAGCGGGGTGCCTGAAACGCGGAGACATAATCCGGATTACTGCGCAGCTCGCGCAAGGCAGTAAGGACTTCGCGGGTGACGGTCGGTGCGCTGCCAATCTGTTCGGTGACGAGATTCAGCAGCTTGGCACTCTTGCTGAGAGGGTTGGTTCCGGGTTTTTTCAGGCGATTGTTTTTGACTGCCCAGATCGGCACGATGTGATGGTCATTGGGCGAGTGTGAGAAGCTCTTTTCCACCAGACGCATACCAGCAATGCCATCCACCATCGCATGGTGCATTTTAAAGTACATGGCGAAGCGATTGCCTTCAATGCCTTCAATAATATGGCATTCCCACAAGGGCTTTGCGCGATCAATCAGTGCACTGTGTTCCTGCGAAATATAGGTCAGCAGCTCACGGATACGGCCCGGGCGAGGGAGGGAAATGTGACGAAAATGCTGGTCAATGTCGAATTCTTCGTCTTCATCCCAGAAAAGCCCATTCAACACCTGATTAAATGGAGCTACGGGTACCGCGCGTGAGGCCCGGATATCCTGAACAAGCTGATGCACAAAATCCGCTGGGGCATTGTCGGGCATGACGAACAAAAACAAACCGCCCACGTGCATGGGCTGTTTACGGTTTTCCAAACCCAGAAACAACAGATCAACAGGACTTAACGCACGCATGATACTGACCTCAATCAAACTTTTTGTAGTGCCCCCTCGGTCTGCAGTGGAGAGTGAGAGGGTAGATTCGGGATAAAGTGTAGGACAATTTTTTGTGGCGCGACTATAGCATGAACCGCCATGCTGGCAGAGGGATTCAGCCAGCCAAATGTAAAAATTATGGCGATGGAAATCATTGAACATAGACCTGATGATTGACCAGCGCATCGTCTTGATGAAGGTGAGGTTACTTGGTGCTCATTTGCCGGATTTTGTGCTTATCGGATGTCTGGATACTGCCTATTGGGTGCACGATTGCGTAATGCATACACCCTGTCACAAGGCCTGCCTCTTAAGCCTTGGCGAACGCTGATATAGTGCTTAAAGCCTTTCTCTATGGAGATAAAGCCATGCGTTTTTCTGCTGTGCTGATAACACTGACAGCACTTGCAACACCCATAATGAGCCAAGCCATTCAGCCACTCGACGACAAAACCATGAGGCAGGGCGTAGGTGCCACACCGTTGCAGCTGGAATGTCGGCAAACGGCAGACTCCGCCCGCGCCAATGCCTTGACCCACGCCACGCTGGTGTCCGATCAGGGTAAACAACTGGCCTCTCAGCCGGCCAAACAATGTGAGCTGATTCATCTGGACCAAATGGCACGCGAGCAGCTCAATGCGGATAACGATCCAGCGCTTCAAGCCAAAGGGCCGGTACCTCATGAACAATGGAACAGTCCACCCAGTCGCGAGCCGGATGTCAAAGCTAATCCCGCTCAATTGCTGGAAATCATGTACAACAATGTCGTGATTCCCGCTTCAGAGTTTCATCCATTAGACCCAAATTTCCCCAAGGTTTCTGCGCCCTTTCGATAGGGACGAATGGATTCAGAGTAAAGTAACAGCTTCTACTATCCTTTCTGAATTTCGCTAAGAACGCTGAGTAAGTCTAAGAAATTCTTAAATAATAAAATCCCGGACTACCCGGGATTTTTTCATCCACATCAAAGAGTTATTTTTTTAGCTCAATGTGTGGTGCAGCGGGAGCGGCGGGCGGCATCGCGTGATCCGCAGGAGAAGGCATGTCTTTAGGCATCATAGCTTTGTGATGCATTGGCTTATGGTCCATTGGCTTATGAGGCATGTCTTTCATGGGGTGCTTGTGCATATCTTTCGTGTGATTCATGGCGTCGGGATGTTCTTTATGCCATTTTTGACACGCAGCTTGGTGCTGTTGAGTCATACGATGCATTTTCATGCCATGGCAGTGTCGATGCATGCGATGCATCTTACGCATTTTCGGGTCATTCTGACGATGCTGATCGTGCCCTTGACGATGAGTATGTTTTTTCGCGACAGACATGTCATCGCCATTGGGTAAACCCATGGCATTAACACGCTCACGAAACTGACCGGAGCTTTGGGCATCCTGTAAAGTATCGGCAGCCATTGCCGTGGCTGTTACGCCACTCATCGCCAGTAGAGTGCTAAGAGCCAGTGTTTTAAGAAAACGATTGGGTGTGCTCATTCTTGTATCCAGTGAAAAAAAAGGTAATACGGAGCTAGCGGGAAGGAGTGTTCCTTCCCTGAGGTAGCTGCTGTTAATTCCATTAATGATGGCCATGCCCACGATGGTTGTCACGATGATCATCGCGATCCCAATCGTAGCCATAAGCTTTGGCCTTTTTGTAATGTCCGTAATGATGGCCCTGATTTTGATGTGCAGAGTCAAGACGTACAGGAACATAACGTGTCGTACGAACTACGCGCTGTGTGGTCACGACGCGCGGGCTAGTCACAGTAACCACGGGGCGCTGAACAATAACCGGTCGTTCGACGACCACGGTTCGTGTCGTGGTGGCTGGTTGGCCCAGAGCGTGGTTCACAGCACCATTAATGGCACCAGCTGCCATCGCATCCGCCATAGTGTCACCCGCATGAGCGCTGCCAAGCAGCATGGCACTGGAGGTGGCGATTACAGCCATCAAATGGGTCAGTAGTTTCATCACAATTCTCCACATTTCGAAGGAAACCCTTTGCCGTACCAAAAGCTTGCCGGATGCAGGAGCAAAGGGCGAAGCATTCAGCCTTTTCAATCTCACTGTAGTACGAGCCTGTGGAGGCAAATACGGGTAAATCGCAGTTTCAGGTAACACTGTGTGATCAACCAGCGTGTGACGGTGAAAGCTGGTTCTTTTTACCGGATATGCCTTCATAGTGTGCAGAGTGCACTCTAACGGTGGACTGGGTTTATTCTGCAAACTCGTAAAAATAGGAGATGGGTTGAGCGATGAATGAACTTTGGCAACTCAGCGTACCCTGGTGGGAATTTGTACTGCGGGGGGGTGTGGTCTATGTCTTTTTGCTGGTATTTTTACGAATCACCGGCCGCCGGCAAATTGGGGATTACGCGCCGTTTGACCTGATTTTATTACTGATTTTGTCCAACGCAGTCCAAAATTCCATGAATGCCGGGGATAACAGTCTGGTGGGAGGGCTGATTTCTGCCACGACGCTGATGCTGCTGCACTGGGTCATGTCCCGTTTGTCCTATCGCTTTGCAGGCTTTGAAAGATTGATTGATGGCCATCCTGAAATACTGATCCGCAATGGCCAGCTGAATGGCGAAATCATGGCGCGGCAGGCCATTACGCTCGATGATCTGCATGCCGTATTGCGAGACCACGAGTGCTTGGCGCTAAATGAAGTCCGTCTGGCAGTCATCGAGACGAATGGCACGATTACCATTCAGAAGTACCGGCAGAAGGAATAGCCGTTCAGCGTCAGATTACATCGTTTGCTTCGATTCAGGCTTACTTTTCCAGTGAGACAGTGTTGTGGTCTCTGTTGCGATCCGTGCTGCGATCAGGGTTCTCAAACGCAGGATGGGCTGACATTTCAACAGGTTGCAGGTCCCGAACGTTCTTTTGCACTGCCACGGCGGCAAACAGACTCAGGACATAGCACATGATATAAAAGCCTTTTTCACTAGGCGCCATGGCGTTGTTCCAGAGACCGAGCGCCATCAATACCAGGCAAGTCCCAAGTGAGACCCAACACAGTCCATAATAAATTCCGGTGACAGGAATGCCTTCCAGGCGATCTCGCAGGGATTTTTGCAGCGAGACACTACTGAACAAACCATACATCAGCAGGGTGAAAAAATAATATTTTTCGCCCATACCGACCTGCGCATTCCAGAGGCCGATCAGATAGGTCACGATGCCAATCAGCAGTGCTGCCCAGGAGGCTCCGACAAAAGCGGCGGACGGTGGCTGAGGATGCAATTGGTTCATAGTATGGCCTTTTTTTAAATGGTTCAGATGATTGTTGGCTTTATTGGACTGTAGCCGCTCCCGTATTGGTCTGCAAGTCTGAGTCACCAAACCTGATTTACCAAGACTGGGTCACTGAGGAGAATTGCGGGGCCCACGGGCAATGCTGGTACTGCGGTAAGCGAGTGGCCGTAGCTGAGTCACCAATATGTCCACCGCGCGCAGGGGCTGGCAGTCGCCGCATAGAAAAATATCAACGGCAGCGTAGCCAAATTCGGGCCAACTATGAATGCTAAGGTGGGATTCCTGCAACAAGAGTACGCCTGTGACGCCTTGCTGGGGCCCAAAATGATGTAGGTGGGCGGCAATGACGGTTGCCCCAGCGGCATGGGCTGCTGTACGCAAGACTTGCTCCAGCAAGTGTGGATCGGTCAGTCGCTCGGGGGCAACCTGCTCACACTCCAGTAATACATGGATTCCAAGTGGCGAATGAATAGGCACTGGAGATTCAACCGCAATGTGGTTTGGAAAGTTTAGAGGGCTGCTCATTTATGCCCTCCGCTGCTCGACCAGCCAGGGCCGCTGGAGCTCCAGCTACGGCTAGGACTCGGCGTGTTTTTTATCGCCAGATTGAACACCGTGGTAAACAGTACGACCAGCACACTGAAACCCATAAATTGCAGACGGTTCATGCCTCACTGCCCTCAAGATGGGAAAAAATCCACAGCATGCCCCAGGCAACCAGAGTGGCGATAAAACTGCCATGACCAAATAAAATCAATGGCAGATTAATCACCCAAAGGGCAATGCTAAAGCCTTTGAACAGACCAGCCAGGTCGCGGTCACTAGCGGAGGACACGGGCCGTGACGGCCTGTTTACATGGTTGGAAAGCGGTGCCGCCTGCCGGCCAAACCAGCCCATCACCTCGTTAGCAGTCACCTCGCGTGAAAGGCTCCAGGTGATTTCGTTGGGGTACACCTCACGCGATAAACCAAAGGAACCTTCCGGGGAAAATCCGCCTTCATACTCACTGATGGTGTAGCGGTCATGCTGTTTGACACGCCAGTTAAAGGCACCTGCTGCGAACAAGACTTCGGCCTGGTAAGTCCATTTTCGGCTTAAGGTACTGCCGGCATAGCTCACCTGATCGGAGTCAGCTGACTCTGGAAAAGCATTGAGCACGTCGACCTGAAACCATTGATCAATGGTCTCCACCAGCCAGCGAAATCCCGACGTCGACTCATACAGCAGATATTCTGTCCAGAGACTGGGTTCGTCTTCATCGAAATCACGGACTTTGATAAACCCGATCAGCGTCCATTTTTTGCCAGCAACCGATGCGATGTCCCCTAGTTTGAGAGTACTGCGCTGGGTGATTTTTTGATTAACAGCAAGCAGCTTGGCCGTCGGGCCTTCCATGGCGATTTCAGCCTGACAGGCCGGGCAATTCAGCTGGGGTGTGAGTCCATTCACATACTGAATGGGACTGCCACAATTCGGACAGCCAAGGGACTGAACGCTGCCAGTCGCTGCGCTCGAAGGTTTGGCCAGTTGAGCGCGGGCAATGTCTTCAGCATCCCTTAGATTTTGGCATTTCAGGCTTTGCAGTGTCACCGCCCAGCCAGCAAAGCAATGAGGCTGATCTTGTGAGCCACTGTTCGCCGTGTCGCCAAAATCCGAGTAATCCAGCGTCAGAAATCGATCACCCGCCCGGAAGTCAGCGACACGCGCCTCCCAGCCTTTGCCCACGACAAAGGGCAGCTCACCTTCACCCCCTGTGCAGCGGGCAGTTCGCACATCACTGGCCTGATAGGCCTGTTTTTCCCAATGAAGGATTTGCCCGGCACGTAGTTGCTCAAACTGGGGAGTGGTCGCTTGCGCTGGCTGAGGCAGAGTAAAGACGTATTGTCCTGAGGCTTCGGAGAGCCAGCCTTCGCTGCCATCATCAAAGGCGGCATACCATTCGTACCAGTATCCGTCGTCATATTCGAGTTTTAGTCGGCCCAGCAAGGTAAAGGAGTTGCCCAGATAGTTGCCGGTGACGCCTAGTTGCAGCGGGGAGTGGTCATCCAGAATCGCACTTATCTCGCCCTGCGTGGTGAGAGATTCGCCCTGGCGAATGGCGGTGCTCTGACAATAGGCACACACCGCCATAATGGATGCGGGTGAACGAAAGTCGAGCGGTGCCCCACAGCTGGGGCAGGGGGCGGTAAACAGGGGCGTAGTGGAGGCCATGGGTTTAGCCGATGAGCTGCTTTAAAATGTCCGCTTTGGCCGTGTCATAGTCAGACTGAGCAATCAACCCTTTATCCAGCAAGGACTTGAGCTTTTCTAGCCGGACTTCCGGGCTGTCTGTCACAGGGGCTGCGGCTGCGGCTGCGGGTGATGTGGATTGTGTGGATTGTGTGGATTGTGTGGTTGCCTGCGCTGGTGGCGGAGCAGCACTCGCGGTCATGGCATTCGCCAGCGATTGCGTCATGATCTGGCCAACGCCGAAGCCTGCTGCCAAGCCTGCTCCGAGTCCGGCAATCCCGCCTTCATTTTGTGCTGCCATCGGGATTGATGTTGCCACTTGATATTGGGTAAATTTAGTGAGATCCCCCATCATGCCCATGCTGATCCGGGTATCAATGGCTTTTTGCAATTCGTCCGGCAGCGAGACGTTTTCAACCACCAGTGTGTCCAGTTTTAGGCCATAGCGTGCAAACAGTGGCCGAAGTGTTTCACTGATTTTATCGGCCATCAGCCCCTGATTGGCGGCCATGTCGAGGAAAGGAGTGCCCGCTCCACCAATTGCCGCACTGATATTGGCCACAATCAGATTGCGCAATTGTGGCTCCAGCTGCTCGGCGCTATAGCTCGGGTTGGCACCGGTGATGCTGGTGTAAAAACTGCGGGCATCGGTCAGCGAGTAGGAGTACATGCCAAAGGCACGCAGGCGCACCATGCCAAAATCGCTATCACGGATCGTCACCGGCTGCGGTGTTCCCCATTTGCGGCCCAGTTGCAGTCGGGTACTAAAAAAATAGACATCCGATTTGAAGGGCGACTGAAACAGCTTGTCCCAGTTTTTCAGGTTGGTCAGTACCGGCAGGGTGCGGGTTTCCAGTTTGTACAAACCCGGCCCAAACACATCGGCCACCGTTCCCTCATTCACAAAGACGGCAATCTGGCCATCCCGTACCGTGAGCTGGGCGCCGTACTGGATTTCATTGTCCGCAAAGGGAAAGCGCCACATCAGTTCGCCATCACCCTGTTCGGTCCACTCGATGACATCAATAAACTGCTTGGATATAAAGGATTTAAGGCTCATTTCTTTTTACTCCCAGTAATTTGCTACTTTACTCAATGTGTGGGGCGAATCGCGTGATCACATTCACAGAGTCACTCCACTAAGTCGGTCGTTTTTACTAATTCTTTGCTGTTAAGTCGTTTCTATTAAGGTGTTTGACGGAAAATTCCACCATGCGACAGATAGGTGCATTCTCAGGACAGACACGCCGCGTTGATGATTCCGATCGTCAAGGCGACACTTCCCAGTAGTAAACCGACGGCTTTATTATCCTCACGGATGGCCACGTCCAGCTCCGGGATCAGCCGGGTGGCAATCGCAAACACCAGCAGTTGTACGACCATAGCGAGGGCAGACCACATGGCAAAGCTGTAAAGGTCATTGCTATGAAAAATACTGGAGGCGATCGTCAGCACAAAACCGAGCAAGGCACCGCCAAAGCTGTAGGCAGCAGCGGTGATCCCTTCCCTGATCAGGCGTAATTCATCGTAAGGCGTCAGTCGGGTGTAGAGCATGACGAACACGGTGCCAAAAATGAGACCGGTTAATAAGTAGCTAAAATAATTGATTATTTGTGGCAGCATGGTATGACCTCTAGGGAGTATTCCTTTTGTATGGGCTGCAATCTTTCGTGTGTTCTAGCGTGTGTTCGGGGCAAGGGATACTTTAAAAGCGATGATGGCGCTTAGCCTGGCCGTTTCTGGGCATGCCTTTATGTCGACAAGGCTTTTTTAGCCAGATGATCTGAGTATACTCATTTTTTTATCGTGATGATTGCTGTAGATGCTGGATCGCACCCTGATTTTTTCTGTTTTTGTCGTGGCTTCCTGCGGGTTAGCGTACGAGCTGATTGCCGGTGCGCTGGCCAGCTATTTGCTGGGCGACTCCATACTTCAGTTTTCCACCATCATCGGCGCTTATTTATTTGCCATGGGAATCGGCTCGCACTTGTCTCGCTATGTGCCGGAGCAGCAGACACTGGACCGCTTTATTGAGGTCGAATTGTTGGTGGGCTTGATCGGTGGGGCTTCGGCTGCGCTGTTGTTTATGGTGTTTGCCTGGTTATCCATGCCATTTCGTACCTTGCTTTATGCACTGGTGATTCTGGTGGGCATTTTAGTGGGTATGGAAATTCCGCTAGTCATGCGGGTGCTCAACCGGCAGCAGGCCGAATTTCGTGAGCTGGTCAGTCGGGTGCTAACCTTTGACTATCTGGGTGCTTTGGTGGTGTCGCTGCTGTTTCCGCTGGTCTTGGCCCCTACACTGGGGCTGGCCCGAACCGGATTTTTATTCGGGCTGCTCAATGCTGCCATTGCTTTCTGGACGGCGCGGCGTTTTGCCGCCGAGCTCGAGCATCCGGGGAAACAGCAGCGGCGCGCCCTGATCGTTATATTGCTAATGGCTGCCGGGCTGTTTTCTGGCGATCGGCTGGTGAATTGGTCGGAGCAGCATATTTATGGGGATCCGGTGATTTACAGTCAGACAACGCCTTATCAGCGGCTGGTCATTACCCAGTGGAAGGATGACCTGAGATTGCACATTAATGGCAATTTGCAATTTTCCTCACGTGATGAAAAGCGCTATCACGAAGCATTGGTCCACCCTTTACTGGCCTCGTTACCGGACCCCAAGCGGGTACTGATCCTGGGCGGGGGAGATGGGCTGGCGCTGCGTGAAGTGTTGCGTTATCCCGCCGTGCAATTGGCAACGCTGGTGGATCTCGATCCCGCGATGACTGGGTTGTTTAGCCGAAATCCGCAATTGCGTGCGCTTAATCAGGATTCTTTTCATGATGCACGGGTGCGCGTCATCAACGACGATGCAGGTCGCTGGCTGGAGGAGAATCTAGGGCAATTTGATGCCATTATCATCGACTTTCCGGATCCTTCCAGCTTTGGGCTGGGCAAGTTGTATTCCGTGCCCATGTACCGGCTGGTTCGGCAGCATCTGGCGGAAGGCGGCCGCCTGGTGGTGCAATCCACATCGCCGTATTATGCGCCCCGTTCCTTCTGGTGCATTAATGAAACGCTAAAAGCAGCCGGCCTCTACACCTGGCCGTATCATGCCAATGTGCCGTCTTTTGGTGAATGGGGATTTATACTGGCCAGTTTGCGTCCAGACTATCAGCCACCCAAACAGTATGCGTTGCCGATGCGTTTCCTGAATGCGGCCAGTACGGCGCTGATGTTTGATTTTCCGCCCGATATGGCCCCAAGGAAAGTGACTCCAAATCACCTGAATAATCAGGCCCTGGTGCATTATTTTCAGCAGGACTGGTCTGAGGTGATCCGTTGAATCGGCGACAGTGGCTGAGGCAAGCCGGTCGTGCTGGGCTGGCATTGACAACTCTGGGTACAGGCTGCATGGGTTTGCTGGGATGTAGCCGACAGGAAGCAGGAACGGCTGTGTTGCCCGCCATTCCTCCATGGGTACCGGTGACGATCCAGCGACCGGGATGGGTTGCCGGGCATCAGCTACGGAATCAGCAGCAATTTCCCCCAGCCACGGCTACCCAGAAAACGAGCGTGCTGATCGTGGGCAGTGGTATTGCTGGTTTGTCTGCGGCCTGGCGTCTAAGGCAGAGGGGTCACAGTGATTTTATCCTGCTCAGCGGACCTGAGCCGTGTGGCAATGCAGCAGGTGGGCAATGGAACGGTATTGGCTATCCAACAGGTGCCCATTATCTGCCGTTGCCGACTCAGGAAAGCCACCATGTTCGGCAGTTATTGCAGGAACTGGGTCTGATTAAGGGCGACCCCTGGATTGAGCGGCCTCAGTATGACGAACGCTTCTTGCTGCACAGCAATGCCGAGCGGCTTTTAGAGCATGGCCACTGGCATGACAGCCTGCACCCGCGGGTGACGACAGTAGCAGGCAAAGCCCAGTGGCAGCGCTTTCATCACCTGATTCAGTCGCTCAAGAGAAAAAAAGGAAGTGACGGCAAGGTGATTTTTGCCATTCCGGTTGTGCTGTCCTCGGACGATCCCCAATGGCGTGCGCTGGATCGGCTGTATTTTGGGGAGTGGCTCCAGCAGCAGGGATTCACCGATCCGGGTTTGCGATGGTATCTGGATTATTGCTGCCGGGATGATTATGGACTGGATGCCAGCCAAGTGTCTGCGTGGGCGGGGTTACATTATTTTTGTAGCCGGACTGGGCAGGGCAAAGACGCCGATGAAGACAGCCTGCTGACCTGGCCAGAGGGCTTGCAGGGACTGATCGGCCCCATGCAGCAGGCCTGTGCCGCACAGACCGTGGACGGATTTGCATTACGCATTGAAGAAGGGCCGCAAGGTGCTTCAGTGCTCTGCCAGTCATCCAGTGGCTCTGTCTGGACGATTGAAGCCGAACGTGTGATTTGCGCTACGCCGCTACACATCACCGCACGGCTGCTGGATTTACGGTCATATGGGTTTGATCCCCGGCGCGATCAGCCGCAGCGTGCGCCCTGGCTCGTGGCCAATGTCTACCTGAATGGATTTCCCGACGAACAGCCTGGCGAGGAATTGTCCTGGGACAATGTGATTTCGGGCAGCTCGGGGCTAGGTTATGTGGTGGCGACCCATCAATGGATTCGGGCTGCAAAACCCGAACGCACGGTGTTTACGGTTTATCGGGCTTTATCCGAGGGTAGTCCTGATCTTCAGCGCCAATGGCTGCATACCGCACCCCCTCATGAATTGACGGAGATAGCGCTGGCGGATCTTAAAGGCGCCTATGGTACGCAGCTCTGGCGATACGTTGATGGTGTGGAGATCACAGTACGCGGGCATGCCATGGCCGCACCAGCACCGGGTTATTTGTCGCAGCCGGGGCTTCGCGCACTGCGTGAGTATCAGGGGCATATCGTGTTTGCCCACTCGGATTTATCCGGATATTCCGTGTGTGAAGAAGCACTCTGGTGGGGGGAACGAGCCGCTCTGTTGTGTTTAGGAACGGTATGAACCTTCAGCGTTGCGCGGTATTCAAACACCTTGATTCCCTGAAAAAAATCAGGACGACTCATCTTGATCCTGTAGTATTGTCGGTGGTATTCATGGAGCTAGGTACATCTAATAGAGATGCCTGATTGCTGAGATATGTGTCTCATGATGCGTCTAATAAGGAACACCAGATAATGAATCCAAATCTGATCCGCTACCTTGTCACGGGTGTCGTGGTGATTTTTGCCTTCATGATTTTTAATCCCTTTGTGATGATCGGGCCCGGCCAGCGTGGCGTGGTGCTGAATTTTGGTGCAGTACAAAACGATATTCTGGGCGAAGGCCTGCATCTGCGTATTCCGATCATGCAAAAGATCATTGTCATGGACGTTCGCGTGCAAAAAGGCGAAGGTCAGGGCGATGCCGCCTCCAAGGATTTGCAACAGGTCACCACCAATGTCGCGATAAACTACCATCTGGATCCCAAACGGGTCGCGCAGACCTATCAGACCGTGGGAACGCTGGAACAGGTTGGCGAACGGATCATTCTCCCCGCCGTTCAGGAATCGGTAAAAGCCGCTACGGCGATTTATACCGCTGAAGAACTGGTTTCTCGTCGTCAGGAAGTGCGTGACCGCATCCGTAGCCTTCTGCGTGAACGCCTGAACCATAATGGGGTGATCGTGGATGAATTTTCCATTGTGAACTTTGCGTTTTCCAAAGAATTCAGTGCCGCAATTGAATCCAAAACTACGGCGGAACAGCTCAAACTTAAAGCCGAACGCGACCTCGAACGTATCCGTATTGAGTCTGAACAAAAAGTGACGCAGGCCAAGGCAGAAGCCGAATCGCTGGCCCTGCAAAAGGAAAATGTGACGGAAAATCTGATCAAACTGCGCCAGATTGAAATGCAGCAGCGCGCGATTGAAAAATGGGATGGCAGACTGCCACAAGTTACGGGTGGCGCCACGCCGTTTATTGATTTACGGCAGGGTGGGTAACTCGTTTACCCGAATGTGATAGGGTGTAATCGGGTGCTGAGACAGGCTGAGAGCCTGTCTGAGCTAAAGCGCGGTATTAACAAGTAACGAGCATGCCTGCAAGTATTGAAAACTTAAGCTAAATGTAGAAAAGCCATCAATGCAGTCCGATCAAGCGGCCTGAAAAGTAACAATTAAAACGGCTCGTTCTCAGAAAATTATCCCTGCCGACTTTTCTCACCGTCAATTTAATGACAATGAACCTCGCCGGCACGATTATCCATGTGACAGCACTGGCCTGGCGTGGAGCTTTTACGGCACCCTCCTCCGTGAGAGAATGCAGAGCTATTAGTGAATAGTAGTATCAGGCTTAGGGTAGCGAGTTTCATGGTCTGAGATCTCCTTGAATAGTACAAAGCGGAACCTTGCCGCAATACCGATAGTGCCGGACAAACAAAAAACCCCTGAAGCATTTATTCTTCAGGGGTTTCAGTCTTACTGGATAGTGCCAGAAAGTGGTGTTTGGTGCCCAGAGCGGGACTTGAACCCGCACACCCAAAGGGCGAGGGATTTTAAATCCCTTGTGTCTACCGATTTCACCATCTGGGCGAGGTTCACTGGGAGATTCTAGGATCGCCAGCGAAGCAATTGCCGGACTTGACGGTTAAAGTACAGGCAATTGAAAAAATGGAGGCTGGAGCCGGAATCGAACCGGCGTCAGCGGATTTGCAATCCGCGGCATAACCATTTTGCTATCCAGCCAAAATGTGAAGGCATATCTTAGCAGGGGAATTTAGAAATTCAACCGTTAGATGCGGTCTTGTTGAGCCATGGTGAGTCAAGCTGAATGATTCGTGCAGAAACTGAACAATTCATAGAGTATTTTAATTTCCCGGTACGAATGGGACGACGTGTTCTGCTGTGCTGAGCCATGCGAAATGCGCACAGCTAGGGTAGAATGCGCCTCATTCACGACTCTGCTGCGGTGAGCCCCATGACACAGATTACCCCTCAAAACACGGCCCTGAAACTGGACGGCAAGGCACTTTCACAGACCATCGAGCAGGCGCTGAGCCAGCGGGTGGCTGCGCTGATTGCCAAAACCGGTCGCACACCGATTCTGGCGACGATTCTGGTGGGGGATGATGGGGCCTCGGCAACGTATGTGCGTATGAAGGGGAATGCCTGCAAACGGGTCGGCATGGATTCGCTGCGGATTGAATTGCCACAAACCACGACCACGGAAGAACTACTGGCCAAAATTAACGAGCTGAATGCGAACCCGGACGTGCATGGGATTTTGTTGCAGCATCCAGTGCCTGCCCAAATTGATGAACGTGCCTGTTTTGATGCCATTGCACTGGAAAAGGATGTGGATGGCGTGACTTGTCTGGGGTTTGGCCGGATGAGCATGGGGGAAGCTGCCTATGGTTCGGCGACTCCGCAGGGCATCATGACGCTGCTTCAGGCCAATGGCATTGAGCTGGCGGGCAAACATGCCGTGGTGGTGGGCCGTAGCGCGATTCTGGGCAAACCCATGGCGATGATGCTGCTGGGTGCCAATGCCACCGTGACGATTTGCCATTCCCGCACCGCCAATTTGCCGGAACTGGTTAAACAGGCCGATATCGTGGTGGGGGCTGTGGGCAAAGCCGAGTTGATTCGTAAGGAATGGATCAAGCCGGGCGCGGTAGTGGTGGACGCCGGTTTCCATCCTCGTGAGGGTGGCGGTGTGGGAGACATTGAGCTTCAGGGCATGGAGGCTATCGCTAGCGCGTACACGCCTGTGCCCGGTGGCGTTGGCCCGATGACGATCACCACGCTGATTCGCCAGACGGTCGAAGCAGCAGAAAAATCCTGTCAGGGCTAAGCCAGTATGTCGGTTCAGGCTTTGCAACAGTCGCTGAATCAGGTCATTCCCGAAGTGGCGCTGATTCAGCAGCCGCTGGCCGAGCTTCCGCTCTCGCTGTGGCTGATTCAGCCGGAATTGCCTGCAGGTCGCCTTGACGATGAGGTGATTCGAAAAATCTGGTCGGATACGCCCTATTGGGTGTTTTGCTGGGCTTCCGGTTTGGCCATGGCGCGATGGTTGCTGGCGCATCCAGAGGTTGTTAAGGGCAAAACGGTACTGGATTTTGGGGCGGGTTCGGGTGTTGTGGCGATTGCGGCTGCCATGGCGGGCGCCAGGCGGGTGATCGCCTGTGACCTTGATCCCGTATCGTTGGCTGCCTGTACAGAAAATGCCAGTCTAAATCGGGTGTCGGTGGAATTGCTGGACGATCTCTATGCCTGTGCTGAACCGGTGGACGTGTTACTGGCGGCAGATGTGTTGTACGACCAGTCAAACCGGTTTTTTCTGGACGAATTTCTCAGGTTTGCCCCCGAAGTCTGGGTGGCGGATTCACGGGTGAAAAACTTTCAGCATCCGAATTATGCAAAAACGCATCAAGCCCAATCCACTACCTGGCCGGATCTGGATGAGGCCGATGAGTTTGGGCTGGTCAGTTTTTATCAGGGTAAAAGACCTGCTCCCACTTCGCCGCTTTAGGGATTTTGCCCGCACTGCTCAGGTTTTGGTTTCGCCTGATGTGTGATCGGATGATTCTACTATTGACTCAGTGGCTTTGACCCGTTCAACCGCTTCTACAGTAACGTCTTTGAGTAGTACAGGCTGTTCCGCCCGAATCGCAGCTTCATCCAGTTCAGTGATTTCCTCTGCATCCAGAATCACGGCGGTGGTCTGTCGATTGACGGGAAGATAATCCCCATCCTGATCGGATTTACGATCACTTTCCCGAGTGATAAGAGAAGGCTCAAACAAACTGCTGTCGGTTTGAGGACGGTCAGGGTCCAAAGCGTCTTTGGGAAAATCCATTCCGGCTGCCGAGCGATACTCATCCGCGTCCGGAATGTCGTCTTCCTCCTGATCCCGCCCCAGAATGCCATCCAATTTCAGGTTGGCTTTCAGCACAAAAAATCCCTGACGCAGAATCGCATGGTTGATCTGCATCTTGCGCAGGTAGCCCATGATGCGGTCGCTTTTGACTAGCCAGCGATGAATATCGAGATAAATCAGATCGTGGCGGACTTCTACGACACCCAGTTTTTCCAGAATAAATCCCAGCGGATCCTTCTGCAGCACGCTCCGATACCACCATAAAAACAGCGTAAAGCCCATGCGCTGCCATTGTTTGTCGAAAATCGCCTCGATCACCCGGGTGTCACTGATTTGCTCAAAGACAAAGCGTTGTATGTCTTCATCGACCTGCAACTGCACCAGTTTCAGGTCGGTGGACAGATGTGCGTGGAGGCCCATATACCAGCGGGAAAAGTGAAATTTCACGTAGAGCCGGCACCAGTCATCAAACAGCTCCACCCGCATTTCATCAATGGCTTCAACATTGTCGGTGACAAACTTTTTAATTTGTTCATTCATCATGGCTTCAGACAAGGGCACATCGCGCTCGTCTTCGATAAAATCTTCAGCCTTTTCATAAAGTGAGCGAACGACGCGCCCCAGACGGTTGAGTAATCCCATGCGAGTCGGCTCCTATAAAAAATCCCGCAGTCAGTGCGGTACACCCGGACAGAAAGGCTGCGTCCATGGTTTAATAGTCGGTCAGAGCCAGTGTAACGACTGAAGCGGTGACACTGGTATGGTGAAAAGTGTGCAAA
>CAUJHL010000131.1 GCA_963204705.1 Pseudomonadota bacterium | reverse complement strand
CCGCTTTGGTGGCACGCATGGCGACGATGCGCAGAATAATCAGGCCCTGCTTGATCGCCTGCGGGTGTACCGTGATGGACGCCGGATAGAGGCGCAATTTGTGTGCATGTTGGCACTGGTACGCCATGCCGAAGATCCCCTGCCCCTGCTCTTTCAGGGCTATTGGCACGGTGAAATATTGCCGGAAACCCGTGGCAAAGGGGGCTTTGGTTACGACCCGTTGTTCTGGATTCCCGAGCTAAACAAAACCAGCAGCGAGCTTGACCCGACCCATAAAAACCGGATCAGTCACCGGGGTCAGGCCATGCAGCAGTTCCGTGAGCAACTGGAAGAGTATTTGCCGGAAGCTGAAAGCCCGGATTGATCAGCCACGACGAAACTCGAACTGGGGAAACCAGCTCTGGATTTCCTGAATCGTCTCCAGCCACTCCTCAGAAAGCATCGCTAGTCCAAGAGAGCTGTCCAGCATCCGAGTACCACGCACCCATTGCAGGGCATAGCGCCTGACTCCCTGATCGCGTAGCCTACCGGCCAGCGTGCGTAACTGATGTGCCGTTAACAAGGCAGGGTGAACGGTGGTACGACATTCAAAGGCTACCCCGCTGTGCTGCACCATCTCCAGACTTTGCCAGTTTTTAACGCCACTTCTGGCAACACCGGTGACTTTCAGGGAATCTTCCGGCAATGCCTTGACGTCGAGACCGACCCAATCCAGCTTTCCCAGCACCGTTGCCAGTTGCCTGGGATGCGTGCCTGCACTGTGTAAAGCGACACGAAACCCCAGCGCACTCACTTCATCTATGGCCTGGTAAAGCCCATTTTGCACCGTCGGCTCTCCACCCGAAAACACCACCCCATCCAGCAAGCCCTGTCGTCTTAGCAGAAAGTCTTTTACCGCTTGCCAGGGTAACTGCCCTGCTTTACGACAATCAAGCAAGTCGGGATTGTGGCAATAGCCGCAGCGCAAGGGACAGCCCTGACAAAACACCACGCAAGCCAAATGATCCGGAAAATCTATGGTGGTCAATGGCGTTAGGCCAGCAATCGCCAACTCGCCCATATGGACTCTCCCTTACTGCCCTACGTTTTGTCCTAGCTTCGGCCTTAGCCGGCCATGGTGCGACAAGCAGCCGATTCACTAAAAAATTGCCGCTCCCGGTGCTCGGACTGTTTGCCCACATTAAAGGCACTGACGGGACGGTGGTAACCCATGACCCGCGTCCAGACTTCGCAGCGCTGCCGCTGGTCTGCGGTGACAGGTGGGTGTGACTGTTCATGAGTCAGTTGACTGTTGTGCGTGTTCATACGAATTTCCTCAGGAATGCACTACCTGTGGCCCGGTAGCCCGGCTTGTGTGTATCAGTGTTTTCAGTATTTTCCCATTGATTTCTCATGACTTTTCCAGCACTGAGCTGGCAGACTCGCTCGGGCGAACCCAGCCGATTTCCTCATCACACCGTGGGCAAAATTCATGCTCTCCGGCCAGATAGCCATGACGCGGGCAGATCGAAAAAGTAGGTGTGATGGTTAAATAAGGCAGCCGAAAGCGGCTCAGGGCAGTTTTCACCAGTTGGGCACAGGCACGGCCAGAAGAAATCTGTTCACCCATGTACAGATGCAGGACGGTGCCCCCCGTGTACTGACATTGCAGGGCGTCCTGTCGGCTCAGCGCTTCAAACGGATCCTCTGTCCAGCCTACCGGAAGCTGTGAAGAATTGGTGTAATACGGCGCTTCGGGACTGCCAGCCTGCAGGATAGTGGGAAAACGCTTTTGATCTTCCTTGGCAAAGCGATAGGTAGTCCCTTCGGCTGGCGTGGCTTCAAGATTGTACAAATGGCCGGTTTCCTCCTGAAACGCCTGAAGCTGTTCCCGCACATGACCCAGCAGTTCCAGCGCGAACTGCTGGCCCCAGTCACTGCCGATCCCTTCCTGATCCTTGGTGAAATTGCGAATCATTTCATGCAGGCCATTCACCCCGATGGTGGAAAAATGATTGCGCAGGGTACCCAGATAACGGCGGGTGTAAGGATAAAGACCCTGATCCATCCACTGCTGAACCTGCTGACGTTTCAGCTCCAGACTGTCTCTGGCCAGACCCAGCAGCCGATCCAGTGCCTCAATCAGCGCCAGTCGGTCACCTGCAAAACGGTAGCCCAGGCGCGCGCAATTAATCGTTACCACCCCGATGGAGCCGGTCTGTTCCGCCGAACCAAACAGTCCGTTTCCCCGTTTTAATAACTCTCTTAAATCCAGCTGCAGACGACAGCACATCGAACGCACATGATGCGGCTGCAGATCCGAATTCAAAAAATTCTGAAAATACGGCAAACCATATTTGGCCGTCAGCGCAAACAGGCGTTCAGCATTTTCGCTCTCCCACGGAAAATCCGGCGTGATGTTGTAGGTCGGAATCGGGAAAGTAAACACCCGGCCCTGTGCATCCCCTGCTGCCATCACATCGAGGTAAGCGCGATTGATCAGCTCCATTTCTTCCTGCAGCTCACCATAGCTCCAGGGCATTTCCACCCCGCCAATCATGGGCACCTGTTCACGCAAATCCCGTGGGCACACCCAGTCAAAGGTCAGGTTGGTAAACGGTGTCTGGGTACCCCAGCGTGAAGGCACATTCAGATTGAAAATAAACTCCTGCATCCCCTGCCGAACCGCTTCGTAGCTGAGCTGATCTTTACGGACAAAGGGTGCCAGATAGGTATCCACCGAGCTGAACGCCTGTGCGCCCGCCCATTCGTTTTGCAGGGTGCCCAGAAAATTGACCATTTGCCCAAGGGCCGTTGACAGGTGCCGTGGCGGGTGCGACTCCACCCGCGAAGCCACCCCATTAAAGCCTTCTTCCAGCAGCGACCGCAGCGACCAGCCCGCGCAGTAGCCACAGAGCATATCCAGATCATGAATATGCACATCCGCCTCACGATGGGCTACCGCCATTTCAGGGCTGTAAATTTCATTGAGCCAATACTCTGCGGTCATTTTTCCCGCGGCATTAAGAATCAGACCACCCAGCGAATACCCCTGATTGGCATTCGCACGCACACGCCAGTCCTGTTGCTGCAGGTATTCTTCAAAGGTCGGTTTGACCCAGACTTGCCCCGTTTTAGCCGCAGTCGGCCTGGAATGAGACCTTGGGATCGTGGCGTCTCCTGCCATCGCTTGCTGATGCATAAAACCCCCTATAATGTGTTTCAAGTGATCTTCAACCACAAGATATAGTGTTTTTTAGCATGGCCAGAAAATCCTTAACTTGACCCCTGTCAAGCGCATAGGCATTGGGCACAAAAAAAATGAAAGAAAGTGAGAAATAGCGCAAGGATTGAGAAAAAATGAGATTCCATTCAAATAAATATAATTTATTATCAATAAGTTATTACAATAAAAAAGACCAATGTGTGCTGGGCAACGACATAAACCCTGTTCAAAGTAAGGTTAGGCACCCCTCGATGAATTAGCCCCCACTCGCATTCATAAAACGAACGATTTGCACCTCACCCGTCGCCGAAAACGTATGGCCTGCGGGTTTGTGGTGCAAGGCACGCTGGATGGCTTCCAGCACCGGCGTATCGCTGGCTGATTCACGAAGCAAGCCGCGCACGTCCAGTGAATGTTCCTGCCCCAGACACAGCAGTAGCCTACCCTCAGCGGTGAGTCGAACGCGGTTGCAGCTCCCACAAAAATTATGGCTATGTGGAGAAATAAACCCGATGCGGGTGTTCGGATGTCCTTGCACGCGGACGTAGCGCGCGGGGCCACCGGACTGCTCTGACGTGTCCTGCAAGGTGTATCGACGGGCAATTTGCTCACGTACCTCATCGCTGGTCATTAGCGATTCTCCACGCGCACGCCCCACTTCGCCAAGTGGCATTTCCTCGATAAAGGTGATATCCAGACCCCGCGCGATGGCAAAGGCCACCAGATCGGGAATTTCGTGGTCATTACGGCCCTTCATCACCACGGTGTTTAGTTTCAGGCGGGAAAATCCGGCGTCCTGAGCGGCCTCAATGCCGTTCAGCACTTGAGCCAGATCACCGGTGCGTGTCAACGCCCGAAACAACGCGGGATCCAGACTGTCCAGCGAGATGTTCAACCGGCTAACGCCCGCTTCCGCCAGTGGTCTGGCCAGATGCCCGAGTTGTGAGCCATTGGTGGTGAGTACCACTTCTCCGAGGCGGCCTGCTTCGTCACGCAGTTGCAGCGCGGGTAACTGGGCAATCTGACGACACAGCCCGACAATGCCCTTGCGTACCAGCGGTTCACCGCCAGTCAGGCGAAATTTGCGCACGCCCTGTTCTGAAAAAATGCGGGCGACCCGGAAAATTTCCTCCAGACTGAGCACTTGTGCGCGCGGCAGAAACGTCATGTGCTCGGCCATGCAGTACACACAGCGAAAATCACAGCGGTCGGTGACTGACAGTCGCAGATAGCGGATTTCTCGACCCAGTCCATCCACCAGTGCAGGCGGAATGCGTGACAGTCCACTACTGGGCGCCAGCGGAGCGGCTGGAGTCAGGGCTGGAAAAGCGAGCGCGCTCATGACAGTTCCTGTAAAAAGTCGTGGCAAATAGCATTGCCGCCGTTGAAGGAGGAATGAAGGCTGAGGTCGAGCATGACGTTTAACATGGCATTCAGCAGGACGAAAACGATGCCACTCACCGTCATGACCATTCGCCTCCCACACGACACGATCATTGCCGCACTTTCAGTATAAGCCAGCGGACACAGGGGTAAAGCGCAAAGCATGACCCCCGTATTCGTGATGGCAATGCCTTACTGAATCGGCAGCGAATCGGCTGTTTTCAACTGGATGCCCTCAATCTGGGCAGACCCCGCCAGCCCATGCAAATAGTGCACCACTGCCTTGTGCGCACTGCGCTGGGTCAATTGATCGCGGATGCGGGGAGCCACCACCTCAAAAGGCAGTGCCTCGCCGTCCACCCGCTGATCCACCTGCACCACATGAAAGCCATAGCGGGATTCCAGCGGCTGGAGGGACAAACCTTCCGGCAGACGAAACAGCTGGCGCTCAAACTCCGGCACCGTTTGCCCGGCACTGAGCTGACCCAGTGCCCCGCCGTGGGTTTTGGAGGGACAGGCCGAGTGCTGGCGGGCCATCTGGCCAAAATCTGCCCCTGCGTTCAGCTGCGCGATCACGGCCAGGGCAGCTTCCCGTTGCTGACTGCGCTCAATAGCGTCTTCTGGCACTGCGGCAAACAGGATATGCCGAGCCGCCAGCAAGGGGGCTGAATGAAACTGGGTGGGATTGGCCTGATAGACCTGACGCAGGCTCGCCTCATCTGGTTCAGGAATCTGCACTTCAGCCGCCAGCAGGCATCGGATCAGGGCCTCTTCTTCCGATTCATTCTCCTGCGGCTGGATGCTGAGATGCAGTGCGTCCGCCCGCTGCTGCAATAGTTCCCGAATGACCAGCGCCTGTGCCGCCAGAAACACGGCTTCCTCACGACTGTCTGCTGGGTGGTATTGCATTTCCCGTGCGATCGCTTCGGTGGCAATCGCGACGCCGTTGACCGTAATGTGCGGCCAGCTTTCGGAACTGGTGGCAATCAAGGCCGGACTGGAGGGCATGGCATTGATGCTATGAATACTATGAATCGTCGTCATGGCTGGCTCCTAGCTCGATTTTTGGCGAACGATCTGATAGCGGCGACCCAGATACCAGATCGGCGCACTGATGATGTGAACCAGACGGGTAAAGGGAAAAATCAGAATCAGCGTCACGCCCAGAAACACATGCAAGCGATAAATAAGCGGGGTGTTTTCAATAAACGAAGCCGCTGCCGTGGGTTGCATCAAGGTCAGATGCTGCGCCCAAAGGCCCAGTACCCGCATGACCGCGCCATCCATGTGTGAGGTCGAGGCATAAATCGTGCCCAGACCCAGCAGCAACTGAATAAGCAATAGCCACAACACCAGAATGTCACTGAACGAAGAAGTCGCCCGAATCCGCGGATCGGTCATCCGGCGCCAGAGCAGCATCACCAGTCCGACCAGACAGACCATGCCAAAAATACCGCCACTGACCATCGCGACCAGCTGTTTGTTTTCGGTGGTGATGACATGGTGGTAGATGCCTTCCGGGGTTTGTAGGCCCACCAGATGGCCCATCAGCACAAAAATAATGCCGACATGAAACAGGTTGCTGGCCAGTCGCATATTGCGGGTACGCAGCATCTGGCTGGAGCCGGTTTTCCAGGTGTACTGGGACAGGTCAAAACGCGCCCAGCAGCCCAGCAGGCAGACGGCCAGTGCCACGTAGGGATATACCCCAAACAGAAACATATTGATAATGGTAGACATAATCGGAGCCTCCTTAGCGGGAAACCGGAGCTGCAGCGGACGCAAATCCCACCCAGTGCACCGGAGCGGCCACTTCTTCGCGGGCCTTGTGTTTGTTGGGGTCACGCGGCTGCTGGCTGCCACAGGAAGGATCCTGATCGCCATTCAGAAAGGTGACCATTTCGTCTTCCCATTGGGCATCGAGTGCCGCCAGACTGTCATCGCGCTCTTCGGATTTCACCGTGGCACTGACCTCCGCCACTGCATGCT
>CAUJHL010000130.1 GCA_963204705.1 Pseudomonadota bacterium | reverse complement strand
TTTGGCACCATCAAAAGCCGCCCAGCCTTTGAGCATTATGTGGCACGCCTGCGCAAGCGTCCGGCTTATAAAATGGCGAAAGAAAAAGACATGGCGTTGCTCAGTGCCCGCTGATTTTTGTGCCAGGAGGGTTTTGCCAGGAGCTTTTCAGTTGATAGCCTTTCAGTTAAGAGCCATTCAGTTAAGAGCCATTCAGTTAAGAGCTTTTCAGTTAGTAGGTTTTCTGCAATTAGGCAGGCAAACTGCCTAATTACCCCACGACGCCGTGAGTCCCGCCCTAAATAACAGGGCTCAATAACCCGGGCTTTCACCGAGCTCACGCTTTTCTTCATCAATAATCTGGCGCGCGGTAAACATGATCAGTTGCCGCAACCAGCGATGGGCTGGGTGATGATGCAACAGCGGGCACCAGGCCATTTTTAGCTCAAATTCAGGAATATAAAACGGCGGATCCTTGATCACGATACGCGGATTCTGTGCCTGTAGGCGTGCAACGCGCGTTGGCAAGGTCGCGATAAGATCCGCATTGGCCGCCAGCAGTGCAGGCATCTGGTAATGCCGGGTAAAAATACTGATTTTGCGCTTTTGTCCAATCCTGTCGAGCGCCTGATCAATCCAGCCCAGGCCGCCCGATTTTTCAGGATTCACCCCAAACCCCACGCCCATACCCGTTTTGGACACCCAGATGTGCTGGGCCTCCAGATACGACTTTAGATTAAAATGATCAATGCTGCTGTTATTGGCTGCCAGCAGACAGCTAAAACTGTCTCGCCACACCAGCACCTGATGAAAGGACTGCGGAATCTCATTAAAGCGGTTGATCGCCAGATCGACTTTGCCCTGCTCCATGTCGCGATAGCTGACATCGGAAGGCGTGAGAAAATCCAGCACCACATTCGGGGCTTCGTTACGCATGGCTTTGGCAAGCCTGGGAACCAGTGTCGCCTCGGCGTAATCCGACGTCATGATGCGAAACACCCGCGAGCTGGTATAAGGTCGAAACTCGGTACGTGGCTCCAGTATCTGGGACAGGTCTGCCAGCACTTCGCGGATACGGGGCTGCAGCTCCAGCGCCCGTTCCGTTGGAGTCATGCCTTCACTGGAGCGAATCAGCAAGGGGTCATTGAAGAGGGTACGCAACCGACGCAAAATGTTACTCATGGCTGGCTGGGTAACGCCCAACTGCTCTGCAGCCCGGGTTACATTTTTTTCTCTAAGTAAAACATCCAGATAGATTAGTAGGTTTAGGTCAACCCGCTCAAGATTCATTTAATAAATACCGAAAATCAAAATGATAAATTAGATAAATTATGTCACAAACCGTAGACTGCCAACAGCGTAAAAAGGCCGGTCAAACAGTGTTTTTGTGACTCTTTTTTTGGCATTCCTTTTGCGATCCCTCCCTTCACGACAGGATAATGTCATGACTACGTACACTTCAGCTCTTGAGCACGTTCGCGCCGTAAAAGCCAAACTGGGCGGCACCTGGGGCGCCATTCACCCTGAAGATGCGGCTCGCATGATTGTGCAGAACCGTTTCCGCACCGGCCTCGACATCGCAAAATATACCGCCGCCATTATGCGTAAAGACATGGCTGCCTACGATGCCGACAGCAGCAAATACACCCAGTCGCTGGGTTGCTGGCACGGTTTTATCGCCCAGCAAAAAATGATCGCCAACAAAAAATATTTTGGCACCACCGAGCGTCGCTACATCTACCTGTCCGGCTGGATGGTTGCTGCCCTGCGTTCTGACTTTGGCCCGCTGCCAGACCAGTCCATGCACGAAAAAACCTCCGTGCCTGCCCTGATCGAAGAAATCTATACCTTCCTGCGTCAGGCTGATGCGCGCGAACTGAACGACCTGTTCCGCGCCATGCAAAAAGCCGAAGCCGCTGGTGATGCTGCCAAAATCAAGGAAATCGAAGACCAGATCAACAACTTCGAATCCCATGTAGTGCCAATCATTGCCGACATCGACGCTGGTTTTGGTAACGAAGAAGCCACCTACCTGCTGACCAAGAAAATGATCGAAGCTGGCGCATGCGCTATCCAGATCGAAAATCAGGTTTCCGATGCCAAGCAATGTGGTCACCAGGCCGGTAAAGTCACCGTTCCTCACGAAGACTTCCTGGCCAAAATCAACGCTGTCCGTTTTGCGTTCCTGGAACTGGGCATTGATGAAGGTGTGATCGTTGCACGTACCGACTCCGAAGGCGCTGACCTGACTCAGAAGATCCCTGTTTCCAAGCAAAAAGGCGACATCGCTTCCCAGTACATCAGCTACCTGGATACCAAGGAAATCGACATTGCCGATGCTCAGGACGACGAAATCCTGATCAAGCGTGATGGCAAGCTGCATCGTCCAACCCGTTTGGCTTCCGGTCTGTACCAGTTCCGTGAAGGCACCCAGATTGACCGCGTGGTTCTGGACTGTGTCACCAGCCTGCAAAACGGTGCTGACATGCTGTGGATCGAAACCCCAACGCCTAACGTTGCGGAAATCGCCCACATGGTTAACCGTGTGAAAGAAGTCGTGCCAAACGCCAAGCTGGTTTATAACAACAGCCCATCGTTCAACTGGACACTGAACTTCCGTCAGCAAGCCTATGACCGCTGGGCCAAAGAAGGCAAAGATGTTTCTGCCTACGACCGCGCCAAGCTGATGAGTGCTGACTACGACAACACCGAACTGGCTGCTGCGGCTGATGAAATGATCCGCACCTTCCAGCGCGATGCTGCCCGTGAAGCCGGTGTATTCCACCACCTGATCACCCTGCCGACCTACCACACCGCTGCCCTGTCCACGCATGAGCTGGCCAAAGGCTACTTCGGTGATGAAGGCATGCTGGCCTATGTCGCTGGTGTACAGCGTAAAGAAATTCGTGGCGGCATCGCTTGCGTCAAGCACCAGGCAATGGCTGGTTCGGACATTGGTGATGATCACAAAGAGATCTTCTCTGGTGACAACGCACTGAAAGCCGGTGGCGAAGCCAACACCATGGGGCAGTTTGCCTAAGCGTTTAGCCTAGTTGGCTTGCTTAACCGCACACTGAACCCAAAACCCTCGTCAAGCATTTGGCGGGGGTTTTTTACAATTTCGCAAGAATCATTTCCAAGAATCATTTGCAAGAATCATGTCCAAAGACTGTAGAACACAGCAATTGATCAAAACTCACGCAAATGCTACCTGAATGGCGCATTTGTTGTACGCCTTATCCTGCCGTAATTCCCTATGCTCAGGAACACCTTTCCGAGGGAGTCAATTCAGGTATTCAGGATTATTCAACCGCCCGTGTACCAACTCCACCCTTCTTGTTCCGTCATTCTAAGGAGTTACTTCATGGCTAACACCCAGTCTACGACAGCACTTGAACGTATCATTACCCAGCTCACGCAGGATCATGATCAGGTAAATCAACTGTTTCGTGAGTACAAGCGGTTGATGGATACCGAAGCACCGGATGCCCAGCGTGAAGCCACTGCAGCCCATATCTGCAATGCACTGACCGTTCATGCTGCGATAGAAGAGGAAATTTTTTACCCGGCAGCCCGGGCTGTTTTACCGGAAGACAAAGAAGAGCTGATGGATCATGCGGAAGTCGAACATGGCTCACTCAAGCAGCTCATTGCGGCCATTGAAGGCGGTAGTGCAGAGGATGCGCACTTTGACGCGCGGGTACATGTCCTGGCGGAATACGTTACGCACCATGTCAAGGAGGAAGAAGATGAGATGTTTTCAGAGCTCAGACAGGCCGTTGAAGGTCATGATTTTTCCGCTACCCTTGCCCAGATGAATACGCGCCGCACAGAACTGGAAAGCCAGCTCGGCCAGAGCGACCCCACCAAAAAACCCGCTCAGAAGGCCACGAGTATGGTCAAGCCTGCCGCGCCGAGCAAGCGTCCACGGGTGGCGCAGGCAACCGCCCGCAAACAGATTACCAGCAGTGGTTCTGCCAAGAAAAAAGGGCAACAAAAATAACAATTCCCTTTAGACAATTCTGTCAGAACGCCTGGCCAGTAGGGTGTGTCTGCACCGGCATCCGGCCATCCGACGTGCCGGTACGGTGCAGGCCGCTCCACTACTCAATGGGGTTTTATGGACATTCAACCCGCGAACTTATTGCATTTGAATCTTGATCGTTCCGCCATTTAACACGATCGATACTGGCAAAAACCGCTCAATCATCTGTGCCTGTGTCTGGGTATGCTCGCTGATGGTTCGTGTGGTAAAGGCACTATTTAAATTGGTTTTCCAGCTCACCAATGCCATTGGCAGCAACACCTGATCGCTCAGGTATTCGTCCAGCACTGCGTCCTGATGCAGGTAGTGTTTTACCAACCCTGCCATGCGTTTGGCAATGTGCTCTGCCGACTTGCCATGCTCCCCTAACAGGCTAAACACTTCTGTGTGCCCTTCGGTATGAACCGCCACCGTCAGCACATTCCCCTCCCCGATACCTTGATCCACGCGGCAAGTGGCGTTCAGACCATACTCTGCAAGCAGTGCCTCCAGTGTCGCAACTTCACGCTGGGCAATCGCTGTATCCAGATTGAGCACGGTTGCGGTTGCTTCCAGTAGTTTTAGCGGGCCACGCAGTAAGGCTACCAAGGGTTGCAGATGTGTCCAGGGCTGTACCTGAACCACGACTTTGCCACCGCCAACTGGCGCGAACCCGGGCGTTTCCAACTGCATGGAGACTTGCGCACCCAGCCGCTGCAGCAGGGGCAAAAATGCCTGCTGGATAAAGTCTGCCGTAGGGGCCATGGGATTGTGGGTACCGCCTTCCAGAATCACTTCAGAAGGCTGATCCGCCATCAACAGCATGGGCAAGATGGTTTGCAGCACCAGCATCGTGCTGCCCGCCGACCCGATCGAAAATTGGTATTGGCCAGGGCGGATAGCGGCCGGTACAAACACCAGCTCGGTGCTGTGCAGTTCTGCGCCTGTCACCTGCGCGCCGCTGATCGCCTCTGCGGCCCTGACACAGGCGAGATGCTGCCGCATTAGGCCCGGCTTTTTACGGCCCGCACGGATATTGCGTAGCACAAATCCCTGACCCGTCACTACCGACAGCGACAAGGCCGTTCTTAAGATTTGCCCACCGCCTTCGCCTTGTGAGCCGTCGATATCTAGCAGTTTTTGAGTTGATTTCATTGATTTTTCTCTCGTCATGTTCTCTCATCTTGAGCGTTATCAACGTGTGCGGCTGAACGGCGTTTTTGCCTACCCAGCACTCCACATGTTGAGGCCCTGATTAACTCTTTAATTGGCACCCAGTCTGGTTCCTTAATGACAGCATTGTCATTGCCGGAGGTGTCGATGGGCGTTTCCTACCCGTTAAGCAATATCCCCGAAGCGCTATTCGAACAGTTTTGCGGTTTGGCCAAACAAGAGCACCGTAGCCTAAACAGCCAGTTGTTAGACCTTTTGAGCCAATCCGTGGCTGAACCTGACTCAGCTTCTACGCAACTGGAACGGATTCGAGCGCTTCGCAATCACACGGTAGCCACTACGCTGATGCCAGCAGACATCATGTGCACAATTGCAGAAAAGCCCATATGATCGTTGCGGACTAGCGCATCCTGATAGACTTTCCAGAAACCGTCCTAAGCCTGAATAGCGCCCTGCTGGCTTAAGCAACGTTTACTCAAGCCTCCATAGGCACCCTCAGCCCTTTACACACACCACCTGCCGCAAGGTATGCACCACTTCCACCAGATCGCGCTGGGCATACATCACGGCATCAATGTCCTTATAGGCTGCCGGGATTTCATCAATCACATCAGCATCCTTACGACATTCCACCCCTGCGGTCTGCGCCACCTGATCGGCCACGGTAAATTGCTTCTTGGCCTGGGTACGACTCATCACCCGCCCCGCACCGTGCGAACAGGAACAAAAGGACTCAGCATTACCCTTCCCGCGCACAATGAAGGATTTCGCCCCCATCGACCCTGGAATGATCCCATACTCCCCCAGACGTGCCCGCACCGCACCCTTGCGAGTCACCAGTACCTCTTCGCCAAAGTGCTCCTCCGCCGCTACATAGTTATGGTGGCAGTTAACGGCTTTCACGGCAGCCTCAAACGGTTTGTTGATCACCTGACGTAGGGCAAGTACCGCCTGTTGCATCATTAACTCGCGGTTTTTCATCGCAAACCGCTGCGCCCAGCCCACGGCAAACCAATAATCCTCAAAGTGCTCCGTCCCTTCAGGAAAATATGCCAGGTCTTTATCGGGCAGGTTAATGAAATGCGTCTGCATGTCTTTTTTCGCCAGCTCAATAAAATGGTTTCCAATCGCATTTCCCACCCCACGGGAACCCGAATGCAGCATGATCCACACCCGGTCTGCTTCATCCAGACAGATTTCCACAAAGTGGTTTCCGGTCCCCAGGGTTCCCAAGTGTTTATGGTTGTTAGTGTTTTTTAGGCGCGGATGCTTTTCGCAAATGCGCTCAAAATCACTCACTAGCTCGGCCCACGCCGCATCCACGCGCTCGGTCGGGTTCGACCAGGCACCGCGATCACGACCCCATTTTTTCGGGGTAAATCCGTGCGGAATCGCTTTTTCCAGCTCAATCCGTAAACCATGCAGGTTGTCTGGCAAATCACTGGCCATCAGCGACGTTTGCGCAGCCATCATCCCGCAACCGATATCGACACCGACCGCCGCAGGAATAATCGCGCCCTTGGTAGGAATCACACTACCGATGGTTGCCCCAATTCCCACATGGACATCCGGCATCACGGCTAGCCATTTGTAAATAAATGGCATTTGCGCCGCTTTATTCAGTTGCTCGTAGGATTTTTCATCAACCGGCACACCGTCAGTCCACAGTCGAACGGGTTTGGCACCTTCCACCTGCATCACGCGATGGTTTTGAGTCATTGGAATCATGTCATTGTTTCCTGGTTTCTACACAGATGCTGTCGGCCACTGAATTGAGACGACCAACAGCGTTCAACCTCACTATTGCGAATGGCGTGCCAACTGTCACTAATTTATCTAACATTATGATAATAAACATTAATAATCAATAAAACATAAGATAAACTTCCCCACTCATGATTTACCGTGTATTCTTAATTCTAGATTACTATCTTTTTTTCTAGATTTATTTCACTATGCCAAGTCGCAAAAAAACGATTGTTATTGGTTTCCTCGGTACCACCGTCGATCAGGGTTGGCGTGATGACCGCTGGCAGCGATGGCGACCTACTGTTTCACTCTGCATGCAGGAAGATTTGCAGGTGGATCAGCTGGTATTGCTTCATCCGTCTAATCAGAAACGGCTGGCCAAACTGGTGGATGCGGATATTCAGCAGGTCTCACCCCAAACGGCGGTTGACCTTATCCCGTTTGATTTTCAGGATCCCTGGGATTTTGCCGAAGTCTACGCAGCGCTGTACGATTGGGTAAGACAGTATCCCTTTGATCTGGATCACAATGAGTATCTACTGCACATCACCACGGGTACGCACGTGGCGCAGATTTGCTGGTTTTTATTGCTTGAAGCGCAGTATTTACCCGCGCGAATTGTACAGACTGCACCCAGTGGTAACCGACAGCCTCAGGGCAGCTTTCAGCTCATCGACCTGGATGTCTCCCGTTATGATGCCCTCCGAAGCCGACTGGAAGCGGAACAACAAGACAACTGGAATCAGCTTAAATCCACCATTGCGACCCGAAATCCTGCTTATAACCGCCTGATCACGGATGTGGAAAAAGTCGCTGTGCGCTCGCGAGCGCCCATCCTGATTACCGGTGAAACGGGCGTAGGCAAATCCCATCTGGCCAGGCAAATTGTCCAGTTAAAACAATTGCGACAGAATCTCACTGGCCGTTTTATTGAGGTGAACTGCGCGACCCTACGCGGTGACAGCGCGATGTCTGCCCTGTTTGGCCATGTGAAAGGCGCGTTTACGGGAGCCGTGTCGGCGCGGGGTGGCTGGCTTAAAAGTGCCGAGGGTGGCGTCCTGTTTCTGGATGAAATCGGCGAACTAGGACTGGATGAACAGGCCATGCTGCTCAAAGCCATAGAAGAAAAGACGTTTTTTCCGGTTGGTTCTGATACCGAAGTTCATGCCGATTTTCAACTGATTGCCGGAACCAATCAGCCCCTGCAGGTAGCCGTGCAAAGAGGCCGGTTTCGGGCCGACTTATTGGCGCGGCTAAATGTATGGGAGTTTTGCCTGCCGCCGTTACGCGATCGCCGGGAAGATATCGAACCCAACCTTCAATTCGAGCTGCAACGCTATGGGCTGGAGCAAGGCCAGGCGGTGCGATTTCAGCGTGATGCCCTACAGCAGTATTTGGGGTTTGCGCTGTCTGACGCGGCACGGTGGAGTGGCAATTTTCGGGATCTCTCCTCCAGTCTGAATCGGATGGCTACGCTGTCTGAGCAACATCGCATTCAGCCTGACGATGTCACTGCAGAAATCAGCCGCTTGCAACGGCAATGGGCCAATGAGCCAAATAGCTCCGCCTCTACGACGGCAGAGCCAACAATGGCGGAATTTGATTGTGTCCCCACTACAGTGCTGGAAACACTGGATGAATTTGATCGCATACAACTGGCTGGCGTGCTACGTGTATGCCGACAATCCCGCTCTCTTGCCGATGCCGGACGCCGGTTGTTTGCACATTCCCGACAGGGAAAAGCCACCACTAACGATACTGACCGCCTGCGGAAATATCTGGCGAAATATGGGCTGAGCTGGGGAATGCTGAGTGAGGGCGGTAATAAGGAATCGCATGTGGATAAAACAATGACTTTCAGGCGTGCTTGAGTTCTTCCCGCAAAACACGGCGTAACACACCCCTCAAAGCTCCCTTGGCTTAGTGCTTTCCGAGATGATGGGGGTGTTCATAGGCCTTGCGTCCGTATCTGGTCAGCTAATTCAATCGCTTGGGTAATGTCACCTTGCTGGCCGCTCTTGCTCCCTCCAGCAAGCAGGATAATGACTTGCTGCCCATGCTGCATGAACTAAAGCCTGTAGCCTGCTCCAAGTCAGAAGATTACTTCTTAGAAGAAACTGTATTTTTAACTGTAAAAGGTGTGCCAATCTGAAAAGCCTTGTGGGGCAATATTTTTGGCTATCACTAACAGAGTACATGCTGGGAATGCCGTGATCTTGTCGGACGAGTCACCGCGTTAATGGGCCTTTGGCAATTTGATTTTTTTGGCGTAATCCTGGCGTAAATGTTGGCGTAATGATCGCATTTTCGCACTCTTTTTGCGCCAAATAGTTCTCTAATTGGTTAGTGCATAAAATGCAGAATATGAAACTAACTTATTGTTTTTAAAAGTTTTAAAATGGTGCCGAAAATAGGAATCGAACCTACGACCTTCGCATTACGAATGCGCTGCTCTACCGACTGAGCTATTTCGGCTTGGGCTTTACTTCTCTTACCGTTAAACCGGTGACTAGTGTAACGTCACAACTTGCGCCCAACAAGGTGTCTGTCTGATTCATCGCAACGAGATACAGTTCTTGGATAATTAGTAAGCAAAAGTTTCATACTTGTGTGGCATACTAGCCATATTTTCCAGTGTCTAGACTGGGCAAAGGGATAAACTGGGCGGGAGTTGCCATTATTTCTTGTGTTTCTGGAGCATTTTCGTTGCATATTCCTACCCGGCCCGGGCGCGTTTTTTTCTCCCTTCGTGACAGCTCCCGCGTACTGCGAGTCCTGTTAGTCGCCCCATTAGTAGTGACTATCCTGCTGGTGAGCGCATGCGATGATCCGCCCCCCCCGCCTGAGCCGACCACCAATCGCGCCACGGTACGTCAATTGACCCGCATGATTCCGCCCCGTGTTGCCGATCGTCAGGTCTGGGCGAAAAACATCCTGGATATCATGGATGATCTAAAAATTCCAGCAACGCGGGAAAATACCTGCAGTATTGTGGCGATCGTTGATCAGGAATCCAATTTTTCGGCTGACCCAAAAGTTGCCGGACTCGGAAAGACCGTCAGTCGCGAGCTGAGCGGACGGCTGGTGGAAAAGTTTGGCCCGATCATGGGGCAGCGGTTTGACGCAATGCTGGAGCAGCGGCCTACGCCGGAAAACAGTTTTGCCAAACGGCTGGAACAGGTACAGACCGAGCAGGATCTGGATAAACTGTATCGGGAAATGTTCAATTATTTTGAAGATACCTATCATCTCAATGTCATCACCGGTGCAGCCAGCCTGATTGCCGGCAAGAGCCTGTCGGAAACCTTTAATCCGGTTTCGACTCTTGGTTCCATGCAGGTACACATCAATTATGCGTCGGAACATGCGCGTTCGCTGAGCAACACCACGGAATTACGGGATGAACTGTATACGCGGGATGGCGGGCTGTATTACGGGATTCACCGGCTGATGAAGTACGACGCTGCCTACGACAAGCCACTGTACCGGTTTGCCGACTACAACTCAGGTGTCTACTCCAGTCGTAATGCCGCGTTTCAGCAATCGATAGCCAAGCTGACTGGCGAAACGGTGGCGCTGGACGGGGACTTGTTGGCCTACAATAAAAAGGACAATGCCCTGGAAAAAACCAGTCAGTCCGAGCAGTTACTGTATCAGGTGTTTCAGAAAGCAGGCGTTCTGCTCACCCCCGATCAGATTCGTCAGGATTTACTTAAGGAAAAATCCCGCGAATTTGAACAGACGGAAACTTACAGTCAGATTGGACGTTTATTTCACGCCAAATTTAACCGGCCTGCGCCT
>CAUJHL010000129.1 GCA_963204705.1 Pseudomonadota bacterium | reverse complement strand
GTTTTTCATCTCTCTGCCTTTCGGCGTCCTGCTGCTTGCTTGGGGTTTTGTCGGTTTTGTCGCCCATGATCTGGCCCTCTCAGGAATTATTCAAACTATATCATTATTGAAAGTGTTCTATCTGGGCTGGGTCTGGTTGGGGTGGGTTTGCATCTACTAGGTAGGGGGGCAAAACTTCATAAAACTTAGTATTCAAGCGGTGGCTGTACCGTCTGTACCGTTGTACCAAAACCTAACGGTACAGACTGGAAGCCTTGGTATTACAGGGCTGTACCGTCTGTACCGTGTGTACCATAAAAAAAGGGGTAAGGCGCTGGGTTTTCTCTGAAAAAAGTTTGTCGCTAGTGTTGTCGCTATTGTCGCTACCTGCCCTACTGGTGGTAGCGACAAGCCAAGGCCTTTAGTAGCAAGGCTGTCGCTATTGTCGCTATTGTCGCTACCTAAAATAGTGGTATGTAGCGTTTTAGCGTATAAAAACGGGGTATTAGGCAAACACAAAAAAGCCCCATGGTAGGGGTTGGGTCTGGATGGGGTCAGGCGCTGGCCTGCTTCTTAAAGTCATTTAGGTTGTCGTCTGCCCTTGCGCTCGCTCCAGTCGGTCGGCCAATTCTAGGGCGGTAGGGTTGTAGTAGGTCAGTAGGCGTTTTAGGTCTTTATGGCCGGTGATCTTTGCCAAGTCTGCCACATTGGGGAAAGTCTGGGCTAGGCGGGTAGTAGCCTCATGCCGTGAGTCGTGAAAATGCAAGTCATCGTCCTTGCTGAATCCGGCGGCTTCTTTGGCTCTATAAAAGGTGCTGCACATACTGCCTTCATTTACAGTCAAAACCCGTTTTTCATCAATGCCCCTTGCCTGCTCCAATAATTCGCGGGCCTTTAACGACAAGGGCACATTGCGGGTGCTGTTGTTCTTGGTGTCAGGCAAATGCACATAGCTGGGATGCACGTTCTCCCATGTCATGCGGCAAATTTCGCTTGCCCTCATGGCTGTTTCAATCGCAAACAAAAATGCCCAAGCAGTTTGCTGCTTGTGAAGGTGTGGCGGCTGGTCTGGCTCGTATTTGCAGGCCTTACAGATTCTTTCTATTTCTTCATTGGTGACACGGCGCTCACGGTGCGCGCCCTTCTCTGGCCGGCGAACGTCCTTTAACGGGCTGTCGGTTAATACATGCATTTCTCTAATGGCGTAGCGAATCACCCCCCCAAGTAATTGCATTTCACGGCCAACGGAAACCCCAGCAACTTCCTGTAGCCGTTTATCCCTGAAATAGTTCATATGCCGTTGGTGCAGTTCTGACACTGGCAAGGCACACATTTCAGGGAAATCGCGCATGATCCTGTTCAGCCTTAAGGCTTCCCATTTATGCCCTTTGTGCTTTGGCGATTCGTTGGCTAGGTAGTTAAGAATAATAGTAGTAAGGGAAGTAGTGACTTCCTTCTGCCGCTGGCGTTCCTCCTGAATCTGCAGGCTTGGGTCAATACCTCTTTCCACCATGTTGTTATATTCATTTCGGATAGCCTTAGCCTCCTTCAGGCTTAACCCTCCTTCGTAGTAGTCGCCTATGCTGATGCTGTTTTGCATTCTGGAAGTAGGGCGGCGGTAGCGGTAGCTGAATTGCTTCCTTCCATTGGGGTAAACCCAAAACGTCATTCCGTCCGAACAATCACGGCTGTACTTCTTCGCTTCAGGTTTGGCGTTGCGGCAATCAGCATCACAAGTAATAGGCTTGCGTTTGGTACGGGGTTTTTTGTCGGTGGTAGCGGTTTCTTTTTCACTCATGGCTACTTCCTTTGTGACTATCCCATGTCTACTACTCAGTAGTAGGTCAAAATGCTACTACTCATTTTACTACTCAAAATAAGTAGTGGCTATGATATTACGGGATAGTGCCAGACAAACAAAAAACCCCAAACTCTTTAGAATCTGGGGTTTTAGGTCTTACCGGATAGTACCGGAAAGTGATGTTTGGTGCGGATGAGAGGACTTGAACCTCCACGTCTTGCGACACTAATACCTGAAACTAGCGCGTCTACCAATTCCGCCACATCCGCATGCGGTAGGAGCGCTATCTTAGGGATCGTCATGGGTTGCGTCAAGCCTGCAGTGACACAGAAAATGGTAAATTTCTCTTGAATGACGAAAATTTCAGCAGGTTGGCCTTGAGATGTCGATTGCTGGCGGAAAACGCCCTTGTTTAGTGGTGGCTAGGGTTGGTTCTGAGCTATTTCATCAGTACTTAATGTTGAAATCGGCTCCCCCACACAAGCTTGCTGTCAACGCAGTGACAAATCGCTGTGCTAGACTCTGGTCAGTTCTTTATCAGGAAAACCCCCATGAGCTGGCAAGATCCCGAAGCCGCCAACGAAGCCTCGCGCTATCAGACCCCGATTCCTAGCCGTACCCTGATCGCCCAGACGCTGGCTGCAGAGGGGCGCTCCATGACGCATGGCGAATTGGGGGTGCGCTTTGAGCTGGAAGATCCCACCCTGCTGGAGGCACTGAGCCGCCGTCTGTCCGCCATGGTTCGGGATGGCCAATTGTTGTCGGAAGGTGGTTATCCCGCGCGCTATCGGCCGATACAGGACTCCGACGTCATGACGGGACGCATCCAGACACACCCCAAGGGTTTTGGGTTTGTTCTGATCGAAGGGATGCCAGACCTGGCGCTGGATGAAAAGGAGATGCGTCAGGTCTTCCAGGGCGATGTCGTGCGGGTGATTGGCAGCGGCATGGATCGGCGTGGTCGTCTGGCTGGCCGGATTATTGAGGTCATCAAGCGCCAACAGCAGCAATTTATTGGCAAAGTCGAAAAAATCGAAGGCTACTATTTTATTCAGCTGGGTGCGCCGAATGCGCATCAGCCAATTGCCATGGAGCCGGAGCAAATTGACGCCGCAGGACTAAAACTAGGGGATTCCTGTAAGGTCGAAATTGACGAATGGCCGAGCCGTGAGGACTACGCCAACGGTCATATTGTCGCGAACTATGCCGAAAAAGCTGATACCCAGCTGATCATCCCCACCACCCTGATGGATTTTGACCTGCCGCATGTGTTTGGCGCCGATGTCATGGCCGAAGCGGATACGTTTAAAGAACCGGGTGCGCGTGAGCGTAAAGGGCGGATTGACCTGCGGGAATTGCCGCTGGTGACGATTGACGGTGAAGATGCCCGCGACTTTGATGATGCTGTCTATGCTGCCAAACGCCCGGGCGGCGGATTTCGGCTCATTGTTGCCATTGCCGATGTGAGTCATTATGTGCGGCCCGGCTCTGCGCTGGATACCGAGGCACAAAAGCGCGGCACCTCGGTCTATTTTCCCAATCACGTGGTGCCCATGCTGCCCGAAGTACTGTCAAACGGGCTGTGCTCACTGAAACCCCAGGTGGATCGGCTGTGCATGGTGTGTGACATGAACTTGTCGCGTGCAGGCAGGGTGACAGGATATGAGTTTTACGCTGGGGTGATGCACTCCGCGGCCCGATTGACCTACAGTGAAGTCTCCCGTTATCTGGGCGGTGACACTGCAGCAGTCCCTGATGTCAAACCAGTCCGTACCTCACTGAATACGCTGTATCAGCTCTTTCAGGTGCTCTTGGCCAATCGGGCTGAGCGGGGTGCGATGGAGTTTGAAACGACCGAAACTTACATGACTTTTGATGAACTCGGTGGGATCAGTCAGATTTTGCCGCGTACCCGCAATGACGCGCACCGCCTTATTGAAGAGTGTATGTTGCTGGCCAATGTCAGCGCGGCGGATTTTGCCCTGAAGCATGATTTGCCAGTGTTGTATCGCAACCATGAAGCGCCCGAATCGACCCGCACGCAAAAGGTTCGGGATTATTTGCGGCTGATTGGATTTGATTTTCCTGAGAAACCCACCCAGGCCGATTATCAGCGGATCATTGAAGCCACTGCGGATCGTATTGATGCTGAAAGTATTCATACCGTCTTGCTGCGGTCGATGATGCAGGCCTTTTATGGCCCCAATAATCTGGGGCATTACGGGCTGGCCTATGAAGCCTATACGCATTTTACCTCACCGATTCGTCGCTACCCGGATCTGCTGCTGCACCGTGCCATTAAATCGCATTTGAGCAGTGGTAAACAGGCGCTGGAGGGCGCCGCCCTTGAGGCAGCCGGAGAGGAAACGTCCTACACTGAGCGACGGGCAGACGAAGCCTCCCGAAGTGTGATGAGCTGGCTGAAATGCCATTACATGCAGCAGCATTTGGGCGAAGAATTTCAGGGTGTTATTACTGCCGTGACGGAATTTGGACTGTTTGTTACCTTGAGCCAGCTCTATGTTGATGGTCTGATCCATATCCGCAACCTGGGCAATGATTTCTTTGTCTTTGACGGGCCAAGCCAAAGCCTGACCGGGCGTCATCATGGCCAGAAATTTGCGCTGGGTGACAAAGTCCGGGTGAAAGTCGCGGGTGTCAATCTGGACGACCGCAAAATCGATTTTGAGCTGTTATCGGCTGCCGGACGTGGTGGAAAACCCCGTTCGAACTCGACGGGCGCCACGGAAGCCCATGCTGAGATGACCGCCCACTCATCAAAAGCCAGAAATGGCCATCGCAAGGGTCGCAAAGCGCCTCTGGAATCCACTGCCTACAAACAGGATGCACCCGATTCAATCGCTCCGCTAGCAGAGGCGGAAAAGCGAAAAAAATCCAAAAATCCGGGGAAAAATAGCAAACCGAAACACGAGCCTGAGCGTGACACGGGCGACTTGGAATCCCAGCTGGTGGAGATGCAGACACCAGTGGCTTCCGATAAAACCGGCAAAAAATCTGGCGAGAAAAAATCAGATAAGTCTGGCCGAAAATCGTCCAAACCTGCTCAAAAAGCCATCGACAAAGCCTCGGAAAAAGCCGCCAAAGCCAAAAAATCCTCTGGCAAAAAGCCTAAAAAAAGTAATGCCAAACATCGCAGTGACAATGTTTGAGGCAATGTTTGAGATGGCGTTTGAGTCTAGTGTCTAGGCGCGTGATGGATTGGGGTTCGAGCCTTCTGAGCCCTGAATCGTGCTTCTGAAGGTGTCTCAGATCATGTCTCTGGGTAATACCAAGGGTGTCAGGGATGACGTGCCTCTTGGGTGTGGTTGAGGGTAAGTTATTGGGCTAATTGGATAAATGGCATTGCTACCATCACCAGACTGATTTAACGTAACGGGATTGGCTGGCGGAAAGGCAATTCCTGGTTCTGCCACCAACCATGAGCTATACCGGATTAGTTGAAAAGGGGCGGCCAACCGCCCGGGACAGGAGTCGTTATGATCGCGTTACCCACGATCGCGTGCGCGCAACACAAAAAAGCGCACTGGGGATTGATTGCCGTGATGGTATGTGGCGTGTTACTGACAGGATGCAGTAAAAAAGCGGACGTGCAACAAACCGAAGCAGCATCACCCGATGCCTCGGCAACCTCTGACGTCAATAATGAAAACAGCGCGTATATCCAGAAAATGGACCAGGATGTTGCGATCAGTGATCCCAATGATCTCATTGATTCTGTCCATCGCTCGGTGGGGGATAACAGCGCGAATGCGGAAAAGGCCCGCCGGATGGCGGAAGACGGCAATGCCGCAGAGCCCTTGCCGGTGCCTCATGTGACAACGGACACCAAGAATTCTTTAAAAAACCAGACCAGGGCGAGCGCGAAAGCAGAAGGTTGATCGTCCGCGATAGGATATTCTGCATAAATCTGGAAAGACTGATTTAAATTTAAACAAATAGCCCTTTCAGCACGAGGCGCTACTTGTTGTTTGAGATGGGTTTGGGTAAGATTGCCGCCTTGTGGTGAGGTGGCCGAGTGGCTTAAGGCACTCCCCTGCTAAGGGAGAGTACGGTCAAAAGCTGTACCGAGGGTTCGAATCCCTCCCTCACCGCCACTTTTTTATCGTGAATCCTCTCAGGATGAAGTTGTTGAATTAATCAGCAAACGCGATGAAAAAAGTGAAAAAGGTTTGACGCAAACCAGAGACTTCTCTAAAATGCGCCACTCGAAATGATGCGCCCGTAGCTCAGTTGGATAGAGCACCAGGCTACGAACTTGGGGGTCGGGAGTTCGAATCTCTCCGGGCGCGCCATCTTTTCCTGCATCGATGATGCCAGTGCCTTAACGGCTGTGTAAATGCCTTAACGGCTATGATTGTAAGAAGAAAAATAAACCCGGTACTATGTTAATTTCTCTTGGAGCATAACGCCTCGTATTATGATCAGGTGTGATGATTCAATTCTTGTCTTCTTCCCTATACTCACTTTTTCCTCGGAAACTGGGAAGCTCGCATGTCCAATTCCTCAACATCACCTGAAAAAACGCCACCGCGTCCAGTCATTGCAACACCAGCAATCCGGTTACTTTCCGCACTGTACGACGGCATGCTGATTCTGGCACTGATTTTTCTGGTGACGACGATCGTGGTGGTGCTAGGGACTTCTGCCCAGCAGGCAAGCAGTGGTCATGCCGGTAAATTGAGTGCTGAATTTCGCTATGGTGTGATTTTTCCAGCGCAATTACTGATCGTATTCTGGTTCTATGGCCAGTTCTGGCGCCGTTCTGGGCAAACTCTGGGTATGCAGACCTGGCGACTCAAAACCATGCGCCCCAATGGGCAGTTGCTGGACTGGACGTCCAGTCTGATCCGGTTTGCCTGTGCCTGTGTGATTCCCTTTTTGTGTGCGCTGATGGCGTATCTGGTGCATCGCACACCAGCTGCATTTGCCTTGAGTTTTGTGTTTGGATTCCTGATCAATTACCTCTTTGCCTATGTGAACCGTTACCACTTGGCGATTCATGATCTGCTGTCCGGAACGGTGACGGTGCGTTTGCCACCCGGTGAACCACCCGAGTGGATACAAAAACTCAAGGCACGCTTCCGCCCGTAGGGCCGTATTACTCTGTTTGAAATCCCCGATAGCTGAGTGCCTCACTGAGGTGTGCCGTCTGCACGTGTGCAGAATCCGCCAGATCGGCAATGGTGCGCGCCACACGCAGGATGCGATGATAGGCACGCGCAGACAGTTGTAGCCGTTGCTGCGCCATCGACATCAACCCTTGCTCTGCTTCTCCCAGCGTCACGTGCTGTTCAAGCGCATGAGGACTCAGGCCCTGATTGGCCATCCCTTGTCTCGCCTGTTGACGGGCACGCGCGCCTAACACCCGCTCCCGTACAATCGCGGAGGATTCGCTGGGTTGTTTTTGTTGAAGATCCGCGATCGGCAAGAGGGGTACTTCCACATGCAGATCAATCCGGTCAAGCAGTGGGCCAGACAGCCGATTGCGATAGCGCTGAATGGCGTCAGGGCTGCAACGGCAGCGCTGGGCAGACTGTGAATGGGCGGTACTGCCGTGAAAGCCACAGGGGCAGGGATTCATGGCGGCAACCAATTGAAACGCAGCTGGAAAGGTGACTTGCTGGCGGGCACGGGAAATAATAACCTCATTCGACTCCAGTGGCTGCCGCAATACCTCAAGCACCTTGCGATCAAATTCGGGGAGTTCATCCAAAAACAGTACCCCGTGGTGCGCCAGCGTGATTTCCCCGGGTCTGGGAGAGGAACCCCCACCAACGAGTGCCGCTGCCGATGCGGTGTGATGCGGCTGGCGAAATGGCCGCACCCCAAAACTGTGCTCGGCCTGTGCGATGGAGTAGATATGGGCGACTTCCAGACTTTCGGCTTCGGAAAGCGGGGGTAAAATCCCTGCGAGTCGGCTTGCCAGCAACGTTTTACCCGTGCCCGGCGAGCCAGACAGCAGTAGTGAGTGCCCACCGGCAGCAGCAATTTCCAGCGCTCGTCGCGCGCGATGCTGGCCTTTGACGTCTGCCAGATCCGGACCGTGATGAACGGTCGTGTTAGTCATGGTAGCGGCTTGCGGGTTGAGAAGTTTTTTGCCCTGCAAATGCGCGACGACCTCGGACAGCGTGCGCACGGCAAAAATCGTCATGGGCTGTATTCGTGCGGCTTCCTGGGCATTCTCCAGTGGGACAAACAGGGTGCGATGTGCATCTCGGGTGGCACGTGCAATGGCCAGCGAGCCAAACACCGGCCTGACTTCGCCATTCAGGGCCAGCTCACCGACAAATTCCGCTGCAGTCAGGCAAATGGGATCAATCACGCCATGGGCCGCCAAAATCCCAAGGGCGATCGGCAAATCCAGCCGTGCACTGTCTTTGGGCAGGTCTGCGGGGGCCAGATTAATCGTCAGTCGTCGATTGGGAAATTCAAAATCACTGTTCAGAATGGCAGAGCGAACCCGGTCTTTACTTTCGCGTACCGCTGCCTCTGGCAAACCGACCACCGTCAGGGCTGGCAAGCCGGCACTCAAATGAACTTCAACCGATACTTCAGGTGCGCTCAGGCCGTTTACTGACCGGCTGCGTACAATCGAAAAGGACATAATTTCTCTTAAAATACAGTCAGTATTGGAATCGTTTTTTAGTTGCCAGTATGGTAGTGCCATACCGGTCGTTGGGTGGGGGCATTGTGTTCCAGAGTAGAACTCAGGTCAATAATGGAACCGGAGGGAATGAACAAATACGTAGTGCTAATGTCGCAACAGAATTCACGGCTTAAGCAGCTGCTTTTCCAGCTGGGCAATCCGCTGATTCAGCGCCGCCAGAGTCTGCTGCGCTTCGTACAGCTTCTTTTCCTGACGCTCCAGCTGCTCGCGGGTGACCAGATCCATCCGCTGTAGCCAGCCTTCCAGTAGGGCACGGGTGTTTTTTTCCAGATCGGCCTTGGGTTGTTCCAGTAGGGACATTAGGGAGGGAATCAGGGATTCAAACATAAGTGCTCCAGAATGGTGCGTCTGCCCATGTAGACGCTGTCATTAGGCAGCATCTTAGCAAGAAGCATTGGTGCTGCAAGCAGTTTTGACACATTCTTGAGGGTATCACTCAGTGAAATTTATAAAAAAATTAATTAAATCATGCCAATAATAAATTGGCATAGCATTTGCTATGCTTAGTACAAGAGCAACCAGGCAACCTTCCATTCCTATTGAATGGGTGCTTGATGACCGATTAATCTGAGGAGTGTGACTATGAAAACGATCGCGATTGCTGTTGCTATTTCCAGCCTGAGCCTGACCTCTACCGTCATGGCAGCGGATCTGTATACCATGCCGGATGTTAGCGTTTCTGGCCTTGCCAGTCTCACCACTGACTACCTGTTTCGCGGCGTATCCCAAACCAGCAATAATGCAGCCGTACAGGCAGGCATGACGTTTACGCACAGCAGCGGCGCCTATCTGTCCACCTGGGGCTCTAGTATTGCGAGCGGTGCAGGCGGGCTGGAGCTGGATCTGTTGCTGGGTTATGGCACCAAACTGGCCGTGACGCCACGCCTGAACGCGACGCTGGATGTCGGCGTGATGCGCTATAATTACCCGGGCCTGAATGCAGGAAACGCAGGCTCACAGCCAGATTACAATGAACTGTACGGCTCACTTAAATTTGATGAAGCTGTGATGAAAGGGGATGCCGCCAAAGTCGGTTTTGCCTACTCGCCGGATTATTTCCTGGAAAGCAACGCATTCTGGAATGTTTATGGTGAATACAGTATGCCCATCGGCAGTACGCCTTTCGGATTTGTCAGCCATGTGGGCTATAATCAATTTGATGATGTGGCCAGCATGAATAAATCACTGGGCACAGTAGGCACAGATGACAGCTATGTGGATTACAAAGTGGGTGCAACCTTTGGTCTGCAGGGTCTGGGTGGCGATCTGAGTTATATTGGCAGCAACATCTCCGATTCGGATTGTGCTGGTAACCTGTGTTCTGGCCGTGTAGTGTTCAGCCTGACCAAAACATTCTAAGCCGGTTTGGCATGCAGCCAGCCTTTACATGAGCAGGCTGGCAATTTCAATCGATCATCGTACCTGGAGTATGCTGCAATGAAAATGATCACAGCGATCGTCAAGCCCTTCAAGCTCGATGACGTGCGCGAAGCCCTGTCGGATATTGGTGTGCAGGGGATTACTGTCACCGAGGTCAAGGGTTTTGGCCGTCAGAAAGGCCATACTGAGCTGTACCGTGGTGCCGAATATGTGGTGGATTTCTTGCCGAAGGTGAAGATTGATATTGCGATTCGCGATGAAATGGTCGAGCAGGTCATCGAGGCCATTACCCGTGTTGCCAGTACCGGTAAAATTGGTGATGGGAAAATCTTCGTTAGCAATCTTGAGCAGGTGATTCGTATCCGTACCGGAGAAACTGGGCCGGACGCGGTCTAAGACCTTATCTTTTTCGCCACTCTAAACCATCGCTTGCGATGGTTTTTTTTACGTGTATGAACGTAAAAAAGGGCCACATGGGCCCTTTAGTAGCTTGATGGATGGTTTACTTCAGGGGCGGCTCTGCCAGTGCCGGAAGCTGGACGCAGAAGCGCACCGTTCCGGTTTCCCCTGGTAGCAGGCCACTCGCCAGTTTCCAGACCAGTGGGCCAGTACCGTTCACTGCCGGATTACTGGTCACGGTGCAGCTGTTTCCAGCAGGGGTGGTCTGGCAGCTGGCCGTTTTAAACAGAGTGCCATTGGGGACTTCATCCTTGACGGTGACCGTGTTCAGGGTACGGGAGCTGTTGTTACGGTAGGTAATTTCATACTCCAGACAATCTCCCTGCCGGGCCTGGCTCGTGGTCGCAAAACCTGTGCTGGCAGCGACTCCAGGGCAACTGGCCAGAGTACGGACTTTTTTCTCCATGACCAGAGCACCCTGACCGCTAATGCCGATGAGGGTGGTGTCAGTACGGGTATTACTTGAGCCGTTGTAAACCGTGCCACCTTGCAGTGTTGCGGTAAAAGTTGCCACCAGTGTACTGACGGACTGGGCACCATTGGGGGCCGCCGCCGGTGCATTGACCCGTTCGATCAGACAGATGGTCTGGCCGGGAAAAAGTGTACTGAAACTGGCAGGAACGACTTCACTGGGGTCCAGTTGTTTGTTGCAGTTCGCGTCAATGTAAAGCACCTGGGTCCAACCTAGACCTGCTGGCTGCTGGCTGAGGGTGGCATTGATGGCAGTGGGTGTCAGGACCGATTGAGCCAGCAGCGTATGGGTATAATCGGCGACGGCACCGGGTGCCACGGTTTTGAGACCGTCTTCAGTCAATACCAGTTTGAGCAATGCATCGCCAAAATTAAGCCCGGAATAATTAATGGACGGCGTCGTGGTGATCAGGAAGCGATCCTGAGCCAATTGATAGCTGGCAACA
>CAUJHL010000128.1 GCA_963204705.1 Pseudomonadota bacterium | reverse complement strand
CTTTTGGCGATGAGGTCTTGATTGCTTTTGCCCAGCAGCTGCGGCGATCTATCCCAGCTCAGGTTACCGTGGCGCGATTCAGCGGCGATGAATTTGCCCTGTTATTACCGCATCCGCTGTCCTGGGTGGAGCTGATTAACGGCTTGCGCCAGCGCTTTGAGGAGCCGATTCAGGTCGGTGACCGATCGCTGGATGTGCGCGCCACCATGGGTTTTGCCCACTATCCGGAACACGCCACCGAAGCGATTGCCCTGATGTGCTGTGCCGATGAGGCCATGTATGTGGCCAAAGCCAGTCGCAGTCCTGCGCGCGCCTACAACCCGGAGCGCAAGCAATTCCGCGAAGATCACCTGTCACTGCTGGGCCAGCTCAAAAAAGCCGTCGAAGGCGACCAGCTGATGTTGTATTACCAGCCTAAAGTGTCACTGCTGACGGGTGAAGTCCATGAAGCAGAAGCACTTATCCGCTGGCAGCATCCGCAACGGGGCTTTGTGCCGCCGGTAGAGTTTATACCGTTTGCCGAGCAAACCGGCTACATCCGCGAGCTGACCCAGTGGGTGATCCAGCGGGGCTGTCGCGACGCGGCCACCCTGTTGGCTCAAGGACGGCCCATACGAATCTCGGTAAACATTGCCACCCGCGATTTGCTGGATTTGCATTTGACGGATTACGTCAGTCGCTGTCTGGAAAAATCGCACTTGCCGCCGGAATACCTCTGTCTGGAAATTACCGAAAGCGGCATGATGGAAGAATCCGAACTGGTGATGGACAATCTGCAGCAATTACGCCGCATTGGCGTGTCGCTGGCGATTGATGACTACGGTACTGGCTACTCCTCACTGGCCTACGTGCGTCGCCTGCCCGTGTCGGAGCTGAAAATTGATCGCAGTTTTGTGGTGGGCGTTGCAGACAGTCATGCCGACGCGATGATTGTACATTCCACCATAGAGCTGGCTCATTCGCTGAATTTCAAAGTGGTTGCGGAAGGGGTAGAAACCGAGGCGGTGAGCAATCGGCTGCGCGAGCTGGGCTGTGACATCGCTCAAGGGTATTTGTATTCACGGCCCTTATCTTTCGCCGATTTTCAGGGCTGGTTGTCCAGTCGCTGAAATCCCTCTGCACTGAGTAGTACGATCGGTAACTGCAGCTGCTCCAGCTCTGACTGGTCGTGACTGACCATCAGCAGTGGAAAAGGATGCTGGGAAAGCCGTTCCTCCAGCCAGTGCAGGATGCGCCGGGTCAGGGCATCGTCAACGGCAGACAAGGGCTCGTCCAGCAACAAAAGTTCAGGGTGGCTGAGCAATGCCCGCCCCAGTGCCACCCGCTGCGCCTCCCCGCCCGACAGATGACGGGGCCAGCGTGCGAGCAAATGAGTAATCTCCAGACCCTGACTCACCTCTTCCAGAGTCAGACGTAAACTGGTCGGTGTGGCCTGACGACGCTGCCCGAACAGCACATTGTCACGCACAGTGAGATGGGGAAACAGCAGTGGTTGTTGAAAGACGCCACCGATTGGCCGCTCGTGGGGAGGTATATTGATCCCCCGTTCGGTATCCAGCCAGCACTGCGAGCCAAATTGAATTCGGCCCTGCTGCGGGGTCTGCCAGCCCGCCAGTAATTGCATAAACACACTTTTACCCATGCCGGAGGGGCCCATGATGCCCAGCCTGCCATTGGGTAGCTCATCGGGGGACAGCTGTACCGCCAGTCTGGCCCGTCCGCAGTGCCATTGCAGCATACAGTCAAGCATGCGCGACATCCGTTTGATTGGCAGAGTCCTGCAACTGTCTGGCCTGTCGCTGAGTCAGCCAATGGTTGCCAAAGAGGGCAAACACTGAGAGCGCCACAGAGCAACACACCAGCAGTAGTACCTGATCCGCCGCATCAGGCTGTTGCAGCAGCGTGTAAATGGCCAGGGGCAAGGTCAGCGTTTCACCAGGAATCGCTCCGACAAAGGTAATGGTGGCCCCGAATTCACTCAGACTACGGCAAAAACTCAGCACCATGCCCATCATGATCCCCGGTAGGGCCAGTGGCAGGCTCACCCGAAAAAACACCTGATAGGGTGGCAGACCAAGCGAGGCCGCCATCGACTCCAGCCGTCGATCCATCGACCCAAAAGCCAGACGAACCGGCTGAACCATTAATGGGAAAGCCATCACCATGGCGGCTAATACCGCTCCCGTCCAGTGAAAGGTCAGCTGGATTCCCCAGCTCGTGAGCGTCTTGCCGATCCAGCCTTCCACACCAAACAGGATCAGTAGCAGATAACCGACCACCACCGGCGGCAGCACTAGAGGCAATTGAACCAGTGTTTCCAGCAGCACTTTTCCCAAAAAATTATGGCGGGCCAGCACCCAGCCCGTGCACAGCGCAAAGGGCAGATTCAGCACGGTGGCCAAGGTGGCGACCTTAAAAGACAGCAGCAGGATTTGCTGCATACTGTCACTGGCCAGCATCTCGAACATGCCCATGTGTCCCCTTAGTCTGGTTTGCTGAACGGGGCAAAACCATACTGTTTCCACAGTTGCGCCGCTTTGGGGCTACGGTACATAAAGTTTAATAATCGCTGGCTGGTTGCCGCCTGAGCCGAGCCGCTGAGGACAGCACCGGGATAGACAATCGGATCATGGCGACTGGTTGGGATGGTGCTAACCACATGCACCTTATCGGCAAATTGCTGGGCATCCGACGCATAGGCCATGCCATAGTCACACTCGCCACGTTGCACAAACTGAATCACGGCATGGGCATTTTCTACCGTGGCCAGCTTGCCCCGCAAAGCGCCCAGCCAGTCGTAGCTGGCCATGGCCTGCTGGCTGTAATTGCCCAGTGGCACACTCGGCAGGGCCACACAAAAACGACGTTTTACCCAGGCTGGCTGAAAGGTCACAGTGGCTGCTGGAAGGGTCTTGGTGTGTTTTCCCCGAGAAACAGCAGCTGCTTTGGTTGAGGGAGTTGCGTTCGCGGATGGGGTGGTTTCGGCACCTGCAGCGATGACCACCAGCCGGTTACTGGTCAGTGGCATGACGGTTTTGGGATTCACTTTGCCTTTGTCGGTCAGAAAATTCATCCATCGCAAATCCGCCGAGACAAACAGCGCTGCCGGAGCGCCTGCATTAATTTGCTGTGCCAGCTGTGAAGAAGCGGCGTACACCGGGGTAAACGTCAGACTGCGTTCGGCGACCGGAGTCGCGGGATCCTGCTGGTAGGCTTTGATCAGCGAGGGCAACACATCGGTGAGGCTAATGGCGGCATAGACTTTAAGATCATCTGCGGACCAGGCCAAAGAGCTTGCCGCCAGCAGTGTGGCGACAAGAACTAAATGCCGCGACCACATTGCGGAGCATCTCATTAAAATTGAATTTGTCATGGTTACTCCACTGACGTGTTGGTCGCGCAAACAGCTAGCCGTTATTACTAAGCCAGCGGGGCTGTGCCTGCCCCGGATAAAACTCTTCTTTCCAGATCGGCACGTCGGCTTTGACGGTATCGAGAATGAACTGGCACGCCTCAAAGGCCGCTTTGCGATGCGCCGCTGCCACACCAATCCAGATAGCCATATCGCCAATCTGCAAGGGCCCCGTGCGATGGATACAGCTGGCCGCCCGTATGTCGAACTGTTGCAGTGCCTGCTGAATAATGGCATTGCCCTGATTCAGGGCTAATTCTGCATACGCATGATAAATCAGGTGTGTAACGCTTTCCTGATTGTTGTGATTGCGCACCCAGCCTTCAAAACTGACAAAGCCCCCGCAGTCCGCACGATGCAAACGCTGTTTTTCCTGCGAAAAATCAATCTCTGTGTCACTAAGCGCAAACATCCTAGCCCCCCGAGACTGGTGGAATAAACGCCAGTATGTCGCCATCATTCAGCACCTGATCCCAGCGAGCCATGGCATGGTTGACCGCCGCCCGCAATTGCGCGGGTGTCAGGCTAAATCCATACTGCTGTTGCAATTGCTGATACACAGTGGCCGGCGTGTCTCCAGCCGCTAAAGTGATCACTTCCGTGGCGGTCTGTGCCTGTGCCTGTAAACTGGCAAAATACAGCAGCGTGATGGTGGACATAGCAGATTCACCGCAAACAGGAGGGATGACGCAGCGGGCAGCCTGACTCACTAAACTCATTAAAAAGCCGGATGCCAGACGGGTCAAAGAGGTTAACGTGGTCGAAATGGCACTAGTGAAAACCAGACAATAGCGAAAAACCCACGCACTGACTAGTTCACCCAAAGGGATACTCCTTTTGCCTGTGCAAACTTCCTGCGCAGAAAGACAGGGCAGGGGTATACTGCCTGCGTTTACCCTAGGATAAACAGTTCACTGCGCTGATTTTCTGGAGAGCATGTCATGGCAAACCCACCGAATGATCCGGCGGTCGTACCGGGCCTTAGCCACGTGGATGCTGAGGGTCGGCCACAACTGGTGGACGTCAGCCCGAAAACGGCCAGTTTTCGGCAGGCAAGCGCAGAAGGCTGGGTGACCTTTGCCCCCGACGTGTATGCCCGCCTGCGGGGAACAGAAGGCCAAACCAAAAAAGGCCCCGTCCTGACCGTGGCCCAATTGGCTGGCATTATGGCCGCCAAACGCACCAGTGACCTGATTCCGCTGTGTCACCCTTTGCCACTGGAAAAAATTGCCCTCAGACTGGATTGGCAGGAGGAGTCCTGTGCGGTTCGCATCGAAGCGACTGTGGCGGTACATCACCTTACCGGGGTGGAAATGGAGGCACTCACAGCGGTCAGTGTGGCAGCACTCACCGTCTACGACATGACCAAGGCCTTGTCGCACGATATTCGCATCGGGCCGATCCAGCTGGTCGCCAAACAAGGCGGCAAGCAGGATTTTCAGCGTCAGGATTTTCAGCACACCGAGCCGTAACCGCTCCCTCCAGCAGATTGGACATTTCCATGAAAACCGCCTCCCAGCCCCTGTTATCCGTTTCTGATTGCATTACCCGCATGTTGGCATCGGCAGAGCGACACCGGCAGCAACAACCTTTGCTTACTGAGCGGGTAGTACTGGTTCAGTCCTCTGGCCGGATTTTGGCAAATAGTGTTCTAGCCGCTGTGGATGTTCCCCCCGCAGATAATTCCGCCATGGATGGAATTGCTTTCAACTGGCAGCAGGCCCAGCAGTTACCCAGTATCAACCCAAATACGGATAATTCGGTTACCCACAACCCAGCTAGCTCTAATCCTGCTAGCGCCAGTTCCGGGATAGTAAGAGGTGGCGAAGAGTGTGGCTGTGCAGAACAGCCGGTTTCATCGGTGCCAGAAACTGGCTGGCGTTCCCTGCGGCTTAGTCAGCATATTCCGGCTGGAGCCGTCACCGTTCCATTATTGCCACTGACAGCTGCCCGTATTTTTACCGGTGCTGAACTGCCCTCTGGCGCCGATACGGTGCAGATGCAGGAAAATTGTCACTTCACTGAGCACACAACAGCCACTGGCACCGTAGAAAAATGGGTGCATTTTCAATTGCCTAAAGCGGCAGCGGCCAACGTCCGCCCACAGGGGCAAGACATCGCCAAGGGCGCTGCGGTGGTACAGTCGGGCCAATTACTCGGGCCATTGCAATTGGGTCAGCTGGCTTCTGTTGGCATGGCCGAAGTCACGGTGTATCGGCGGCTAAGAGTAGTTTTGCTTAGCACTGGTGACGAATTGATCGAACCGGGCCAGCCGCTGGCAGCGGGGCAAATTTACAACAGCAATGCCCCGCTAGTGATCAGTTTGCTGAGCGGCTGGGGATGCGCTGTCACCTCACTGGGCCAGATCGCCGATGATCCTGACAGTACCCGCCGTGCCTTGCAGCAGGCGCAGGCCATGGCACCCGATCTGATCCTCAGCAGTGGCGGTGTTTCGGTGGGTGAGGAGGATCATGTCAAGGCGGCCGTGGAAGCGTGTGGCTCGCTGGATCTGTGGAAGGTTGCGATCAAGCCGGGCAAACCCATCGCCTGGGGTCAGGTGGGTGACATTCCTTTCGTGGGTTTGCCGGGCAATCCCCAGTCTGTCTGGATTACGGCCCTGATTCTGCTTCGGCCTTTTGTCATGGCGTTACAAAGACGCCACTGGCAGGCACCGACACCACTGCTCGTGCCTGCTGGGTTTGAGCGTACCAAGCCCCAGGGCCGTGATGAATTTGTCCGCGTGCAGGTGCAGCACACGGCAACCGGAAGCCAGTTGATTCCGCATCCAAATCAAAGCAGCGGTGCCCTCACGTCTGCCGCCTGGGCGGATGGATTAATGCACATTCCTGCGGGAAGTACGGTAACCCCGGGCCAAGCGTTTGCCTATTGGCCCATGGCGCTGCTCATGCATTAAATGTAGCGCTGAAGTCTAAACGTCCGGTAATGTCCATCCGCTGAAGTCTGGCTTAGTATGGGAGGAATCAGGCACCCTGCTATTTACTGGTTTGACGCCAGTCAGTGAGCGTGTGTAAGGGTAGGAAACGCTGACAGTACGTCGCAAGGAAAATAAGGACAACACAATGAAACAACTGATGATTATTGTGGCAGTGCTGGCTGTCATTGGCTATTTCTGGATGCAGCGCAGTACCGCCCCGGATCCTGCTCCTGCCCAGCACGCGGCAGTCACCCAGATGGCACTCCGCGACGAAGCCAAGGCCAAACAGGCTGTCGCCATCGCCAGTACGGATCAGACGGCTGAATTTGAAAAGCAGAATGAGGGGCAGTGAGAGAGCGTATAACACTTGTAATAGGGCGAACAGCATTCATGTTCGGTGATGCAAGATGAGCAAGTTAGCTTGAATTTATGGTTTGGGATACTGTTTAGGATTTTGTTTTTAAATAAGGGGCTGTACTAGATAAGGTTAGATTTGAGTCCAAGCCCTCAAGACTTTGAGCTGCTGCTTTGGACTGCCATAATTGAACCGAAACTCGCATTCCTTCAGGAACAACTCAAATGATCCCTTGGGAATGCCATTGTACTTTCTCATAACCCGCTTGGCTTGATTCCAAAAATTCTCAATGCCGTTGATGTGATTGCGACCTTGGGCAAACTGCGTGCTGTGGTTGATTCGGTGATGGACAAAGCCAGCCACGTCCAGTGCGTTGTAGCTGCGCCAGTGGTCGGTGTAGACCACGCTATCGGGA
>CAUJHL010000127.1 GCA_963204705.1 Pseudomonadota bacterium | reverse complement strand
GCAAATTCAGCATCATGAGGCTCTGTCAGCTGATCAGTAATGCATTTTTGGGTATCCCACTGCCAATACCAATTTAACGACTTATAAGACAGTAGCATATGGTAGTCTGTTTCTCGGGGCAGGAGGTCTGGTCCGTGGTGGTGAAAAATTGGCTGCCAATGGGGCTGAAAAGCTGGCAGCTAATGCGGTTGCAAACGGAACAGAAAGAGTCCGCCACTTCACAAATGCAAAAGGGTTGGAGGGTATTGAAAAAGACTCTTTAATCAAGGCCAGTGATCAGAATAGTGTTTTCACTGTTAAAGCCAAAGGAAAACCAGGTAGCCCCAGAGATATTGAAAAGGCGTTAGGTATTAAGCCAGGAAGAGGGCGGAATTATGTTGAGTTCGATGCATCTCCCGGCGAATTTGAGACGGTTAGAAACCCATTAACCGGAGCAACAGAGCGAGTTTTTAAGGGCAGTGTTGATTTATCTGGCCCTAACCCGTCTGGATTCATTCCTATATGGTGCAAATTATCTCTATAAAACCAAATTGAACTCTTTAGGCTATCGTTTGGTATATCAGGTTTAGGAGGAGGTCGTGAAGGTGACTGTCATTGCGGTTAGTAAGCGTGAAAAAAATTCTATCTACGACATGGCGCTGAATCGATTGAAATAATGAACATCCTCGTACTAGGCGGTTACGGTTTTTTTGGCTCGCGTATCGTACGTTTGCTGGCGCGTGAGGCAGGACTCACCGTGATGATCGCAGGGCGTGATCGGGCACAGGCAGAAGCCTTGAAAGCCCAGCTTTCCCAGAATTCGGCCGATTATCCCGCACGTGTACAGGCCCTGCGACTGGACGTGCAATCCGCCGATTTTCCCGGTCAGTTGGCCGAGCTGGGTCCTGCAGTGGTGATTCATACCTGTGGCCCGTTTCAGGGGCAGGATTATGCCGTTGCGCGTGCCTGTATTGATGCTGGATGTCATTACATTGATTTGGCGGATGGACGCGAATTTGTGCAGGGGATTGACATACTGGATGCGCTGGCACGGGAACGCGGTGTGCTGGTGTGCAGCGGTGCCAGTTCAGTGTGTGGTCTTTCTGGAGCAGTAGTAGATGCAGCAGCGGCACAGTTTCAGAAAATGGATTCCGTAGATATCTGGATTTCTCCGGGGAACAAAACCGATCGTGGTCTAGCCACCGTTCAGGGGATTGTCTCGTATTGCGGCGAGCCGATTCCGCTGTATCAGCAAGGTCGGCAGCAGCGTACCATTGGCTGGGGCAGTGCAGAGCGAGTGCGTTTTGCGGATCCAATAGGGCCTCGCTGGGTGTCCGATTGCGATGTGCCGGACAGTCAGGTACTTCCTGTACGCTATCCGGAATTGCAGTCGGTGCGGTTTCAGGCGGGTCTGGAACTTGCGCTGTTGCATTGGGGCATGGTGGTATTGGCGTGGCTGCGCCGCTGGCATCTGGCTCCCAACTGGGCGCGCTTTGCCCGTCAGTTGAAATGGCTGAGCGAGCGATTTTTGGCCTTTGGCAGCACTGCCGGAGCCATGGCAGTGCGGGTGAGCGGCATTGATCACACCGGTCAGGATTGCCATCAGGAATGGCACCTGATCGCATTGGACGGCGATGGGCCTTTTGTGCCGGCATTGTGCAGTGTGGCGCTGGTGCGGCGATTGCTGCGGGAGGGGTGTTTGCCGGCGGGTGCGATGCCGGCACCGGCGGGTTTGACGCTGGCGGAGATTGAACAGACTGCTTCCGGACTGGCCATCACCTTGTTTTGGCGTTAAGCGCTTTATAGTCAATATGTTATTGTGGAAAGTGCTGTAGTCAAAAGCGTTGTAGCCAATAGCACTGGAGTCAAACCTCATGAATCCCTCACTGTATCAAAAACTGTTGGGGCCCGACTATGCACGGCTTCCACCAGAGCAGGCGGCCTTTCACGCGCTGCATGGGCAATATGAATTTACCGGTGAGGCCAGCATTCAGTGTGGTCGCCATCCCTTGGCACGTATGGTGTCCGTGTTGATGGGTTTGCCGCAACAGGATGCGCAGGTGCCGCTCCGATTTGAGCTGATTGCTACCGATGAGTCTGAGACCTGGATACGCCATTTTGGCCCGCAAACCATGACGTCGGTGCTACGCTATCGGAAAGGCTGGCTGGTCGAGCGGCTGGGGTTGATCGTTTTGTATTCCCGCTTGCGAATCGTGGATGAGTGCCTGAAGATGGAGATTGTCCGTGCCCGCTTTCTGGGGTTGATTGCTATGCCCCTTTGGCTGATGCCAAGCGTGCAGGCGGACGAGACGGCCAGTGATGGGCAGATTCATTTTGTCATTCGGGTGGTGTGGGCGTGGCTGGGCCTGCTGGTGGCCTATCAGGGTTTTCTGGATGTGAGGGGATTGGCGCATGAACGTGGTGGTGTTTGACGCAGAATGTCTGGCCTGTTCGGCCTGGGTGCAGTTTTTGCTGAAAGCGGATCGTGCCAAAAAGTACCATTTTGCCTCGATTCAGTCGGCGTATGGCCAACAGCTGGTGGCCAATGAGGGCCTGCCACTGGATCGTCTGGATACCATGCTGTATGTCGAACCGGAGCGGGTGACGTTGCATACCAATGCGATTATTCGGGTGTTGACGGGGCTGGGTGGGTTGTATGCGCTGGCGGTGGTGGGCTATCTGATTCCCAAGTTTTTGCGCGATCCGGCGTATCGGTGGGTGGCACGCAATCGTTATCGGATTTTGGGTAAGCGTAAGTCGTGTTTTATGCCGACGGCGGCGGATCAGGAGCGATTTTTGGCGTGATGTGAGGCAGCACCCTGAGCGTGTCGAAGGGGTGGTATTAATTCGACGGGCTTCGACAGGCTCAGCCAACGGTTGCAGCTCCTTGAGCTTTGTCGAAGGGGCCGTATTAATTCAACGGGCTTCGACAAGCTCAGCCACCGTGTATAGCACCCTGAGCGTGTCGAAGGGGCGATGCTAGGCAGGCTCATT
>CAUJHL010000126.1 GCA_963204705.1 Pseudomonadota bacterium | reverse complement strand
GGCTTCGACAGGCTCAGCCAACGGTTGCAGCTCCTTGAGCTTTGTCGAAGGGGCCGTATTAATTCAACGGGCTTCGACAAGCTCAGCCACCGTGTATAGCACCCTGAGCGTGTCGAAGGGGCGATGCTAGGCAGGCTCATTTCGACACGCTCAATGAACCTGTTGCACTATGTCGAATGCACCTACAAAATTGCGCAAACTACCGCATATCGTTATTGCGGCAATGGCAAATGGCGGGCAATCTAGTTGACTAATGCATTGTCCAAGGGAATGTTTGGCATGAGAACACGATTTAGCCGAAAGACCATGACCACTTCTATCACTGCGGTGGCGGTCTGCATTCTTGGCGCCTGCTCACTCCTTCCCAAAGCGCCCGTTATCCTGACTCCAGTGGTGTCTCCCATGGTTGACTTATCTGACTGGAAACCGGTGAACGCCGGTATCAATCCTGCTTTTCACCGCTACGAATCGGCGCTGGGTACGATCAATTTCTATGATCGACCTGAGGTGATGAGCAGCCAGAATTCTCATGAATTTCAGGATATTTACACCACACTCAAGGTCGAGATGCTGCAAAGTCTGTTGTCTGCCGGTCATCAGCTAGTCACTGAGCCGGTCGATGAAATCCTGGCATTGGCAGGGGTGGATTTTCGTCACAGCATCATCCGAACCAGGGTGGATGGGCCGACTGCACAGCGTTTGCGTACCGAGATTTTTCTGGGGGAAATCCATCGGCGTCCGGTGCAGATCATTATCAGCCTGAATGATGATCCCGACAGCAAGAGTTACGAAGCCCTGCAAGAATTATTGGTTCAGCACATTCAGCGCCGCGCCGAGGCCCCGTCTCAGCGCTGATTTTGGGGGAATTGTGCCTGAATCGTGAATAAGCCTGCGTGAAACCTGCAAACCTTAACACTGGGATACATCAGCTCACACGGCAGGGACAGCGCTACTACAGTCATGAAGGCCGAAACGCACTATTCTGAACCTGTCCCCACGACACTCCTGGTGGAAACCAAGCAATTTTAGAGTTTCCCTTTTCAGCCCGCTCCCCCGCGGGCTTTTTTTATGGCGTTTGATTTTCATGTCTGGCGAATATGCCTGTCATGTCTCACGATTAAGATTGCTAGACTCACCTCGTGTTGAGGCGTTGCCCGTTGATAGAAGTAAATCATTCATGAGCCGTTTTTTTATTGCCCGCCCCATTTTTGCCTGTGTGCTGGCGTTGTTGGTAGTGGCGTTTGGCGTTTTGGCGATCCAGCGCATGCCGGTCGAACGCTATCCGGATATCGCGCCGCCTTCGGTGTCAATTTCGGCCACTTACAGTGGCGCGACCGCTCAAACGGTTGAGGACAGTGTTACTCAGGTGTTAGAGCAGCAGATTCAGGGCATTGATCACCTGCACTATTATTCGAGCAGCAGCAGCTCATCAGGTCAGGTGCGGATTTCCCTGACCTTCGAGCAGGGTACGGATCCCGACGTGGCTCAAGTGCAGGTTCAGAACAGCATCGATAGCGCGATTAACCGACTGCCTGCCAGTGTTCGCCAGTCGGGGGTGCGAGTGACGAAATCACAGGGCGACAGCCTGATGGTGATCGGCTTGTATGACACGACAGGTCAGCGCAGTTCCGTGGATATTTCCGATTATCTGGTTAACCAGATTCAGCCCGTGATCGGGCGTATCAATGGCGTTGGGGAAACCAATGTTTTTGGCTCGCAGTACGCCATGCGCATCTGGCTGGATCCTGAAAAACTGGCTAGTTACGGACTAATGCCTTCGGACGTCCGGGCGGCGATTCTGGCGCAAAATACCCAAGTCACGGCAGGCGAAATCGGTGCGCCGCCTGTGACGAATGGTTCGTATCTGAATGCGACCGTCAGTGCCATGTCTCGTCTGCAAACGCCTGAGGAATTTCGGCAGATCGTGCTTAAAGCACAGCCCACAGGCGCTGTCGTGACTCTGCAGGATATGGCACGTGTAGAGTTGGGTGCTGAAAATTATCAGGTAGTTACCCGGCTAAATGGCTATCCCGGTTCAGGCATGTCGATCAGCCTGTCGTCGGGGGCCAACGCGCTGGCCGTTTCCCGATCAGTCCGTAAGCAGATGACACAGTTGGAAAAACAACTACCAGCCGGGCTGAAAATCGCCTATCCACGGGATAACACACCCTTTGTAGAAGCCTCGATTCACAGCGTTATCACCACGCTGATCGAAGCCATCGTGCTAGTGATCGCGGTGATGTACCTGTTTTTGCATCGCTGGCGGGCAACCCTGATACCTGCCGTAGCAGTACCCGTAGTGTTGCTCGGCACTTTTGGTGTGTTGTCGGTATTGGGGTTTTCGATCAATAGTTTGACGCTGTTCGCCATGGTGCTGGCGATCGGTCTGCTGGTGGATGATGCGATTGTTGTGGTGGAAAATGTCGAACGTGTCATGCACGAAACCGGCCAGCTTGCGCCTGCAGCTACGTTACAATCCATGCAGGAAATTAGCGGGGCACTGGTGGGCATTACCCTGGTGATCTCCGCGGTGTTCATTCCCATGGCGTTTTTTGGTGGTGCCATGGGTGTCATCTATCAGCAATTTTCCGTGACGATCGTTTCGGCCATGGTGTTGTCTGTGCTGGTAGCCAACACACTGACGCCAGCGCTCTGTGCCGTGTTGCTCACTCCGGCCGATGCACAGGCTAAACAGGGTTTTGGTGCTTATTTTGATCGCACGTTCAGTGGCCTGCAAAACCTGTACTCTGGTCTGATTCGCTGGACGGTGCGTTACCGGTTTGCCCTACTGGCTGTGTTTGCTCTCTGCTGTGTCGGCATGGTGGCGGCATATCGCAGTTTGCCGACAAGTTTTTTACCCGATGAAGATCAGGGGACGCTCAATGTGCAGTTCAGCCTGCGCGAAGGAGCGCCCTTATCCCAGACGGAGCAATTGGGCAAACAGATTGCGAATTATTTTATGAGCAAGGAAGGCACACGCCTCAATGCCATCCTGATCACCTTAGGTCGCAACAATTCCGGCAATGCCCAAAATATCGGTCAGGCCTTTGTTTCCCTAAAACACTGGGATGAACGCAAAGGCAAGGCGGACAGTGCCGATGCGATCATTGAGCGGGCGAATAAACACTTTAAAAAGCTGCGCGATGCTAAAGTCACCGTGAATGCACCGTCGGCAGTGCGAGGGCTGGGCCAATCCAGTGGCTTTGAATTCTGGTTGCAGGATGTTCGGGGGGCTGGGCATGAGGCATTAGTACGTGCGCAAAAAGCTCTGATCGAGGCCGCCGAAATACGCCCTGAAGTGCAATCGGTACGGATGACCGGGCTGGATGATCAGCCGCAGCTCAAGGTGCAGCTGGATCAGACCCGCATTGCGGTGATGGGTGTGCCGCTGGACAGCGTTACCAGTACCTTGAGCACGGCCTGGGGTGGCGATTATGTGAATGATTTTATTGATCGGGGGCGGGTAAAGCGGGTGATGGTGCAGGGTGACAGTGCCTTTCGCTCCAGTCCGGACGATCTGGGCAAATGGCAGGTGCGTGGCAGCGATGGCCAAATGGTGTCTTTTGCCAGTTTTAGTCAGAGCCACTGGTTGCGGGATCCGCAGATTCTCAAGCGTTTTAATGGGATTGCTGCGATTCAGATCAATGGCAATCCCGCGACAGGCGTGAGTTCTGGCGAGGCCATGCACACCATGGAATCGCTGGTGACGGAACAGCCGGGGATGGGGCTGGCTTGGAGTGGTCTTTCCTGGCAAGAAAAACAGTCCAGCGGCAAAGGCCCGTGGCTGTATCTGATTTCAGCCGGATTTATTTTTTTGTGTCTGGCAGCGCTCTATGAAAGCTGGAGTATTCCTTTGGCGGTGTTGCTGGTGATTCCCCTTGGAGTGATCGGTGCGATCTTGGGGACTAAAGGTGCGGGTTTTGCCAATGATGTGTTTTTTCAGGTGGCGATCCTGGCGACCATTGGACTCTCTACCAAAAATGCCATTTTGATCATTGAGTATGCAGCGGCCAGTCAACGGGCAGGGCTGGGGTTGATAGAGTCGGCGTTGCATGCGGCGCATTTGCGTTTGCGGCCTATTATCATGACGTCGCTGGCGTTTGTCGCGGGGGTTATTCCTCTGGTATTTGCGACTGGAGCAGGCGCGCTGAGTCGTCAGGAAATCGGGGTGAGTATTGCGAGTGGGGTGATCAGTGGGACGGTGTTGACGTTGCTGTATGTACCTGTTTTTTATGTGTTGATTATGGGGTTGGTGAAGTCTGGGCGGCGCGGAATAGCTTCCTAAACGTATCGAAGGGCAGTTAACGGATTTAGCTCCCTGAGCGTGTCGAAGGGGGCAGTGATCCGCAGGCTCATTTCGACACGCTCAATGAGCCTGCTGTCTCCCTGAGCTCGTCGAAGGGGCGGAATTAATTCGGTGGCTTCAACAGGCTCAGCCAACGGATTTAGCTCCCTGAGCGTGTCGAAGGGGGCGGTAAATGTCACGGGCTTCGACTTTGCGGTTCCTGAGCATGGTCGAAGGGCAGCCAACGGGTTTAGCTCCCTGAGCTCGTCGAAGGGGCGGTAATCCGCACTCTCATTTCGACACGATCAATGAACCTGCTTTCTCCCTCAAGAAAAAAGCCCCCTGAGTAGTCTCAAGAGGGCTTTGACGAGGCGTCGACTTGCTCAGTCTACGCTCAGACCTTAGTTCAGCGCAAAACTGTCGATTTCCATCTGGGTCAGTACGCTGGATGGCGTGACCATGGCTTCCGCATGTGCGCCGGCACGAGGCAGCAAACGATCAAAATAGAACTCGGCAGTCTGGATTTTCGCGGTGTAGAACGCAGCATCTTCCGCACCACCTTTTTCCAGTTTGTCATAGGCCACAGCGGCCATTTGTGCCCAGGTGTAGGCCATCATGGCATAACCCGAGTACATCAGATAATCAACAGCTGCAGAGGAAACAATGTCCCGATCCTTGCGTGCCATCAGCATCAGGCGCAGAGTCAGCGTGTTCCACTCGGCACAGACTTTGGTCAGATCCCAGATAAAGCGGCGCATCTGTTTGTTACGGGCCTGACGACCGCAGAATTTGACGATTTCAGTGGTGTAATCACGGACGATTTTACCCTTGCTGCCCAGCAGTACCTTACGGCCCAGCAAGTCCAGCGCCTGAATGCCGGTCGTGCCTTCGTAAAGGGTCGAAATGCGGGAATCGCGCAGAATTTGCTCCATGCCCCATTCCTTGATGTAGCCATGGCCACCGTAGACCTGTACGCCTAGGCTCGCGCATTCCTGACCCATTTCCGTCAGAAAACCTTTCAGAATTGGGGTGTAAAAGCCCAGTTTGTCGTCCCAGTATTCGGCGGTTTTTTCATCGCCAGCCACGATGCCATCGGTCATTTTATCCGCCAGCATTGCCGCGTGATAAATCATGGCACGGCCACCTTCGGCCACTGCCTTCTGGGTCAGCAGCATCCGGCGGACATCGGCATGGTGAATGATGGCATCGGCCACTTTATCAGGATTCTTTTTGCCCGACAGTGCGCGCATGGAAATACGGTCTTTGGCATAGGGCAGGGCACCCTGAAAGGACAGCTCGGCGTGCGCCACGCCCTGTACGGCCGTCCCGATACGCGCGGTGTTCATAAAGGTGAACATGCACTCCAAACCTTTGTGGTCTGGGCCGATCTGGTATGCCGTCGCGCCATCAAAGTTCAATACCGCAGTGGCCGAGGCTTTGATGCCCATTTTGTGTTCCAGTGAACCACAGGTCACGCCGTTACGTGCACCCAGTGTGCCATCGGCATTCACCAGGAATTTCGGCACAATAAACAGGGTAATACCACGGGTGCCTTTCGGCGCATCGGGCAGGCGGGCCAGCACAATGTGAATGATATTGTCGGTGAGGTCGTGTTCGCCGGAAGAAATGAAAATTTTGGTGCCAAACATCTTAAAGCTGCCGTCGCCATTGGGCTCGACGCGGGTTTTGACCTGGCCCAGATCGGTACCGCACTGGGGCTCGGTCAGACACATGGTGCCCGCCCAGCTTCCGTCCACCAGAGGTGGCATGTAGGTATTTTTCTGTTCTTCAGTGCCGTAACGCAGGATGGTGTTCATGCAGCCCATGGACAGGCCGGGATACATGGTAAAGGACCAGTTGGCAGTCGCCATCATCTCGGATTTGATCAGATTCAGCGACATGGGCAGATTCTGGCCGCCGTATTGCTCGGGATACGACAGGCCTTGCCAGCCACCCTGAATGAATTGGGTATAGGCTTCTTTATATCCTTTGGGCGTAGTGACGGTGCCATTGTCAAAATGACAGCCTTCGTCGTCGCCGGTTTGATACAGCGGGCTCAGCACATTCTCACAAATGTCAGCGACACCTTCCAGAATCATGTCTACGGTGTCTGCATCGGCCAATTCGCCATTCGCCAGTTTTTTGAAATGTGCCGGATAGTCCAGCAATTCGTTCATCAGGAAGCGGACATCACGAAGGGGGGCTTTATAGGCAGGCATAGGAACACTCGACAGGTAAAACGCTAAGGGCAAAATGGCGCCGATTTGCCGTCTCTGACCATGGCAAACCAGAATGCGCCCAGTAAATCGTAGTATGACTGAAGTTTAATGACCTGACATTGGTCAAGGTCGGGAAAAAATCGGGCATTCTGGCCAATGGATTAACGCCGGCTTCTGGGCGAAAGGGCTTCTCAGCAAGCGCTATTGGGGATTGGCAACTTTGGTCGAACAGTCAGGCAAGTCAATGCCTTGATCAGTCTTGACGTCAATTACAAATCGAATAACTGCGGAAGAACACCATGCCAGACCCTAAAGGCTTCAGCAGCTTGGCCAACCAGCATGCCCTTGCCATCTGCTACTGGTACACCCCGAAGGCGAGCGGCTTCTAGAAAAGCTGAGGGTTTGCCATAGGCCATTTCATAGGCATGGTCATAGCGCAGCGACTCCGGCAACTGCAATCCGTCCGCTCCCAGACTCGCAGACGTCGCATTAATCACCAGATCGACCTGTCCCTGCAGTGACGAGAGTGCACAACTACTTAACTGGCCTGGCTGGCTGTAGGGAGCGAGGTCACCAACCAGTTCGGCCGCCCGGGAAAGGGTACGGTTGGCAATGGTTATGGACGCCACGCCAGCCGACAGTAACGGCAAAATGACGCCCCGGGTTGCACCCCCTGCACCCACAATCACCAGCTGTTTCCCCACCAGCGGCCAGCCCAGTCGCTTAAGGTCATTCACCAGTCCTTCACCATCGGTATTGTCGCCGTGTAATTGGCCATCGTGCTGCCAGAGCGTATTGACCGCACCCGCGACACGGGCACGATCGGTGAGGCGATCCCCACAGAGCTGAAAGGCTTGTTCCTTAAAGGGTACGGTCACATTGAGTCCGCGACCACCCCCAGCAAAAAACGCGACGACGACGGCCTCAAAGGCATCGAGCGGCGCCAGCAACCGTTGGTAGCTCAGGGCAATACCCGTTTGTGCGGCAAATCGCGCATGGATTTCAGGTGAGCGGCTGTGGGCAATGGGGTTGCCAACGACGGCGTACTTTTGCATGAATAAAATCTGTCAGCAAGGCGAAACAGCGCAATGCTGCATAGTGTAGCGAAATTTTTTAAAACGTATGAGTGGCCAAACCAACGACTGAACCCTAAAAGCTAGAGCCAGCCGGGTGGCTTTTGGCTGGGAGAAGAGGGCCGAGACAAAGTTCTGGTTACCCGCCGTGATCATGGGGGCTGAATCAGCACTACAATTAAATCCCGACCAACAGTGTTTTGCAGGTCCGCCGGATAGGCCGGGACCAGCTGAGTGCCGCCCAACGCATCCAGCAGGTCAATGAGCCCAAGATGTTGCAAAAACTGCTGGCGCTCTTTATAAGAATACACCTGCCGTCTGGGTGTGGCACGGGGAAAATCACGCAAAATGGCGGTAAACTGGCCACAATCACACTGCAATTGCATGGCAACCCCTTAACCCACGGCATGGCAACGCCTGCACCACACAGAACAATATCACAGCCGCCGATGACATTTGTGTGAGTGAATTGATGTCTGGCGGCATGGGCAGGCTGCTGGATTCACCGCCGGGGGGGATTACCTTGTTCTGGGGATGGACAGTGGCAGTGGCTCTGTCAGCATGGGGCCATATTCAATGATGCCTTGCGGCGTGACGGCATGCCCGATGGATGGGGCATCCGGCATTGTCTCAGGAATAATCGCCCAGCCACTTGGACTAGATTAGATAAAAGGAGACATCAAATGTCTGTTCACATTGCAAAAACTCTGCTGCCGATGGCGCTTTGCTGTGGCATCGGCACTCCGGCCCTGGCCGCCACCCCCAGCAATGCAGAAGTGCGCGGGATGATTCGTAATTTGTGCGGTGCTGAGTTTGCCCAAAAAAGTGATCAGGAACTGTCAAAAATGGCCGATGTCATTATTTCCAGAACCCTGGCCATTTCGGCCAAAACCCTGGACGGCATGGTCGCAGAGTATGAAAAGGACATGCAGTACGATCTGGTGCGGCGTGCCCACTGCAAGGCAGTGGTGGCCCGGGCGCTGAAGCAGCAGGGTGCCGAGGCAGGGCCTTCACAGCAGCCGGAAAGCGGGTCCGGCAGAGACTCATCCGGGCAGGCGTTCAAAGCCCTCGCTGGCGCTGTACTGGCCTATCATCAGGCCAGAAACGGGCAGCCCGTGCCGGCGCAGTCCATCCAGCGTGAATCTGCATCAGGACGCACTGCGCCATCTGTGCAGCCCAATCAGTCTGTACGGCGCAATGTCATGCCAGTACCTGAGTGTGTGAGCCTGGAAAGCGAGCCCAGGCCAGCCGGTCTGCCCGGCAAATCCTATTACCTCAAAAACACCTGTAACTTTCCGATTGCGGTCACGTACTGCTCGATGTCTGAGCGTGATGCGGGTTATGAGACATTCGTCAGCCAAGCCGATGCCGGCAGGCAGATTGAATGCCCAAATATGTTTACTAAGGATCAGCTGATTAAGCCCCAGTCCAGAAGGCCCTTGAGCCGTGGCATGCACACTGGCAGCAGCCGCATTTCCCTGTATCGCTATGCCTGTCCCAGTGATTATCACTGGGTCGAGGCGGATACCGGCAATTATACCAGGGTGCTGCTGAACCAGAAATACAGCTGCGAACCGGGTGACTGGTCACATTTTTGATGATCCCTGAGTGCTAGGAGAAGCGGGCCTCTAATTCTGACTTCGCATAGCCAGCGTCCATGCTTCCTGGTAGCAAGTGAAGGAAAGCCAGCGAAGGCTATTCTAACCACTCCCTCGGCTTGAGATACACGTCCACCAGCTCCCGTTCCGGCGAGCCAGGCGGGTCTTCGCGGCGGTATTCCCAGCTCACCAGATTGGGCAAGCTGACCAGAATCGACTCGGTGCGGCCGCCGGACTGCAGGCCAAACAGGGTACCCCGGTCATAGACCAGGTTGTATTCCACATAGCGACCGCGCCGGTACAACTGGAATTCCCGCTCGCGCTCGCCGTAGGGGGTGGTCATGCGCCGGTCAAAAATCGGCAAAATCCCGTCCAGATAGCCCTGGCCGACGGCCTGCATAAAGGCAAAGCAGGTTTCAAAATCACCAAAGCCATGCGCGTTCAGGTCGTCATAAAACAGCCCGCCGATGCCGCGCTGCTCATCGCGGTGTTTCAGATAAAAATAGTCATCGCACCAGCGCTTAAAGTCTGGATAGATCTGTGGCCCAAAGGGCACGCAGAGATCGTGTGCCACGGTGTGCCAGTGCAGGCAATCTTCCTCAAACGGATAAAAAGGCGTCAGGTCAAATCCCCCGCCAAACCACCAGATCGGCGCCATGCCTTCCTTTTCCGCGACAAACAGTCGCACATTGGCATGCGAAGTTGGCACGTAGGGGTTCCGTGGATGAGTGACCAGTGACACACCCATGGCCTGCGCCGTCGCGCCAGCCAGTTCTGGATGCCGCTGGGTAGCACTCGCCGGCAAGTTTTTTACGGTGATGTGGGAAAACATCACGCCGCCCTTTTCGATGACAGAGCCATTTTGCAGGACACAGGATCGGCCACCGCCGCCTTCTTCGCGCGTCCAGTCATCCGGCATAAAACGGGCAGTCCCGCCCTCAGCCGCTTCCCGTTGTTCCAGCGCGTTACAGATGCGAGCCTGAAGATCCAGCAAAAAACTGCGCACACGCCGGATATCGGCAGCGGATGGGGAATCGGACTGAAGTGGAGCAGGTGAGGCAGGTATCATCAGGACGTCCGGGGCAGGCTAAGACATTAAAAAACATTAAAAAACATTAAAAATTAAACGGATGCGTTAAGAGCAAGTTTGGCCGGGATTAAGGGAATTCATAGCCAGTCAGGTGCAGCGCTCGGCCATATTGCCAAAAACGGGGCGCATTGACCGAGTCCAGGCTTTGCCCTTCAGCCACGAGGTCTGTGCCATGACTATACAGTAACATGGCCATAAACATCACTGCCAAAGCCGCTATCACTCCACTCAGCAGTTGTCCACTTAACATCCCTCCATCCAGCATCCGTCCACCCATCATCCGTTCAACCAGGGTCTGTTTTTCAAGATGAATAAGGTCCGGTGTGACTGGTGCTGCGGAGGATGACGTTTTAAGGGCTACCGTGTCCTGTTGAGCGCACGTAGCATACAGTTGTCTGGTTTGCGCCCAGCACAGGGCCAGCAACCAAATGACCAGCAGCTGGCTGAGCGGATACACCCCCATACCGGATAATTGCAGATTCACCAGTGTGGCGATCAGACCAATGGCCAGTGGCGCAGATATCCGTGCGCGATGTTGCCAAAAAATCTGATAGAGCTTGAGTAGAAATATCAGGCAGATCAGTCCGGTGATTCCCCACTCACTCAGCCACTGTAAGAAGAGCTGGTGGGGGTGCATACTGCTCAGAAAGGGCGGATTTCGACCCAGTTGGTCACCACCAAAGCCCAAAAAGGGATGTTGCTGCCAGAGGCTTAGGGCTTTTTGCCAGAGCTCAACCCGGCCTGAAGTCAGGTTGTTTTGAGCACGTTCCAGTTGATGAAAGGATAGGCTCGTGCCTTTTCTCAGAACCCATTGCGCCAGACCTGCCAGCAGGAAGCTAGCAATCATCAGACGAGCTGGGGACAACCAGCGGCCACTGCCAGCGAGAAAAACTCCTGACCTGAACGTAGGATTGAGTAACCCCATACTGAACATGCCCACTGTCAGCCCTAACAACGTAGCGCGACTACCGTCCATCATCAGGCTAAACAGATAAGTCGTGGAAATCAGCAGCACCGGCCAGTCGGCAAAGCGATGCGACAGTAGGGCAGGCCGCCACCAGAGCAGCACCAGACACACTAGCAGCGCGTCGTCGTACATGCGGATGTTGCTGAATTGCCCATGCCAGTCACCGACGTCCAGATAGCCGGCAGTCGGCTGTTGGAGGCTGTGCCAGAGGTAGGGAAACAAGTGCCATACGGTCAGCAGGGGCAGCAGCGCAATCAGTGCAGAGAGCCAGCGTGTCAGTTGTGGCAAGGCCGTCATCGCCTGACAAATGCACAGGATACCGAGTGACAACAGGCCATACAATCCCGCATCCGCCAAGGCATAAAGGGAAGCATGTGGCCACAGGCTCATGCCCATACCCGCGAACACTGTCATTAACCCCAGCATCAGCCATCGCTGGCCAGTCACGGAGGCTGGAAGCAGGGCATCCATCGAGCGCGGGAAAAACAGGACAGTCAGTACCAGACTACCGCCAAACACCAGCAGCGCCATAAGGCTGAGCTGGCGCAACTGGTCGTACATCAACAGGGATAAACCCGGCAGGAGAATATTCTGAAAAGCCACCAGCGTGATCAGGGGAATCACTAACAGCACTCCGGCAGGAAAAGCCTTTGCCCAGAGTTTCGTCGTGCCTCTACGTTTGGTGGTGAGTGACGGCATCTCAGCGCAAATGGCCCATGCGCTGCTGTTTGGTAAGCAAATACTGGCGGTTATGTGGGCCTTCACCGACATGAAGCGGCACACGTTCACGCACACGAATGCCGAGTGACTCCAGTGCCTCGACTTTGAGCGGATTGTTGGTCATCAGTCGTACTTCGTTCACGCCTAGAAAATCCAGCATCGCCCGGCACATTGAGTATTCGCGGGCATCAGCCGGAAGATCCAGCAGCAGATTGGCATCGACGGTATCGTGCCCCTGATCCTGCAAGGCATAAGCCCGGATTTTATTGGCCAGACCAATCCCGCGACCTTCCTGCCGTAAATACAGCACCGCACCGCGACCTTCAGCCTCTATGCGCTGTAGGGTCGCCGCCAACTGAGGGCCGCAATCGCAGCGTAGCGAGCGAAAGGCATCGCCGGTCAGGCATTCAGAATGCAGACGCACCAGTGGCGCATCATCAGCGGGTTGGTTTGAAAGCCCTTTTGACAAGGCAACGTGCTCCTCGCCATTTTCCGGATCGGTAAAAACGGTCAGGTCAAACAGGCCATGCTCGGTGGGCAACATGGAGGTCGCGACAGCTGTCAGTGTCAATTTCAGGGCTCCATTAAAAATACGGCATTCAATCACAAAGGGGATACAGTATCGCGAATGCTAACGCACTGAAACTCATATTATCATTCATTAGCATGAAAACTCTGATACACAGCGTGCGCTTTTTTTGTCAGAATTCACCGCCCCAAACCGGCGGGAAACGTTAGGGGTGGCTGGACGATTGTGCTGATCACGTAGTGTGACAGCATCAATACCCGGCCTGGTTGCTCTCACATACGGGAGCCGCCCTGATGAAGCCAGTGGATAGCAGAACCTTTCCATGACCTTTGTCCTAAAGATTCGCGATGGATGGCCAGTAATTGAATTGTTGACATTCATAGATTAGCCGGCGCTCTTTCTGCTGCCCCCAGAGCAGCACTGTCCGGATCATCGTCGTATAGGAAGCTGTTTAGGCCCATGATTTACCACCAGATTCCTGTTGATCGCCCACAGACAGACTTACTGGATAGCATTGATCATCCAGAACGTCTCAAAGATTTCAGTCCGGCTCAGCGCCTGCAGCTGGCGGATGAACTTCGTCATTTTTTACTGTACTCCGCCGGTCAAAGTGGGGGCCATTTTGGAGCCAATCTGGGTGTGGTCGAATTGACCATCGCGCTGCACACCATTCTGGATACCCCCCGTGACCGGCTGGTCTGGGATGTCGGGCATCAGGCCTATGCCCACAAAGTCCTGACAGGACGCCGCGAACTATTGCCCACTATTCGTTCGGAGGGAGGGCTAGCCGCGTTTCCAGCTCGCGAAGAATCCGAATTTGACACCTTTGGTGTCGGCCATTCTTCCACCTCCATTTCTGCCGCACTGGGTATGGCGCTGGCCTTGCGCTATCAACGGGATTCGCGTCGGGTGGCCTGTGTGATCGGTGATGGTGCCATGACCGCTGGTATGGCTTTTGAGGCAATGAACGATGCGGTGCATCACCAGGTGGATTTGCTGGTGATCCTGAACGACAATGATATGTCGATTTCCTGCAGCATTGGCGGCTTTGCCCAGCATCTGGCCACGCTTTGGCAAAGTGGCTATCAGGTGGGCATCAGTGATGAGGGCGAGCGCGTCTTGCAGCCACGCCCAGACATGGACTTCAAATCCCGCAAATCCGCGCCGCAGCACGAAGAAAATCTGTTTTCAGCGATTGGCTTTGAGTATTTCGGGCCCTTTAATGGTCACGATGTGAATGAGCTGGTGCGGGTGCTCTCACTGCTGCGCGATCGTAAAGGGCCAAGACTGGTACACGTTTACACGACCAAAGGCAAAGGCTTTGCCCCTGCGGAAGCCGATCCGATCGGTTACCACGCCATTGGCAAACTGCCCAAACCGGCCACGGGCTGTGCGGCCACTCAGGTACCCGCTCCTGCTGTTCCCCCCAAACCGATTCATACTCCGCAAAAATATTCGGATGTGTTTGGCCAGTTCCTGCAGGATCAGGCTGCTCAGGACACACGTCTGCTGGCCATTACCCCAGCAATGTGCGAAGGCTCTGGCATGGTCGACTTTGCCAAGGCGTATCCTGACCGGTTTTTTGATGTGGCGATTGCCGAGCAGCATGCCCTGACGCTGGCAGCCGGAATGGCCTGTGAGGGTCTGAAGCCTGTGGT